>NZ_JAYRUC010000023.1:0-89564 GCF_041919235.1 Pandoraea sp.
CCGACTACGTCAAGAACATGATTACCGGTGCTGCCCAGATGGACGGCGCGATTCTGGTTTGCTCGGCAGCCGACGGCCCGATGCCGCAAACGCGCGAGCACATCCTGCTGGCGCGTCAGGTTGGCGTGCCGTACATCATCGTGTTCCTGAACAAGTGCGACATGGTCGACGACGCCGAGCTGCTCGAGCTGGTCGAAATGGAAGTTCGCGAACTCCTGTCGAAGTACGACTTCCCGGGCGACGATCTGCCGATCATCAAGGGTTCGGCCAAGCTGGCGCTGGAAGGCGACAAGGGCGAACTCGGCGAAGTGGCCATCATGGCCCTGGCTGACGCCCTCGACACGTACATCCCGACGCCGGAGCGCGCCGTGGACGGCACGTTCCTGATGCCGGTGGAAGACGTGTTCTCGATCTCGGGTCGCGGTACCGTTGTGACCGGTCGTATCGAGCGCGGCGTGATCAAGGTCGGCGAAGAAATCGAAATCGTCGGTATCGCCATGGACGGCGACAAGCCGAAGATCGACAAGACGACCTGCACGGGCGTCGAAATGTTCCGCAAGCTGCTCGACCAAGGTCAAGCAGGCGACAACGTCGGTATTCTGCTGCGCGGCACGAAGCGTGAAGATGTTCAGCGTGGTCAGGTTCTGGCCAAGCCGGGTTCGATCAAGCCGCACCGCAAGTTCTCGGGTGAGGTCTACATCCTGTCGAAGGACGAAGGCGGCCGTCACACCCCGTTCTTCAACAACTACCGTCCGCAGTTCTACTTCCGTACGACGGACGTGACGGGCTCGATCTCGCTGCCGGAAGGCAAGGAGATGGTCATGCCCGGCGACAACGTGTCGATCAGCGTTGAACTGATTCAGCCGATCGCCATGGAAGAAGGTCTGCGTTTTGCAATCCGCGAAGGTGGCCGTACCGTCGGCGCCGGTGTGGTTGCCAAGATCGAAGCGTAATGATGTTTTGACGGACAGCGGGTGCGCTTGCGCACTCGCTGCCGAAGCGGTGTTTGCTCTTTGTGATTGACCCGGCACCCGAACGAGGGCTGCCACGCTCTTTGGAGAATTTCCATGCAGAACCAAAAGATTCGCATCCGCCTGAAGGCGTTCGACTACCGCCTGATCGACCAGTCGGCGGCCGAAATCGTTGAAACCGCCAAGCGTACCGGCGCGATCGTCAAGGGCCCGGTGCCCCTGCCGACCCGCATCGAGCGTTTCGACATCCTGCGCTCGCCGCACGTCAACAAGACCTCGCGCGATCAGCTCGAAATTCGCACGCACCAACGTCTGATGGACATCGTCGATCCGACGGACAAGACGGTCGACGCACTGATGAAGCTGGATCTGCCGGCTGGCGTCGATGTCGAGATCAAGCTGCAGTAAGGCTTGTGAGCGACTTTTCGCTCGAAAGCCCCGCCAATGCTGACTCGGCGGGGCTTTCGTTATGCGATTTGGCAGTACTTGTCAAGCGGTAAAAGTCCGTCTATAATGGCGGGCTCAAGCGTAGTTTTGAAAAGATGGCCCACGTCCGTGGACCATCCTTTTGTCATTTAGCCCCGGCCAATCGCAGTCGGGAATGGAGAAAATCATGAGCCTTGGCCTTGTCGGTCGCAAGGTTGGCATGACGCGTATTTTCACGGACGACGGCGATTCGATTCCCGTTACCGTGCTCGACGTGTCTAACAACCGCGTGACGCAAATCAAGACGGATGAAACGGACGGCTACACCGCCGTTCAAGTCACTTTCGGTAAGCGTCGCGCCACGCGTGTGACGAAAGCCGCCGCCGGTCACTACGCGAAAGCGGGTGTTGAAGCCGGTGAAATCCTCAAGGAATTCCGCGTCGATGCTGCCAAAGCTGCTGAACTGCAGCCGGGCGCAGCCGTTGGCGTCGATCTGTTCCAGGTAGGCCAGAAGGTCGACGTGCAAGGCGTGTCGATCGGTAAGGGCTACGCCGGTACCATCAAGCGCTACAACTTCGCTTCGGGCCGCGCTTCGCACGGTAACTCGCGTTCGCACAACGTGCCGGGTTCGATCGGTATGGCACAAGATCCGGGCCGTGTGTTCCCGGGTAAGCGCATGACGGGTCACCTGGGCGACGTCACCACGACGGTGCAGAATCTCGAAATCGCGCGCATTGACGCTGAACGTGGCCTGATCTTCGTGAAGGGTGCCGTTCCGGGCGCCAACGAAGGCAAGGTTTTCGTGACCACGGCAGTCAAGGCCAAACTCGCGAAGGGAGCGTAACAATGGAACTGAAGCTCCTGAATGAGCAAGGTCAGGAAGGCGCAGGGGTCAACGCGTCGGACGTCGTGTTCGGCCGTGACTACAACGAAGCGCTGATCCATCAGGTTGTGGTGGCTTATCAAGCCAACGCTCGCAGCGGCAACCGTGCGCAGAAGGACCGCGAACAGGTCAAGCACACGACCAAGAAGCCGTGGCGTCAGAAGGGTACGGGCCGTGCTCGTGCCGGTATGTCGTCGAGCCCGTTGTGGCGCGGCGGTGGCCGTATCTTCCCGAATTCGCCGGAAGAGAACTTCACCCACAAGGTCAACAAGAAGATGTACCGCGCCGGCGTGTGCTCGATTCTGTCGCAGCTCGCCCGCGAAGGTCGTCTGTCGGTCGTCGAGGACATCAAGCTGGATGCGCCGAAGACCAAACTGCTCGCTGAGAAGATCAAGGCCATGGGTCTTGAATCGGTGCTGCTGATTACGGATAGCGTGGACGAGAACCTGTTCCTGGCCTCGCGCAATCTGACTCATGTCGCCGTCACCGAGCCGCGTTTCGCCGACCCGTTGTCGCTCATCTACTTCAAGAAGGTGCTGCTGACGAAGGGCGCGATCGCCAAGATTGAGGAGATGCTGTCATGAGCGACGTGCGTAAAAACGACCATCGTCTGTACAAGGTCCTGCTCGCGCCGGTGATCTCCGAAAAGGCGACGCTGGTGGCCGACAAGAACGAACAAGTGGTGTTCCAGGTTGCACGCGACGCGAACAAGCAAGAAGTGAAGGCTGCCGTTGAGCTTCTCTTCAAGGTCGAAGTCGAGTCGGTGCAAATTCTGAACCGCAAGGGCAAGCAAAAGCGCTTTGGCCGTTTCATGGGGCGTCGCGACCATGAGAAGAAGGCCTACGTTAGCCTGAAGCCGGGTCAGGAAATCAATTTTGAAGCGGAGGCCAAGTAATCATGGCACTCGTCAAAACGAAACCGACGTCGCCGGGCCGCCGTTCGCTGGTCAAGGTCGTCAACAAAGATCTGCACAAGGGCAAGCCGTTCGCCCCGCTGCTCGATACCAAGAGCAAGACCGCTGGCCGTAACAACAACGGTCACATCACCACCCGTCATATGGGTGGCGGTCACAAGCAGCACTACCGTATCGTCGATTTCCGTCGCAATAAAGACGGCATCACGGCGAAGGTCGAGCGTCTGGAATACGATCCGAACCGCAGCGCGAACATCGCCCTGCTGTGCTACGCCGATGGCGAGCGTCGTTACATCCTTGCACCGAAGGGCATGACCGTCGGCCAGCAAGTGGTGAGCGGCTCGGAAGCGCCGATCAAGTCCGGCAACACGCTGCCGATCCGCAACATTCCGGTCGGTACCACGATCCACGGCATCGAACTGCTGCCGGGCAAGGGGGCGCAAATCGCCCGTGCCGCCGGTACGTCGGCAATGCTGCTGGCTCGCGAAGGCACGTACGCTCAGGTGCGTCTGCGTTCGGGTGAAGTTCGTCGCGTGCACATCGAGTGCCGTGCCACCATCGGTGAAGTCGGTAACGAAGAGCACAGCCTGCGCCAATTGGGCAAGGCCGGTGCGAAGCGTTGGCGCGGTATTCGCCCGACCGTTCGCGGTGTGGCGATGAACCCGGTGGATCACCCGCACGGTGGTGGTGAAGGGCGTACGGCGGCTGGTCGTCATCCGGTCAGCCCGTGGGGTCAGCATACCAAGGGTAAGCGTACCCGCTCGACCAAGCGCACCGACAGCATGATCGTTCAGCGTCGCAAAAAGCGTTAATTGGAGCTAGCAAATGACTCGTTCTGTTAAAAAAGGTCCGTTTTGCGACGCTCATCTGCTGAAAAAAGTGGAAGCGGCGGCTGCATCGCGTGACAAGAAGCCGATCAAGACCTGGTCGCGTCGTTCGACCGTTCTGCCCGAATTCATCGGTCTGACGATCGCTGTGCATAACGGCCGTCAACACGTGCCCGTGTACGTGACGGAAAACATGGTCGGCCACAAGCTGGGTGAGTTTGCGCTCACCCGTACCTTCAAGGGCCATGCGGCCGACAAGAAGGCGAAGAAATAAGGGGCCGACCATGGAAGTGAAAGCAATTCATCGCGGTGCACGTATCTCGGCGCAAAAGACGCGTCTGGTCGCTGACCAGATCCGCGGTCTGCCGCTGGAGCGTGCGCTCAATGTCCTGACCTTCTCGCCGAAGAAGGCCGCGGTCATCATCAAGAAGGTGCTCGAGTCGGCCATCGCCAACGCCGAGCACAATGAAGGTGCTGACATCGACGAACTGCGCGTCAAGGGCATTTTTGTCGACAAGGGCACCTCGCTCAAGCGTTTCACGGCGCGTGCTAAAGGCCGTGGTAACAAGATCGAGAAGCAAACCTGTCACATCACTGTGACGCTGGGCAACTAAGGGGTCACGATGGGACAGAAAATTCATCCGACTGGCTTCCGTCTGGCGGTCAGTCGTAACTGGGCTTCGCGTTGGTACGCCAACAATCAGAATTTCGCGCAGATGCTGAAGGAAGACATCGGCGTTCGCGAATATTTGAAGAAGAAGCTGAAGAACGCTTCGGTGGGTCGTGTCATTATCGAACGTCCGGCCAAGAACGCTCGTATTACGATTTTCAGCTCGCGTCCGGGGGTTGTGATCGGCAAGAAGGGCGAGGACATCGAAATCCTCAAGGCCGAGCTGCAAAAGCGCATGGGCGTGCCCGTGCACGTGAACATCGAGGAAATCCGCAAGCCGGAAACCGATGCGCAGCTCATCGCCGATTCGATCGCGCAGCAACTCGAGCGCCGTATCATGTTCCGTCGCGCCATGAAGCGTGCGATGCAGAACGCGATGCGTCTGGGTGCCCAAGGCATCAAGATCATGAGCTCGGGCCGTCTGAACGGTATCGAAATCGCCCGTACCGAGTGGTACCGCGAAGGCCGTGTGCCGCTGCATACGCTGCGTGCTGACATCGACTACGCAACTGCGGAAGCGAAGACGACGTACGGCATCATCGGTATCAAGGTGTGGGTGTACAAGGGTGACACGCTGGGCCGCAACGACGCTCCGGTGGCTGAAGAGCCGGCCGAAGAAAAGCGTCCGCGCCGCAACGCGCGTCCGGGCGATCGCCGTCCCCGTCGTGACGATGCTGGCGACAAGGCCGGCGCGAAGCGCGGTGGTGCACGCCGCCCGGCTGGCAAGCCTGAAGGCGACGCCAAGACTGGAGAATAATCATGCTGCAACCGAAACGCAGAAAGTATCGCAAAGAGCAGAAGGGCCGTAACACTGGCGTTGCCACCCGTGGCAATGAAGTGTCGTTCGGCGAATTCGGCCTGAAGGCGGTCGGTCGTGGACGTCTGACGGCTCGTCAAATCGAAGCCGCGCGTCGTGCCATGACTCGCCATATCAAGCGCGGTGGCCGTATCTGGATCCGTATCTTCCCGGACAAGCCGATTTCGCAAAAGCCGGCAGAAGTGCGTATGGGTAACGGTAAGGGTAACCCGGAGTACTACGTCGCCGAGATTCAACCGGGCAAGATGCTGTACGAAATGGACGGTGTGGATGAAGCGCTGGCGCGCGAGGCGTTCCGCCTGGCTGCTGCCAAGCTGCCGATTCAGACGACGTTCTTCGTACGTCGCCTTGGCGCCTGAGGGGAGAATTTGAAATGAAAGCATCCGAACTTCGTGCCAAGGATGTCGACGGCCTCAACAAGGAACTGTCGGATCTGCTGAAGGCCCAATTCGGTCTTCGCATGCAAGCGGGCACCCAACAGCTGAGCAATACCAGCCAGCTGAAGAAGGTGCGCAAGGACATCGCGCGTGTGCGTACCGTGTTGACTGAGAAGGCGAGCCAGAAATGAACGATACCGCTAAGACCTCGCTGAAGCGTACCCTCGTGGGTAAGGTTGTCAGCGACAAGATGGACAAGACGGTGACCGTGCTGATCGAGCGTCAAATGAAGCATCCGCTCTACGGCAAGTACATCGTGCGCTCGAAGAAGTACCACGCGCACGATGAGGCTAACCAGTACAAGGAAGGCGACATGGTCGAGATTCAAGAATCCCGTCCGCTGTCGAAGACCAAGGCCTGGACGGTCTCCCGTCTCGTGGAAGCCGCCCGCATCATCTAAAGCGCGCTGAAGCGAAGGCTTGACTTGCAAGTCCGGAATTATCGTTGTATAATTCCGGACTTTCCGCTTCTTTCGCTAAAACCGGTCTTTGGTTTCGCAAGGGAGTGGATGGCTTCCGAAGCCGATTCGTATCCTCTACGAGTCAGGTTGAGGTAGCAAGGTTGTCCACTTTTGAACGACTCAACCCAAACAGCACTCTTTGGTGCTGACGGGGACCAAGACTGACCGACGCCTATGTGTCGGATTAAGTTGGGAAGATAACACCATGATTCAAACTGAAACCCGGCTCGAAGTAGCCGACAACACCGGTGCGCGTGAAGTGATGTGCATCAAGGTGCTGGGCGGCTCCAAGCGTCGCTACGCCGGCATTGGCGACATCATCAAGGTCAGCGTGAAGGATGCTGCTCCGCGTGGTCGCGTCAAGAAGGGCGAAATCTACAACGCAGTGGTCGTGCGCACCGCCAAGGGCGTGCGTCGCCAGGACGGCTCGCTGGTCAAATTCGACGGCAACGCCGCCGTGCTGCTTAACACCAAGCTTGAGCCGATCGGCACCCGTATCTTCGGGCCGGTTACGCGGGAACTGCGTACCGAACGCTTCATGAAGATCGTGTCGCTGGCCCCGGAAGTGCTGTAAGGAGCCGACACATGAACAAGATTCGTAAGGGTGACCAAGTCATCGTGCTGACGGGTAAGGACAAGGCCAAGTGTGGCACGGTCCTGGCCGTTGATGGCGACAAGTTGGTCGTCGAGGGCGTGAACGTTGCCAAGAAGCACGTCAAGCCGAACCCGATGAAGGGTACGCAAGGTGGCGTGGTCGACAAGACGATGCCGATCCACGTGTCGAACGTGGCGCTGGTGGATGCCAATGGCAAGCCGTCGCGCGTCGGCATCAAGGTCGAAGACGGCAAGAAGGTCCGCTTCCTCAAGACGACCGGTACGGTCGTCGGTGCCTAAGTCGCAGGGAGTATAGATAATGGCCCGTTTGCAAGAATTCTATAAGGACAAAGTTGTTGCCGATCTGACTAAACAGTTCGGTTACAAGTCTGTCATGGAAGTGCCGCGCATCACCAAGATCACCCTGAACATGGGCCTTGGTCAAGCCGTCGCTGACAAGAAGATCATTGAACACGCCGTTGGCGACCTGACGAAGATTGCCGGTCAAAAGCCGGTGGTGACGAAGGCTCGCAAGGCTATCGCCGGTTTCAAGATCCGCGAAGGTTACCCGATCGGTACGATGGTGACGCTGCGCGGCGAGCGTATGTTCGAATTCCTGGATCGTTTCATCACCGTGGCCCTGCCGCGCGTGCGTGACTTCCGCGGTATTTCGGGTCGTGCGTTCGACGGTCGTGGCAACTACAACATCGGTGTGAAGGAACAGATCATCTTCCCCGAAATCGAGTACGACAAAATCGACGCGCTGCGTGGTCTGAACATCAGCATCACCACGACCGCGAAGACTGACGAAGAAGCCAAGGCTCTTCTGTCGGCGTTCAAATTCCCGTTCCGTAACTGAGGTAATCGTGGCTAAACTGGCACTTATCGAACGCGAAAAGAAACGCGCCCGTCTGGCGCAGAAATTTTCTGCCAAGCGCGCCGCCCTCAAAGCGACCATCGAAGACACCAGCAAGTCGGAAGACGAGCGTTATGAAGCACGCCTGGCGCTGCAACAGCTGCCGCGTAACGCCAACCCGACGCGTCAACGCAATCGTTGCGACCTGACCGGCCGTCCGCGCGGTACCTTCCGCAAATTCGGCCTGGCCCGTAACAAGATCCGTGAAATCGCCTTCCGTGGCGAAATCCCGGGCGTGACCAAAGCAAGCTGGTAATAGGAGAAGCACCATGAGCATGAGCGATCCTATCGCCGATATGCTGACTCGCATCCGCAACGCTCAGATGGTTGAGAAAGCATCGGTGAAGATGCCCTCGTCCAAGCTGAAAGTCTCGATCGCCAAGGTCCTCAAGGACGAAGGCTACATCGACGACTTCGCGGTTGAAGCAGAAGAAACGAAGCCGGTGCTGAACATTGCACTGAAGTACTACGCTGGCCGTCCTGTGATTGAGCGCCTTGAGCGCGTGTCGCGTCCGGGTCTGCGTGTGTACAAGAGCCGCAACGACATTCCGCAGGTCATGAACGGCCTCGGCGTTGCTATCGTCTCGACCCCGAAGGGCGTGATGACCGATCGCAAAGCACGCGCCACTGGCGTGGGCGGCGAAGTCATCTGCTACGTGGCCTAACCGAGGAGAGTTGAAATGTCTCGAGTAGGTAAGAGTCCCATTGCACTGCCGAAGGGTGTTGAAGCAACGCTGGCTGGCAATGTGCTGACGATCAAGGGCGCCCTGGGTTCACTGACCCGCGGCATCAACCCCCTGGTGATCGTCAAGATCGATGACGGCACCGTCACCTTCGCACCGGCCGACGAAAGCCGCGAAGCGAATGCGCTGTATGGTACCGAACGTGCACTGGTCGCCAACATGGTGACGGGTGTGAGCAAGGGTTTCGAAAAGAAGCTGCAACTCGTTGGCGTGGGTTACCGTGCCAAGGCTGAGGGTAACAACCTGAAGCTCGAGCTGGGTTTCTCGCACGATGTTGTGCATGCCATGCCGGAAGGCGTGAAGGCCGAAACTCCCACGCAGACTGAGATCATCATCAAAGGCGTTGATAAGCAACGCATCGGACAAGTGGCTGCGGAAGTTCGCGGTTACCGTCCGCCCGAGCCTTACAAGGGCAAGGGTGTCCGCTATGCGGACGAGACGGTGATCCTCAAGGAAACCAAGAAGAAGTAAGGGTGCGAAACATGGACAAGAAAACATCTCGTGTGCGCCGCGCTCGCCAGACTCGTATCAAGCTGGCAGCGCAGAAGGTGCATCGCCTTTCCGTGCATCGCACCAACGTGCACATCTACGCGCAAGTTTTTTCGGAAGACGGCACGCAAGTGCTGGCCAGCGCTTCGACGCTGGAAGCCGAAGTGCGCAAAGAACTGGGCGACAAGGAAGGCAAGGGCGGCAACGCTGCTGCTGCTGCGTTGATCGGTCGCCGTATCGCCGAGAAGGCGAAGGCTGCCGGCATCGAAAGCGTGGCTTTCGACCGCTCGGGCTTCCGCTATCACGGTCGCGTCAAGGCTCTGGCCGACGCTGCCCGTGAAGCCGGCCTCAAGTTCTAAGTAAGGATCCGTCATGGCAAAGATGCAAGCGAAAGTTCAGGCTGACGAACGCGACGACGGCCTTCGCGAGAAGATGATCGCGGTCAACCGTGTCACGAAGGTTGTGAAGGGTGGCCGTATTCTCGGATTTGCCGCGTTGACCGTGGTTGGTGACGGCGATGGCCGCATCGGCATGGGCAAAGGCAAGGCGAAGGAAGTCCCGGTTGCCGTTCAAAAGGCAATGGAACAAGCCCGCCGCAATATGTTCAAGGTGCCTTTGAAGAACGGCACCCTGCAACACAACGTTCTCGGCCAGCATGGCGCCTCGCGCGTCCTGATGTCGCCGGCGAAGGACGGTACCGGCGTGATTGCCGGTGGCCCGATGCGCGCGGTGTTCGAGGTGATGGGCGTGACCAACGTGGTGACGAAGAGCCTGGGCTCGACGAATCCGTACAACCTGGTCCGCGCCACGCTCGATGGCCTGAAGAAACAATCGACTCCTGCTGACATCGCCGCCAAGCGTGGCAAGTCGGTGGAAGAGATCCTCGGCTAAGGGTGATCAATATGTCGCAGCAAACTGTGAAAGTTAAGCTGGTCAAGAGCCTGATCGGTACGCGTGAAGAACATCGCGCGACCGTCAAGGGTCTGGGCCTGCGTCGCCTCAATTCGGTCAGCGAGTTGCAGGATACGCCCGCTGTGCGGGGCATGATCCACAAGGTTTCGTACCTTGTGAAGATCGTTGACTGAGCGAGGGCAAAATGGAATTGAATTCGATTAAGCCGGCAGAAGGCGCCAAGCACGCCAAGCGCCGCGTTGGCCGTGGCATCGGTTCGGGTCTGGGTAAAACCGCCGGCCGTGGTCACAAGGGTCAGAAGTCGCGTTCGGGCGGCTTCCACAAGGTGGGCTTCGAAGGCGGTCAAATGCCGCTGCAACGTCGTCTGCCGAAGCGTGGCTTCAAGTCGCTGACGCGTCGTTTCGTGGGCGAAGTTCGCCTGTCGGACCTGAACAACCTGCCGGTCGACGAGATCGATCTGTTGGTTCTGAAGCAGGCCGGTCTGGTGAGCGAGCTGTCGCTGTCGGCCAAGATCATCGCCTCGGGCGAGATCAGCCGCAAGGTTGTCGTGAAGGGTCTGGGTGTCACCAAGGGTGCGCTCACGGCAATTCAGGCGGCCGGCGGTTCGGTCGCTGAGTAAGTTAGGACATCCCGGAGCCAGCATTGGCCAAGTCTCCTAATCTCGCTAAGCCTGGTACGCAGGGCCCGAAGTATGCGGATCTGCGCCGGCGGCTGGTTTTCCTGCTGCTGGCGTTGATCGTCTACCGAATTGGTGCGCATATCCCGGTACCGGGCATCGACCCCGATCAGCTGGCGCAGTTGTTCCAGCGCCAGTCGGGCGGGATCCTGGGCATGTTCAACATGTTCTCGGGTGGTGCGTTGTCGCGTTTCACGATCTTCGCACTGGGGATCATGCCGTACATTTCGGCGTCGATCATCATGCAGTTGCTGGCGATGGTTTCGCCGCAGTTGGAAGCGTTGCGCAAGGAAGGCCAGGCCGGACAGCGCAAGATCACGCAGTACACCCGGTATTTCACGGTGGTGCTTGCGCTCTTCCAGGCAGCGGCGATCGCAGTGACGTTGGAGAGCGAGCCGGGACTCGTCGTCGATCCAGGCATGCTGTTCCGTCTGACGACGGTCATCACGCTCGTGACCGGCACGATGTTCCTGATGTGGCTCGGTGAGCAGATCACCGAACGCGGCCTCGGTAACGGTATTTCGATCATCATCTTTGGTGGTATCGCTGCCGGTTTGCCAAACGCTGTGGGCGGTCTGTTCGAGCTCGTCAGCACCGGTTCGATTGGTCCGTTCTCGGCCATCGTGATCTGTGCCCTCGTGGTGCTCGTGACGTTCTTCGTCGTGTTCGTCGAACGGGGTCAGCGCAAGATCCTCGTGAACTATGCCAAACGGCAGGTCGGCAACAAGGTGTACGGTGGTCAGGCATCCCACCTGCCGCTCAAGCTGAACATGGCAGGCGTGATTCCGCCGATCTTTGCATCGTCGATCATCCTGTTCCCGGCAACGATCGCGAATTGGTTTGGCGCTGGTGACAGTACGCGCTGGCTCAAGGACATCGCGGCAAAATTGTCGCCGGGTCAGCCGATTTACGTGATGCTCTACGCACTGGCGATCGTGTTCTTCTGCTTTTTCTACACCGCTCTGGTGTTCAACAGCAAGGAGACGGCCGAGAACCTGAAGAAGAGCGGTGCGTTTGTGCCGGGTATCCGTCCGGGCGACCAGACGGCAAGGTATATCGACAAGATCCTGACACGCCTGACGCTCGCCGGCGCAGCTTACGTCACCCTGGTGTGTTTGCTGCCTGAGTTCCTGGTGTTGCGCTGGAATGTCCCGTTCTACTTCGGTGGAACCTCACTGCTGATTATCGTGGTGGTGACGATGGACTTCATGGCGCAGGTGCAGTCGTATGTGATGTCGCAACAGTATGAATCGCTGCTTCGTAAGGCGAATTTCAAGGGCGGCAATAACATGACGGTTCGCTGATCTGGGATCATGTCGAAAGACGACGTAATTCAAATGCAGGGTGAGGTCGTTGAAAACCTCCCCAATGCCACCTTCCGGGTAAAGCTGGAAAATGGCCATGTAGTACTCGGACATATTTCCGGCAAGATGCGGATGCATTACATCCGCATCCTTCCCGGAGATAAGGTGACGGTAGAGTTGACGCCCTACGATCTGTCGCGTGCGCGGATCGTCTTCCGGGCGAAGTGATTAGAGAGAGGGAATTGTCATGAAAGTTTTGGCATCGGTTAAGTGCATCTGCCGTAATTGCAAGTTTGTGAAGCGCAAAGGCGTGCTGCGCGTGATCTGCAGTTCGGATCCGCGTCACAAGCAACGTCAGGGCTAATCGGCCTTTAACGCTATTTAGTTGGGGAATTACGAATGGCTCGTATCGCAGGGGTTAACATCCCGAACCACCAGCACACCGCAATCGGCCTGACGGCCATTTACGGTGTCGGCCGCACGCGCGCTCGCCAGATTTGCGACGCCGCCGGTGTGCCGTTCTCGAAGAAGGTCAAAGACCTCGACGACGCTGATCTCGAAAAGCTGCGTGATCAAGTCGGTCAACTGACGGTCGAAGGCGACCTGCGCCGTGAAGTGACCATGAATATCAAGCGCCTGATGGATCTGGGCTGCTATCGTGGTATGCGTCACCGCAAGGGCTTGCCGCTTCGCGGTCAGCGCACCCGTACCAATGCGCGTACCCGCAAGGGCCCGCGTAAGGCCGGCGTCTCGCTGAAGAAGTAACCAGAGGATAGGAACTCATGGCTAAGCAACAGAACAACGCCGCTTCGCAGCGCGTTCGCAAGAAGGTCAAGAAGAGCGTTGCAGAAGGCGTCGTGCACGTCCACGCTTCGTTCAACAACACCATCATTACGATCACCGATCGTCAGGGCAACGCGCTTGCATGGGCGACCTCGGGTGGCCAGGGCTTCAAGGGTTCGCGCAAATCGACCCCGTTCGCTGCCCAGGTTGCTGCCGAGTCGGCTGGCCGTGTGGCACTGGAATACGGCGTGAAGAACCTGGAAGTTCGCATCAAGGGCCCGGGCCCGGGTCGCGAATCTGCGGTTCGTGCACTGAATGCGCTGGGCATCAAGATCACGGCCATCTCGGACGTGACGCCGGTCCCGCACAACGGTTGCCGCCCGCCGAAGCGTCGTCGTATCTAAGACGCAGAAGCAAATCCTGCTATAATCGCGGGTTCGCGCACGACCTTGGTCGTGCGCGTAGCAATTTCTAAGACCACCGTCCGGTACATCGGTGCCGGACTTGCGTGGTGGACAAAGTCCGCCGCGTCAGATTTTGAGATAAAGGAACAACCGTGGCACGTTATATCGGCCCGAAGGCCAAACTCTCCCGTCGTGAAGGTACTGACCTTTTCCTGAAGAGCGCACGTCGCTCGCTCGCCGACAAGTGCAAGCTGGATAGCAAGCCGGGTCAACATGGCCGTACGTCGGGTGCTCGTACGTCGGACTATGGCAACCAGCTGCGCGAAAAGCAGAAGGTCAAGCGTATCTACGGCGTGCTTGAGCGTCAGTTCCGTCGCTATTTCGCGGAAGCCGACCGCGTCAAGGGCAACACGGGTGAGAACCTGCTGCAGCTGCTTGAGTCGCGCCTGGACAACGTCGTGTACCGCATGGGCTTTGGCTCGACGCGCGCTGAAGCGCGCCAGCTGGTCGGCCATAAGGCGATCGTGCTGAATGGGGTTGTGTCCAACATCCCGTCGATCAAGGTCAAGGCCGGTGACGTGATCACCGTGCGTGATTCGGCCAAGAAGCAAGTGCGTATTCAAGAAGCGCTGTCGCTGGCCGAGCAAGTCGGTTTCCCGATCTGGGTTTCGGTTGACGCCAAGAAGATGGAAGGCACTTTCAAGGCACTGCCGGAACGTAGCGATATCGCGGGCGACATCAACGAAAGCCTGATCGTCGAATTGTATTCGCGTTAATCCGTATGCTGACGCGCCTCACGGCGCGTTTTTGCGTTCCGTGCAGGTTGTCACCCATCAGCCTTATCGGTGTAACGAGCCGAGGGTATTGAAAAGGAAACCTATGCAAACCAGTTTGTTGAAGCCCAAGATCATTGCGGTTGAGCCGGTCGGTGAGCATCACGCCAAAGTCGTGATGGAGCCGTTCGAACGTGGCTACGGCCACACCTTGGGTAACGCGCTTCGCCGCGTGCTGTTGTCGTCGATGCCGGGCTATGCCCCGACCGAAGTGACGATCGCCGGCGTTGTGCATGAATACTCCACCATCGATGGTGTTCAGGAAGACGTCGTCAACCTCCTTCTGAACCTGAAAGGTGTGGTGTTCAAGCTGCATAACCGTGACGAAGTCACCGTTACGCTGCGCAAGGAAGGTGAAGGTGTGGTGCGCGCTTCGGATATCGAAGTGCCGCATGACGTGGAACTGATCAATCCGGACCACGTGGTTGCGCATCTGGCCAAGGGCGGTAAGCTCGACGTCCAGATCAAGGTCGAGAAGGGTCGTGGTTATGTCCCGGGTAACGTGCGTCGTTACGGCGACGATTCGGCCAAGGTGATCGGCCGTGTCGTTCTCGATGCGTCGTTCTCGCCGGTCAAGCGTGTGAGCTATGCGGTCGAATCGGCCCGTGTGGAGCAACGTACGGACCTGGACAAGCTCGTGATGAACATCGAAACCAACGGTGTGGTGTCGCCGGAAGAAGCGATCCGTCAATCGGCTCGCATCCTCGTCGACCAACTGTCGGTGTTCGCCGCGCTGGAAGGTACGGAAGCCGCCAGCGAAGCGCCGTCGCGTGCGCCGCAGATCGATCCGATCCTGCTGCGTCCGGTGGACGATCTCGAGTTGACGGTGCGTTCGGCCAACTGCTTGAAGGCCGAAAACATCTATTACATCGGCGATCTGATCCAGCGTACCGAGAACGAATTGCTCAAGACCCCGAATCTGGGTCGCAAGTCGCTCAACGAGATCAAGGAAGTGCTCGCCTCGCGTGGTCTCACGCTCGGCATGAAGCTCGAAAACTGGCCGCCGGCCGGTCTCGAGAAGTAATGTGTGGTGACATGGCCGCCCTCGGGCGGCCATGTGGCTACGTAAGTGCGGCGCGTCGGAGGGTTCCGATACGGCCGATAGCGAAGGTACCGGCCCGCGGTGTTTGTCACCGATAGAAGAGCTTGGTCGAAAACTCTGTTTAAAGGAAAGTTGAAATGCGTCACCGTCATGGTCTTCGTAAACTGAACCGTACCAGCAGCCACCGTCTGGCAATGCTGCGCAACATGTCGAACTCGTTGATCCAACACGAAGCGATCAAGACCACGCTGCCGAAGGCCAAGGAGCTGCGTAAGGTCGTTGAGCCCCTCATCACGCTCGGCAAGAAGGACTCGGTTGCCAATCGCCGTCTGGCATTCAACCGCCTGCGTGATCGTGACATGGTCACGAAGCTGTTCAACGAACTCGGCCCGCGTTTTGCCAACCGTCCGGGTGGCTACCTGCGCATCTTGAAGATGGGTTTCCGCGTGGGCGATAACGCACCGATGGCTTTCGTCGAACTGCTGGATCGTCCGGAAGTCGACACGGAAGCGCCGGAAGTCGCTGAGTAAGCGATTCGCGCAACGGCCGATTCAAGGCCGTCAGCCGTCAGAAGAAGCCAGGTCGACGACCTGGCTTTTTTCTTTTAGGGTGTTGTCCGACGCAGGATTGGCCTCGCTCTGGAAATGACGGCCGATTGCCCATGTTTCGCGGTGTCGGTGTACAGTGAGCGATCCTCACGCCTGAACGGTACAGCGCATATCATGGATGCCCTTCTTATCGTCATGACAACGTTTCCCGACGAGTCCAGCGCCGAAGCTGCCATCGACGGCATGCTGACCGAGCGGCTCGCGGCGTGCGTGCAACAAATGCCGCCCGTGCGTTCAAGTTATCGTTGGCAAGGCAAGCGCGAGACGAGCGTGGAGGTGCCGCTCATGATCAAGACCACTGCCGCGCGTTATAGCGCGCTTGAGCAATACATCAAAGAACATCATCCTTACGACACGCCCGAGATCGTTGCATGGCCCGCGTCGGCCGCGTTGCCTGCCTACGGGCGCTGGGTCGAGAACGAGACGCGGGGGAAATTGCATGTCTGAAGTGAAGGCGATGACGCAACAGGCGATCGCGAAAGCCAGTGTCGGCGCGCCGGCGTCGATACGACATCGAGCCTTGCAGATCGGGTCGTTCGCGCTAATGGCCGTGGCCGTGGTGCTTTCGCTGCTGGCGGGACACGCCCGTGCCGCCGACGACTTTCTCGATCCGGACGCGGCCTTCAAGGTATCGAAGACAGAGCAACCGGGCGAAGTGGTGCTGCATTTCGACGTTGCCAAAGGCTATTACCTATATCGTGAGCGGTTTGCCTTCGCACCCGACAATCCCGGCGTCACGCTCGGTACGCCGGTATTTCCGAAGGGAGAAGTCAAACACGATGAAACCTTCGGCAAAGACATGGAGGTGTATCACGAGCCCATCGATGTCCGCGTGCCCGTCAGCGGGGCCCGTGCTCCGTTCACGCTGAACGTCACCATGCAGGGCTGCGCGGAAAAAGGGCTGTGCTATCCCCCGATGGACAAGCCGCTGAAGATTTCCGCGGCCGCCATTGGCGGCGCACCCGGCGGGAATTCGAGCGCCGTGCCCCCCTCCGGGTTAGCGGCACAAGCATTGCTCGGTGGCAATCCGCCATCGCCGAGGGGCGCGGCTGATAGCGCGGCCGCGCCGGCCTCGCCATCTGCCAGCACAGCCCGCGGATGGCTATCGGCACGAGAGGACTACAGCGAGGCCGAGCGCATTCTCTCCGGGGGCAGCTTCGCGCTGGCCCTGGCAATTTTCTTCGTGCTGGGTGTCGCGCTCGCGTTCACGCCGTGTGTGTTGCCGATGGTGCCGATTCTCCTGTCGATTGTCGCGGGGCAGGGGGCAGGCCGAAGCAAGGCCATTCGCCTGGCGATTGCCTATGTGCTTGGCATGGCGCTGGTGAATACCGTCATTGGCGTCGCCGCGGGATTGTTGGGGCAGGGTCTCATCGCCTTCCTGCAGGCACCGTGGGTGCTGGTCCTGTTTGCGCTGCTGATGGTCATGCTGTCGCTGTCGATGTTCGGGATGTATGAAATCCAGTTACCGTCGGCATTGCGTGCTCGAATCGACGATGCCGCCCGCAAACAGAAGTCCGGTCAGTGGATCGGTGCGGCCATGATGGGCATTCTGTCGGGGCTGATCGTCAGCCCCTGTGTGACCGCCCCGCTGGCGGCCGCGCTCGCCTTCATTGCAAAGACAGGTGATGCGGTCTTTGGTGGCGCGACGCTCTTTGCATTGTCCCTTGGCATGGGATTGCCGCTCGTGATCCTTGCCGGCGGTGGCGGCGCGTTGCTACCGCGCGCCGGGGCATGGATGGACGGCGTGAAGCGTTTCTTCGGCTTCCTGCTCCTCGGCGTGGCACTGTGGATCGTGCGGCCGTTGCTGGCGACACCTGTCTTGTTGCTGGGATGGGGCATCCTGCTGTTGGTCGCGGCCACATTCGCGCGCGCGTTCGACGACCTGCCCGATGACGCGCGCGGTGCACGACGCCTTCTCAAGGGACTCGGCGTTGCCGGTGCCCTGCTTGGCGCTGTGGCGCTCGTCGGCGCAGCGGCTGGCGCGCGAGATCCGCTGGCCCCCCTTGCCGGGTTGACAACGGCAGTGTCGGGGAACGCCAACGGCAGCGCTTCAGTGTCCGAGGGCATCGGGTTTCGGCGGGTGCGAAGCGTTGCGGAGCTCGACCAAGCGATTGCGACGGCCGGGCGTCCAGTGATGTTCGATTTCTACGCGGACTGGTGCATTAGCTGCAAGGAAATGGAGCGATTCGTCTTCACGGATCCGCGTGTGAAGGCGCGCCTCGATCGGATGGTGCTGCTGCAGGCCGACGTCACGGCCAACAATGCAGACGATCAGGCGTTGCTCAAGCGCTTCGGGCTGTTCGGCCCACCAGGCATCGTTTTCTTCGACGGCGATGGCAAAGAGGTGCCGGGTACGCGCGTGATCGGCGCACAGTCGGCGGACCAGTTCCTGCGCAGCCTGGACAAGGCCTTCGGCCCCGGCGCCTGAGCTTGAACGGAGATCCGCCGCAGGCTCGCACGGCCTGATGCAGACGTTGCGGACGATGCCGACAATGTGGGCCTGCGCCGGAGTCCATCCTCGATGCAAAAACGGCCAGCCTGGATCAGGCCGGCCGTTTTCATGTTTGAGACAAGGCGCTGGCTGGGCGCGGACGCCATAGCTACCGCGATGCCACGACCTGCTCCATCCCGCGCGCCGATCTCAACGTTTGCGTACCGCTCAGGCTTGTGCGCGGATCAGGCGCGCCGCGTCGAGCGCGAAGTACGTCAGGATGCCATCGGCACCAGCGCGCTTGAAGGCAAGCAGCGACTCCATCATGACCTTGTCGTGATCGAGCCAGCCGTTTTGCGCGGCGGCCTTGAGCATCGCATACTCGCCGCTGACTTGATACGCGTACGTGGGGAAGCGGAACTCGTCCTTGACGCGGCGCACGATATCCAGATACGGCATGCCGGGCTTGACCATCACCATGTCGGCACCCTCCTCGATGTCGAGCGCCACTTCACGCAGCGCTTCGTCCGAGTTGGCAGGGTCCATCTGGTACGTCATCTTGTTGCCTTTGCCCAGGTTGGATGCCGAACCGACGGCGTCGCGGAACGGACCATAGAAGGCGGACGCGTATTTGGCCGCATACGCCATGATCCGCGTGTGGATATGACCTCCAGCTTCGAGGGCTTCACGAATCGCGCCGATGCGCCCGTCCATCATGTCGGACGGTGCGACGATGTCCACCCCAGCGTCTGCCTGCGTGAGGGCCTGCTTCACGAGTATGCTGGTCGTCAGGTCGTTGATGACATATCCGTGTTCGTCGAGTACGCCATCCTGACCGTGGCTCGTGTACGGGTCGAGGGCAACGTCGGTCAATACGCCGAGATCGGGGAAGTTGCGCTTGATTTCACGTACGGCGCGGGGAATCAGACCGTCGGGATTTGTCGCTTCGATGCCGTCAGGGGTCTTGAGGGATGTCTCGATGTTCGGGAACAACGAGATGACGGGGATGCCGAGCGTGACGCAGGTGTCGGCTACGCGCAGCAGTTCGTCGACCGAGACGCGTTCGACGCCAGGCATCGACTCGACGGGTTCGCGACGATGTTCGCCTTCGAGCACGAACACGGGATAAATGAGGTCGTCGCAAGTCAGGCGATTTTCGCGCATCAGACGGCGCGAGAAGTCATCGCGTCGCATGCGGCGCGGGCGAAGCAAGGGGTAGGAACTCATGCGATCGGTCCTTTGGACGAAGAATGGCGCGTCGAACCTTCCCGTGATATCGGTCGTGCGGACGTCCCGAATACGCGGCGTCGTTGCGGCTGGGGCAACGTTTCCGTCAGCGGGAAGGTGCGCAAAAAGCGGCACTTGCCGGGAAACTTTCGAACGCATGGTATATCATACCAACCGGATGTTCGCACTGCGTGCGAGGTCCCCCGCTTCTCCTCCCTGAGCGGGCGCCTGTCGTTCTACGATAAGGCTTATTTGAACCCGCCGTGCCTACACGGCGGTTTTTTTATGTGCGCGCGAATCGTCGCGACAAGCCTCGGAGGGCCGCGCCCTCAGGCGGATTCGAGCCCCCTCGTCCGTTCGGACGAGGGGGGCTTCACCGCTGTCTTCTGGTGCATACGCCCGATTCACCACAATTTCATGAAACGCCGCCGCCGCTTGCCGCGACGATTTGCCGCGCCCAATCTCCAGGCTGCGTCACTTCTTTGCCGTGCCGCGTGCCGGAATGGCGAGCCAGTCTTCGAGCCTTTGTTGTGCGGCATCGACACCGGTGCGATCGAGCGACGAGAACAACTGGGCGGTGAATTGCGGCGGGGTCGCGGGATCGTCGGACGGCAGACCGTCGGTGCGCGCCAAGCTCGACAGGCGCTTTTGCGTCTCGCGCAGCACGATCGTCGATTGCTGGCGTGTGAGCTTGTCGACCTTGGTCAGCAATACATGAATGGGACGTCCCGTTGGCAAGAACCAGTCGATCAACTTGCAATCGAGATCCGTAAACGGTCGACGGGAGTCCATCAAGAGAACGAGGCCGCGCAACTGCGGACGCTGCACCAAATATTCCCCGAGCAATTGCTGCCAGTGTACTTTCACGCCACCGCCAACTTCGGCGTAGCCGTATCCCGGCAGGTCGACGAGATAGCCGTACAGCGTGTCGAGATGCGCGATCTCGAAGTAGTTGATATGCTGCGTGCGGCCCGGCGTCTTGCTCGAGAACGCCAGCCGCTTCTGGTTGCACAGGATATTGAGCGCGCTGGACTTGCCCGCGTTCGAGCGACCCGCGAAGGCGACCTCCGGCACGGCTGTGGGGGGCAGGTCGCGCAGGTGATTGACGGTCGTAAAGAAGCGAGCTTGATGAAGTAGGGACATGGCGTACACCGGGGGAGCGCCGCAGCCACGGGAATCGGGCTGCAACGCGGGCGGAGGCACGCAAAACGGTGAGTTCGCAGCCCACCGGCGATAGCCCGGGAAGCCCCGTTCTGCGGCCTTCTACATGGAAATCCCCTAAAGTCGGGGAAAAACTTTATTGTACAATATGAAAGTTAACCTTGGCCTCGCCAAGGCTTGTCCGAACGTCTCGCGCGCCGTGAGGTTGGAGGAGAAACACGGTGCCGGACGGTGAGTTCGAACGACCGATTTCCCGACAAAACAGATATAAGGTGTGCGAATGAACCGAGGAGTGTGGAAGTCTCTCGCTGCAACACCGTTGGCGCTGGCATGCTGGCTTATGAGCGGTGCAGGACAAGCCGCCGAGGTTCAGGCGCCGGCCAAACCAGACCTGAACCGGGGACAGGCGATTGCCAGTCAGGTGTGTGCCTCCTGCCATGGGGCAGACGGCAATAGCACCGGCGGGGCTTATCCGAAGCTCGCGGGGCAGCACGCCGAATATCTCTACAAGCAACTCACCGAATTCAAGGCCCAGCCCGGCAAAACGCCCGCGCGTAACAATGCCATCATGGCGGGCATGGTCGCCGCGCTCTCCGAACAGGACATGCGCAACGTGTCTGCCTATTTCGCGTCGCAGACCGCCAAGCCGGGTGCCGCACACAACAAGGACACGGTGCCGCTGGGCGAGAAGATCTATCGCGGCGGACTGGCCGAAAAGGGCGTTCCCGCCTGCGCGTCATGCCATGGTCCGACCGGCGCCGGCATGCCGTCGCAATATCCTCGTCTGTCCGGCCAATGGGCCGAATATACCGCAGCTCAGTTGGTGGCCTTCCGGGACGAGACCCGCAAGAACAGCGCGCCGATGCAGACGATAGCCTCGCGTTTGTCGGACAAGGAAATCAAGGCAGTCGCCGATTACGTTGCCGGATTGCGCTGATCGGCAGCCCCGTCCTGACATCATGTGAACGTCAGAGTATATTCGCTGACTTATAACGAAACCAGCCGCGGCGCCGCAGAGCGACCGGATCGAACTGGTTTAGCATACACAGGGTGGCGGGCGCGTGCGATACGCGTCCCCGCCCTTTTTTGTTGTCGGACACAGGATGACCATCAGTACTTCCGGAATGCAGATCAAGGGTGCGCAACGCTGGGTGCGCGACGGCGTCGAGCTGGTCAGCTCGATGCGTTTCGCCATCAGCCTGCTGACGGTGCTCGCGATCGCCAGCATCGTCGGCACCGTGCTCAAGCAGGGTGACCCTTACCCCAATTACGTCAACCAGTTCGGTCCGTTCTGGGCCAGCGTGTTCCGTTCGCTCGGGCTGTACACCGTGTACAGCTCGTGGTGGTTCCTGTTGATCCTCTTCTTCCTGATGGCGTCGACGACGCTGTGCATCGTGCGCAATGCGCCGAAGATGATCGCTGACATCCGCAACTGGCGCGATCAGGTTCGCGAGGGCAGCCTGCGCGCTTTCGGCCACAAGGGCGAGTTCACCGGACCGACGTCGCGTGCCGAGCTCGTGCCGCGCCTTACGGGCTACCTCGGCCGCCGAGGCTACCGCTTCGTCGTGCGCGAGCGCGACGGGGCGACGCTGGTTGCAGCTAAGACGGGCGCGATCAACAAGATCGGCTACATCTTCGCCCACAGCGCGATCGTCATCATCTGCCTGGGCGGACTGGTCGACAGCGACCTGCTGATTCGCGTTCAGATGGCGCTGTTCGGCAAGTCGCCGATGCAGGGCAACGCGGTGATCGCACAAATTCCGCCGACACATCGCCTCTCGCCCAACAACCCGGCGTTTCGCGGTTACGCATTCGTGCCGGAGGGCGGCAAATCGACTACCGCGATTCTGACGTTCCAGGATGGCTCGGTGGTGCAGGACCTGCCGTTCTCCATCGAATTGAAGAAATTCCATGTCGACTATTACTCGACGGGCATGCCCAAGCTGTTTGCGAGCGACATCGTGGTTAGCGACCCCGAGACCGGCAAGTCGGTAAGCGCAACGGTGAAGGTCAACGAGCCGTTCGTCTATAAGGGCGTGGCGATCTATCAGTCCAGCTTTGAGGACGGCGGCAGCAAACTGAAGCTGACCGGTTATCCCATGCGCGGTGCGTCGGATCGGACGTTCGCGTTCTCGGGGGACGTGGGGGCTTCGACACAACTGCGTGGCGGCGCTGCCGGAAAGGACGAATACACCGTCGAATTCAGCGATTTCCGCGCGATCAACGTAGAGAACATCAGCAACGGCGGCGGCGAGCGCGACGTGCGCGGCGTGGCCCGCAAATCGCTGCGCGACGATCTGAGCGCACAACTGGGCTCGGGCGCGCGCACCGATCTGGGCAAGGATCTGCGCAACGTCGGGCCGTCGGTGCAGTACAAGGTGCGCGATCGCAGTGGGCAGGCGAAGGAGTACCGCAACTACATGTTGCCGATTCTGGTCGGCGACGGCGAGCGGGTCTTCATGACCGGCGTGCGCGATACGCCGGACGGACCGTTCCAGTACCTGCGTATTCCGGCGGATGCGGACGGCTCGGTCAAGCAATGGATGTTGCTGCGTGCCGCCCTCCAGGACGACGGCGCCCGTACCGAAGCGGCTCGCCGGTTCGCCGCGCAATCGCTGACGTCGCAAACGTCGGACGCGTTGCGAAACCAGTTGCAGGAGAGCGCCAAACGCGAACTGGATCTGTTTGCGGGTGCCATTCCGGCCAGCAAAACCAGCCGGGCGAAGGGCGGTCTGCAGGCGATTGCGGAGTTCGTCAACGAGAAAGTGCCGCAGGACCAACAGTCGAGCGCGGCAGATATGTTCCGGCGCATTCTCGATGGCACGGTCTGGCAACTGTGGCAGGTCGCCCGCGAGCAGGCTGGGCAGCCTGCGGTGGCCCCCACGCCTGAGAACGAGCGTTTCGTGCATTCGGCCACCAATGCGCTGTCCGATAATTTCCTGTACGACGCGCCGGTCTTCCTCCAGCTCGATTCGTTCGATCAGGTTCAGGCGAGTGTCTTCCAGCTCACGCGCTCGCCGGGTAAAAAGATCGTGTATCTTGGCAGCTTGCTGTTGGTGTTGGGCATCTTCTCGATGTTCTATGTGCGCGAGCGGCGGCTGTGGCTGTGGTTGAAGGACACGCCGGACGGTGGCAGTTCGGTATTGATGGCGGTGTCGACCACGCGCCGCACACTGGATTTCGAAAAGGAATTCGCCCGTACGAAGGCGGAGATGGACGAGATCGTCACAAAACGATGAGGGTGAGACAGATGGAGTTATCGCAAAGCTATTCGGAAGTCTCGTGGCTGCGCCGCCGCAGTGTCGGCGACTGGCTGTTCGCGCTGGCGCTGGCGATCGGTGCGGGCCTTGCCCTCAATCGCTATGGCCACTACATGGATTACTACGAGCACACGATTCTCGTGCTCTGCGTCCCGGCCTTTGCACTGCTTGGCTGGCACTGGCGTGCCGTGCGGTGGCTGATGGCCGGGATCGCAATCCTCGCACTCTCGGGCATCGGGCTATATCACCACGATCTGGCGCGCGCCGATCAGGTGTTTCTCCTTAAGTACTTCCTGTCGAGTCAGTCGGCCATCCTTTGGATGAGCGCGTTGTTCTTCCTGTCGACGATCTTCTACTGGGGCGGTTTGGTCGCGCGCTCGCCCTTCGGCGCGAGCGTCGGCTCGACGTTGTGCTGGGCGGCGGTGTTGCTCGGGTTCACCGGCATGATGGTGCGTTGGTACGAGTCGTATCTGGTGGGCGCTGACGTCGGCCATATCCCGATTTCGAATCTGTACGAAGTCTTCGTGCTCTTTTGCATGATCACGGCCCTGTTCTACCTGTATTACCAGCATCATTACGAAACGCGCTCGCTTGGGCCGTTCGTGCTGCTCGTGATCAGTGCGGCCGTGGGCTTCAATCTTTGGTACAGCGTGGCGCGCAGTGCTTATGAGATCCAGCCGCTGGTGCCGGCGTTGCAAAGCTGGTGGATGAAGATCCACGTGCCCGCGAACTTCATCGGTTACGGCACGTTCGCGCTTGCCGCGATGGTTGCGGTGGCATATCTGCTCAAGTCGGGCGAGAACAAGCGCCTGGCGGCGGCCGGCCGGCCGCTCGACACCGGATTCTTCTCTTCACGCCTGCCGTCGCTCGAATTGCTCGACGACGTGATGTACAAGGCGATTGCCGTCGGATTCGCGTTCTTCACGATCGCCACGATTCTTGGCGCGCTGTGGGCGGCCGATGCGTGGGGCGGTTACTGGAGCTGGGACCCGAAGGAGACGTGGGCGCTGATCGTCTGGCTGAACTATGCGGCGTGGTTGCACATGCGTCTGATGAAAGGCTTGCGTGGCGCGGTGGCGGCGTGGTGGTCGCTGACCGGCTTGTTGATCACGACGTTCGCATTCCTCGGCGTCAATATGTTCCTCTCGGGTTTGCACAGCTACGGTCAGCTTTGAGACGGATGGCCGCGCCGGGTCGGCTCGGAAAGCCGCCGCACTCCGGTGCCGGCGGCTTTTTTCATCGTGCCGTATGATTTCTCGCACCGGCACGGTGGGAACGACGCCGTGCCGGCGCCAGTCTCAATCGACAACAGCATCTGCAACGCTGCGGACTCGTCAACAGTGACAGAACGGGCAGGTTAGGAGGGACGCATCATGAGCACGAGCAAGTCGAACTTGCGTGGGGCGGACATTCCGTCGAGCGACATTACGCCGCGTGAGATCGTGACCGCGCGGCGGCGCTTCCTGCGCGCGTCCGGCGTTGGATTGACGGGGCTGGGCGGCGCTGCGCTCGGTGTGCTGCCGCAAACGGCTGCCTTCGCGGCGGACAGTCCCGGCACCGGTCTGGCGAAGCTGACGGCTGTGCCCAACACCCGTTACGTCGTTCCGGACAAGCCGACCCCCGTCAAGGATGTCACCACGTACAACAACTTCTACGAATTCGGCACTGACAAGTCCGATCCGTCGCGCAGGGCAAGCACGCTCAAGCCGCGCCCGTGGCAGGTCGCCATCGAGGGCGAAGTCAAGCAACCGAAGGTCTACGACATCGATGCGCTGCTCAAGCTTGCGCCGCTCGAGGAGCGCGTGTATCGCCACCGATGCGTGGAGGGCTGGTCGATGGTGATCCCTTGGGTCGGCTACTCGCTCTCCGAACTCATCCGACAGGTGCAGCCGACGGGCAACGCCAGGTATGTGGAATTCGTCACGCTGGCCGACCCGAAGCAGATGCCGGGGCTGTCGTATCCGGTGCTGAGTTGGCCGTATGTGGAGGGGCTGCGCATGGACGAGGCGATGCATCCGCTTGCCCTGCTGACATTTGGTTTGTACGGCGAGGTGCTGCCGAACCAGAACGGCGCGCCGGTGCGCATGGTCGTGCCGTGGAAGTATGGGTTCAAGAGCGCCAAATCCATCGTCAAGATTCGCTTCGTCGAGAAAATGCCGCTCACGAGCTGGAATCGTGCGGCGCCCGACGAGTACGGTTTCTATTCGAATGTGAATCCCGATGTCGATCATCCTCGCTGGAGTCAGGCGACCGAGCGTCGCATCGGCGACGGCGGCATTTTTACGCCCAAGCGCAAGACGCTGATGTTCAACGGCTACGGAGATCAGGTTGCCCGGTTGTATCAGGGCATGGATCTGCGCAAGTTCTTCTGAGCTGACGCGTCGCGCCGATGCCGATGATGCCACCCGATCCACACAACGCGCCCGCTGGGGGGGCCGGGGCGTCGGGGCTCGCACCCGATACCGTCGTGCGACATGCCCGTCGTCCAATGGAGCGTCGGCAACGCTGGCTGCCCTGGGCGAAAATCGCTGTTTTTCTGCTGGCGCTCGCGCCATTGTTGCGGCTTGTCGTGTATGGGCTGACGGACCGGTTGGGTGCGAATCCGGTCGAATTCATCACCCGTTCGACGGGCACCTGGACGCTGGTCATGCTCTGTGTCGTGCTCGCGATCACGCCGGTGCGCCGGTGGTTCGGGCAGTCATGGCTGCTGCGGTTTCGCCGCATGCTTGGCCTCTTCGCGTTCTTTTATGGCGCGTTGCATTTCGCGACGTATGTCTGGCTCGACCAGTGGTTCGACTGGATGAGCATGCTGCACGACGTGTCGGGCAAGCGGCCGTTCATTACCGTGGGGTTTGCAGCGTTTGTGATGATGATCCCGCTGGCGCTCACTTCGCCGCACGTCGTGGCACGACGCATGGGCGGGCGGCGCTGGCAGCGGCTGCATCGCCTGATCTATGCGACGGCAGTGCTGGCGATCCTGCACTATTGGTGGATGAAGGCGGGCAAGAACGATCTTGCCCAGCCGGCGATCTATGCGATCGTGATGGCAGGCCTGCTCGGCGCCCGTGTTCAATGGGCGCTTCGCCGGCTGCGGACTCAGGCGCTCTCGGGCAGCAGCCGTTCGCCAGCGAACAGCGACTCGACCGTTTCACGTTCGCGAACGAGGTAGGCGTCATTGCCGTCGACCATGACTTCGGCGGCGCGCGGACGGGTGTTGTAGTTGGAACTCATCGTGAAACCGTAGGCACCCGCCGAGCGAATCGCGAGCAGATCGCCAGGGGCGATGGCCAACGTGCGCTCACGGCCGAGCCAGTCCCCGCTTTCACACACAGGGCCCACGATGTCGTAGGTCGTTGCATTGGTGGCACGACGCTCGACCGGATCGATGGCGTGAAAGGCCTCGTACATCGCCGGACGCGCCAGATCGTTCATCGCCGCATCGACGATGGCGAAGTTCTTCGTTTCACCGTGCTTGAGAAATTCCACGCGGGTGAGCAGCACGCCGGCATTTCCGACGAGCGAGCGGCCCGGCTCGAACAACACTTGACGATGACCATGGCCGCGCTCGGCAATGCGATCGAGCAATGTGGTGGCGAACCCCGTGATGTCGGGCGGGGTCTCGTTCGTGTAGGTAATGCCCAGGCCGCCGCCGACATCGATGTGATGAAGCGAGATACCTGCGGCATCGAGCTTTTCGACGAGATCGAGAACCTTGTCGGTGGCGTCGAGATAGGGCGAAATTTCCGTGATTTGCGAGCCGATATGGCAGTCGATGCCGACGACTTCGAGGTTCGGCATGGCGGCGGCGGCGAGATAGGCGTCGAAGGCTTCTTCGTAGGCCACGCCGAACTTGTTGCCGCGCAGACCCGTGGAAATATAGGGGTGGGTCATGGCGTCGACGTTGGGATTCACGCGAAGCGATACGCGAGCGCGTTTGCCCGCCAGCCCGGCGACTTCATTGAGGCGGTCGAGTTCCGGACGCGATTCCACGTTGAAGCAGAAAACATCCTTTTCCAGCGCATAGCGCATTTCGTCAGCGTGCTTGCCGACACCTGAGAACACGGCGCGCTTCGGATCGCCACCTGCGGCGATCACGCGGGCCAGCTCACCGGCCGACACAATGTCGAAGCCCGCGCCAAGCTTGGCGAATACGCCGAGCACGGCGAGATTCGAGTTGGCCTTGGCAGCGTAGTGCACGGCAGCATTACGGCCCTCACAGGCCTTGGCGTAGGCGAGATAAGCGCTGGTGAGCGCCGCTTTCGAATAGACATACAACGGCGTGCCGAAACGCTCGGCGAGGGTGGGCATAGCAACGCCCTCTGCGTGGAGTACGTCGTCGCGGTAAGTGAAGGTGGCGTCGGACATTGCAGAAACTCGGTAATCAATTAGGGTAGGCCGATGCGGCCGATCTGCGCCGGCCCATTCAGGCCTGTTCCGGCATGTGCTGACCTATTCCGACCTATTCCGGCTTTGCGGCGGGCAAGGAAGCGGCTGGCGGCACGTCGACCGACGGTCCGCGTTGTGGCTCGGGCACGAGCGGCGGCGCAGGCAGCGGTGCGCCCGGAGGCGGCGTCGGCTTTATCGGACGCGCTGGAATGTAAAGCGGCCCGGCCTGGCCGCAGCCGGCCAATACGCTCAAAAGGGCAATCGACGCTACAATCGCGCAGGTTCGAATAGGGGCAGTCATGGGGATATCGCCGCGTGGTGCGGCATGCAAACGATGACGCAAACGATGGAGTTTAGCATGACCGAAAGTGAATTCCTGGCGCTCGCCGAAGCGGTGCTGGCGCGCGTGGAGGCAGCTGTCGAAGAGAGCGAAGTGGACATCGATTGCGAGCGGACGGGCAATGTTCTGACGCTTGAATTCGACGACGGCAGCAAGATTATCGTCAATCTGCAGACGCCGATGAGCGAAATCTGGGTGGCCGCCCGCTCAGGTGGCTACCATTTCCGCCTCAAGGGCGACGAGTGGCGCGACACGCGCGACGACGCCGAACTGTTCGGCGCCCTGTCGCGCTTCGCGTCGCAGCAGGCGGGCGAAACGGTGACGCTGCAGCCCAACGGATAGGAAAGCCCCAGCGCAGGGCCCTCGACATCAGTGAGGGCGCTGCGCAGCCGCGCGATCGTGCACCTTCGTGGAGCGACGGCTCACGCTGGCCCGTCAGGGCTTGTTGTTGAACATGTCCAGGATGCGCTGGCGCTCCTGACGGTCCACCGGTGCCGGCATCGGATTCGACTGGGCGGGCATCTGGCCGGGAAGTCCTCCTGCCGACGGACCAAGGGCAGCAGAGCCCTCCGGGGCGGTATCGGCACTCAGTCCGACGGTACTCACCGCGCGTCCCGGCGGATAGTCATCGTAAAAGTAATCGCCGTTGGCCTGAATGACCCCCGGCGGCATCGCACGGGGCGATTCCGGCACGCCGCGCAAGGCTTTCGACATGTAGTCGATCCAGATGGGCAGCGCCAGACCGCCCCCGGTTTCGCGATCGCCCAGATTGCGCGGCTGATCGAAGCCGATCCATGCCACACCGACCAGCTGCGACTGATACCCGGCGAACCAGGCGTCGTGCGAGTCGTTCGTCGTTCCCGTTTTGCCTGCCAGATCGGTCCGCTTGAGCACGTTCGTCTTGGCCGCAGTGCCGCGCGTTGCGACGTCGTGCAGCATCGAATTCATAATGAACGCGTTGCGCGCCGAAATGGCTCGGATCGACTCGTCGCCCGCCGTGGACGGTTTCTCCTCCATGAGGACGTTGCCCTTCGAGTCGGTGATGCGTGCCACGATGAACGGATTCACGCGGAAGCCACCGTTGGCAAACACGGCGTAGGCGCCGGCCATCTGCAGTGGCGTGACCATGCCGGCCCCTAACGCCATGGGGAGATAAGCCGGATGTTTGTCTGCTTCGAAGCCGAAGCGTCCGATGAACTTCTGGGCGTAGCCGGGTGTGATGCTCTGCAGAATACGGATCGACACAAGATTTCGCGAGCGCATCAGGGCCACGCGCATTGGCATCGGCCCTTCGAAGCCGCCACCGTAATTCTTCGGCTCCCACGGCTGACCGCCCGTCTGCGCCGCCGTAAAGTAAAGCGGTGCGTCATTGATGATCGTCGCCGGCGCGAAGCCCTTCTCGAGCGCGGCCGAATAGATGAATGGCTTGAAGCTCGAGCCCGGCTGGCGCCACGCCTGTGTGACGTGGTTGAACTTGTTCCGATTGAAGTCGAAGCCGCCGACGAGCGAACGAATGGCGCCGTTCTGCGGATCGAGCGAGACGAACGCCGCTTCGATATCGGGCATCTGCACGATCCGCCAGTTATCCTTTGCGTCCTTGGTCACCCGAATCACGGAGCCCTGGCGAATCTTCTGCTTCGGCTGGGCTTTTGCGCTCAACCCGGCGGCGGCAAAGCGCAGGCCTTCACCGGTCACGGTGACGTCGTCGCCGTTCAGGAGCACCGCTTTGACCTGCTGCGGCGAAGCGGAAAGCACCACGGCGGCCACCAAATCGCCGCTGTCCGGATGCTCGACCAGCGTTTCGTCGATCAACTGCTCACGCTCGTCCTGGTCGTTCGGCAGGTCGATATTGGCTTCTGGCCCGCGATAGCCGTGACGCAATTCGTAGGACATGACGCCCGCGCGCAGCGCCTCGTAGGCGGCTTCCTGATCGGCCGAATTGATGGTCGTGTAGACGTTGAAACCGCGTGTATAGATCTCGTCCTTGAACTGGGCGTAGAGCAACTGGCGAACCATCTCGGCCACGTACCCGGCATGCACGCTGAACTCGCTGCCCAGTCCGCGAACCACCAGTTCCTGTGCCATCGCCTGGTCGTACTCGCTTTTCGAGATATACCCGAGGTCGTACATTCGTTTGAGAATGTACTCCTGACGCACGCGGGCGCGCTTGTAATTGACGATCGGGTTATACGCTGACGGCGCCTTCGGCAGACCGGCGAGCATGGCGGCTTCAGCGAGCGTGATGTCCTTCAGGTCCTTGCCGAAATAGACGCGTGCGGCGCTCGCGAAGCCGTAGGCGCGTTCTCCGAGATAGATCTGATTCATGTACAGCTCGAGAATCTGATCCTTCGTGAGTCGCGATTCGATCTTGTAGGCGAGCAGGGCTTCGTAAATCTTGCGCGTGTAAGTCTTCTCGCTGGACAGGAAGAAGTTGCGCGCGACCTGCATCGTGATGGTACTGGCGCCCTGCGACGAACCGCCGCGCGCGACGTTGGCGATGCCGGCTCGGAAGATGCCAATGAAGTCGACCCCGCCGTGCTGATAGAAGCGGTCGTCCTCGATCGCGAGCACGGCTTTCTTCATCACGTCGGGGATATCGGCGAAGCGCACCAGATTGCGACGCTCCTCACCGAATTCGCCAATCTGGATTTCGTCGGCGGTGTAGATGCGCAGCGGAATCTTCGGCCGGTAGTCGACGATCGTGTCGAGCGAGGGCAACTGAGGTGTCATCACCACCAGGACGTACCCCGCGAGCAACGCGCCGCATACGCCCATCGCCGCGACCAGGCCAACGAACCACAGCGCGATGCGCAGCCAGAGAGCGCGGCGCGGTTTGGGTCGTCGCTTGTCGCGGGGTGTCTCGGTTTGGGGTGTGCTTGCCATGGGGGAACCGGAGAAATCGATGGGCCAATTATAACGAACGACCCGAACCCTCCCGCCGAGGCTCCCCGAAATCGGAGTTCTCGCCTAAGGGCTATAGGCGTAGGACGAGAAAAAAACGGCACCGATTCCTAAACCGCATCTCGTTGGCCCCGCCGTCGCCCTGATTCGGACTGGTCCGATTGGGCGCGCACGCCGTGCTGGATAGCATCCATGACATCGACAAGTTGAGAGACGGGAGGACGTCATGATCGAAGCAGTCCTGCGCGGCGTACGCCACATGGGAAATCAACTGGCGGCGGTGCTGCCGCGTACCGGGGGTGGCGGTTGCGGTATTCATTTCGACGCTGGCGGCGTGCATTTCGTTCGCCTGCGGCGCGTGGCCGGCCTTGCGCGGTTGCGCCTGGACGCCTATGGGAGCGTTGTGCTCGACGACGACATCTTGCGCGGGGCGCTGATCGTCAAGCCGGAGGCTGCGGCGCGACGTTTGGGAGAGTTGCTCGAGCGGATCGGCATCAATGCACAGGAATTGCAGGGCGACACGATTGTGCTTGCACTCCCCGCCCATGGCCTCAAAACACAAGTCGTCGATTGTCCGGAGGACCTGCCACCACGCGCCCCGCGTGCGTGGTGCGAGCGGCGCGCCGCCCTGCTATTGCCCGGCGACGGCGATCCGGCCCAGCGAAATCGTGTGGGAGTGGCTTGGGCCGACCGAGGCAATCATCGTCTGCGTTTGTACGCCTGTGAGGCCGAATTGGTCGATGGCCGTGTCGGCGTGCTCGAGATGTTGGGGCTTCGGGCGCATGCGATCGATGCGGCGCACGAGGCCGGCCGACGAGCGTTCCGGTGGGCATGGCCGGCCGACGGTGACACCTGCACGCCGAAGCGCACTGATCTGCCCACCGCGCTGTTGCAGGTCGACGCCCAGGATCTCGATCTGGCGGTGTTCGACGCAAACACCTGTGTGGCCGATGTGCGAGAGCGTTTCGACGGTGTTGGCGGCCATCCAGACGCGTTGGCAAGCGTAGTGCGTGAATGGGCCGCCAAGGTGCCAACCGCCCCAGGCGTCCTGTACGTCGCTGCCCAAGGGGCAAGCCCCGGCGGACTCGTGGCGATCTGCGACGCTCTCGGTGCGGCGTGCGGTATTCCTGTACGGCCATTCGATCCCTTGCGGCGATTCGAAACATCGAGTCAGGTTGGGCCACAACGTCACACTTTTGCGCAGCGCTCGGCGCTTGCGGTGCCATGCGGGCTCGCGCTGCGCGCAATGGCAATGCAGGGGGTGACATGCGAATGAGCGTGGAATTTGCGCCACTCGACTTCCTTCCCACGCTGGCCCAGCGTCGGCGGCGCGAGTTCCGGCGGCAATGGCGCATATGGGCATGCGTGGCTGCGTGCGGCGCACTGGCGGCGCTGGCGCCAATCGCATATGACGTCTACCAGCGCCAGGAAGCGAAGGCGCACGTGGCGGCGTTACACGCGGCGAGCGAGCGGCTGAGCGGCGAGGTGGCAGCGTTCGACATGACCGCGCGCAAACTCGCCATCATGGACGCACATCGCCGGGCGGCAACCGCATTGATCGAGCGTCGGCAACCCGTGGCGAATCGATTGCTGGACATCATGCGCGCCTGTGCCGACGGCGTGCGATTGACGTCCGTGAAGGCTGGCGAGGATCAACTGCGTATCGAGGGCTACGCAACGACCCAATCGCGCGTGCGAGAAACGCAGAAGCGAATCAGGGCGCTGCCGTGGGTGCGCAAAGTCGCGGAAGTCGAATCGAGCGTGGTTCCGGAGAGCGTCAGGCGGCAGTGGGTGGACGGCGCGATGCAGGCCTCCGTGCCGAACGTTCGCCGTTTCACCTTGCGTATCGAACTGAAGCCGGTACCGAAGCCTGTCGCACGGATGGTCGATGTGGCCAACGAGGTGCTGTCGATCGAAGAGGTGCCGGATGTACGTTGAACGCTCTGCGCCTGACGACGTCCGGGACATTTTCCGCGATGTGACAGACCGCTGGCGCGCGCGGTGGGCGGCATGGACATCGGTTTCGCCGATCGAATGGACACCGTCGGTGCGTTGGGGGCTGGCAACGCTGGCCGCGCTGATCGGTCTCGTGACGGCGTGGTCGATCTGGTGGCTGGTGGACTTGCCCGCGCGGGCGACGTTGCGGAAGGACCTCGGCGTCGAGCAGCAAACATTGGTTCGGGCCCAGGACGCGTCGCGTCGTTTGCCTGCCTTGATGACCGCACTTCGTGACGCAGAGGCCGAGACGACGGCGTGGCATCGCTTATTGCCGCTCGCCGACACGGGCGAAGGACGAGAAGGAAGCGAGGGCGGCGCGGACGGCGATAAGGTTGAGGCGGCAGAGAAAGGTGAGAAAGGTGAGAGAGGTGAGAGAGGTGAGAGAGGTGAGAGAGGTGAGAGAGGTGACATAGGCAAGGACGCTGAGGGACGCGACGCGTTGTTTCCGGACCACCGGGAGGTTTCGCTGTCCGACTCTGCCGACGACGTGCATGCGGTGTGGCGCGCGGATCTTGAACGGCTCGTGGCGCGCACTGGCCTGACGCTGGAGGCTGCTCGACCGGGGCCTTCCGCATCTGGGGGGAATGTCGACGTCGAGCGTGCCGAAATGCGCGTCAGAGGGACCGTTGCAGATCTACTCGGCTGGCTCGCCGAGATTGACGCAATGCCGCGACATCTGGCAGTCGAACGTCTGTCGCTTCAGGGGCCGAGCATGGCGACGCAGGGTGCCGTAGAGACGGGCGAAGCCGAGGCTGTACTCACCGTCACGGTGGCGGCCTACCTCTGGCGCCGTCCCGCCAGCCTGCCCAGTGCGCCAGCCGCGCAACCCTTGCCCACGTTACCCGTGTCGGCTCCGCGCTGGCACATGCCCGTGGACACGATCGATGTATTTCGTACACCGCTCACGCGTCGGTCCGCCCAGGATGCCGTGACGATCGGCGTGTCCAGGGCGCAGGCGCCGGTCGACGATGGGGCGCCCGTCGGATCGATGCGCGCGGGATCGAGGCAAGTCGTTTTTCGCCGGACGCCGTCTGCCGGCTTGGCGGCGACTTGGAGTGACGTGCCGTCGCGACGGGGAAGCACCGCCGGAAGTCTGGACGCTGCGAACGTTGACGTAACGCTTCACAGCGTCGAGGCAGCGGATGCGTTGCGGGCGTTCGCGCGCCTGACAGGGCGCAGCGTGGTGATCGGCGAGCGCGTTGTCGGGCGTCTCGACATGGACGTCCAGGGCGTGTCGCCGGCTACGGCGTTCGACGTCATGATCCGGAGCGCGGGTCTTGGTGTTCACGCCATGAACGGAATCGACTGGATTGCGCCGCGTGCCGACCTGTTGGCCGACGAGCGGACGCAACTGGAGGCTGCCGCGAAGCGCGAGGCATTGCTCCCATTGGCTAGCCGTCGCTTCGTGCTGAACTATCCGCGTGCGTTGGCGCTACGGGAAATCATCATGGGCGAGAAGGACAGCAGGGGACAGCGACTGTTGTCCTCACGAGGCAGTTTGATTGCCGATCCGCGTACGAACCAGTTGTTCGTGACCGACTTGCCGGAAAAGCTCGATGCGCTTGACTCGTTCATTGCGCGGATCGACGTACCCGTGCGACAGGTGTTGATCGAAGCGCGCATCGTCGAGGTCGACGATCGGTTCAGTGAATCGCTAGGGGTGAGGCTTGCTGGATTCAATGGACGCGGCGAAGGCGCGAAGCAAAACGGCAAGCGGTCTGCGGTGGGGGATTCGCGCGGGCCCACAGACGCGAAGTCAGGGCTTGAGGCGCCATCGGGCAGCACGCTCGACATCGGATTGCCTGCGGCGGCGCTGGCCGGTGTGGTGCCGCCCAGTCTGGCGATCACGCTCTTCGGTCGCTCGGCAACGCGCTTTCTGCAACTGGAACTCTCGGCGCTGGAGACCAGCGGGCGCGGGCGTGTCGTGTCGCGCCCTCGTGTGGTCACGGCGGACAAGATTCAGGCGCTCATCGAGCAGGGCACGGAGTTGCCATACCTGACCCGAAACGATCGCCGCAGCGGGACGTCCGTCCAATTCCGCAAGGCCACCTTGAGACTCGAAGTGACGCCACTGATCACGCCAGACGGTCAGGTGATTCTGGACGTCGACGTGCGCAAGGACAGTGTCGGGCAGGCAGTGACGCAAGGATTTGCCGTGGACACACGGCACGTGAAAACGCAGGTGCAGGTCGAGAACGGCGGGACGGTCGCTATCGGCGGGATCTACCAGGAAGAGCGACGTGACAGCCGTGCCGGCGTGCTATGGCTGGGTGAGTTGCCTTTGCTGGGCGCGCTGTTTCGTAATCGCGCCAACGAAGACCGACGCACGGAGCTGCTGGTGTTTCTGACACCCAGCGTGGTGCCCGAGGGTGCAACTGAGGCCACCGCCACCACCGCCACCACCGCCACCACCGCCACCACCGCCACCACCGCCACCACCGCTGACACGGCTGACACGGCTGACACGGCTGACACGGCTGACACGGCTGACACGGCTGACACGGCTGCCTCGCCATCGTCTGACGGCGGCGAGCAAGCGGTGCCTGCCGAAGCGCCTCCGACGCGCGAGCCGGTCCGGGTGTCGGGGCCGACGCAAGCGCTGGCCCCGAATATCGTGCGTCCTCGCGCCGCGCCGCAGGTGCCCGGCACGTCGCCGGAAGTGTCTCCGGTGCCTGCAAATAACGATGGGCCGTCAGGCCATCCCCGGCTCACGGGGGTCTTCCCTGAGTTGACGCGTTCCGCACGCCCGACGCATATCCCGGTATCATCAGGGGCTGGAACCCAAATATCAGCGATTTATGCTGGAAAACGTAATACTTGTCGGACTGATGGGGGCGGGCAAGACCACGGTTGGACGCGCAGTGGCACGACGTCTCGGACGGCCGTTCTATGACTCCGACCATGAAATCGAGGCCCGCACGGGCGTGCGCATCCCTATCATCTTCGAGCACGAAGGCGAAGACGGCTTTCGTCAGCGCGAAGCCCAGACCATCGACGAACTCACCCAACGCCGCGCAATCGTACTCGCCACTGGCGGGGGGGCTGTGCTGCGCGCGGAAAATCGCGAGCACATCAAGGCTCGCGGCACGGTGGTCTATTTGCGCGCCACTCCGCACGATCTTTGGCTGCGCACGCGTCGTGACAAGAACCGCCCGTTGCTGCAAACCGCTGATCCGCGCGCGCGTCTCGAGCAGTTGTTTCGGGAGCGCGACGCGCTTTATCGCGAGTGCGCCACCTTTGTCATTGAAACTGGCCGCCCGAGTGTCAACGCGCTCGTCAATATGGTGATGATGCAACTGGAGGTCGCGGGTATCGTTCCCAATGCCGCCGGGGCGTCTCCCGAGGCGCCGGACGTGCCGGAGAACTTGCCAGCCGGTGCTCCCGAAGGCACGAATGAAGCCGCAGACCCGGCGAGCGGTGGCGGCGAGGATCTGACGCAAGCCGTTCGCGATGACGCCATGCAGACAACGCCCGTGCGTGTTGTCGGCACGTGATACCTTTCCTCGCTGATATCGGTTGAGATCAGCCGATATCGATGAACATGACAACCAGCGGCATGATTACCCTCAAACTCGATCTGGGCGAGCGCGCCTATCCGATCCACATTGGCACCGATCTGCTCACGCAGGAGGCCTTGTTTGCGCCGCACGTGCGCGGCACGCACGCCGTGATCGTGACGAATACGACCGTCGCGCCGCTTTACGCGGAGCGCGTCAAGGCAACGCTTGAGCGGCTCGGCAAGCGCGTGGTCACTGTCGTGCTGCCCGATGGCGAGGCGCACAAGAACTGGCAAACGCTCAATCTGATTTTCGACGCACTGCTCGGCGCACAGGCTGATCGCAAGGCGACGCTGATTGCGCTGGGCGGGGGCGTCGTCGGCGACATGGCAGGGTTCGCTGCCGCTTGCTACATGCGCGGCGTCCCCTTCGTGCAAGTGCCGACGACGTTGCTCGCGCAGGTGGATTCGTCGGTCGGTGGCAAGACCGGGATCAACCATCCGCTTGGCAAAAACATGATCGGCGCATTCTGGCAGCCGAGTGCCGTACTCGCCGACATTGGCACACTGTCCACGTTGCCTGATCGCGAGTTGGCGGCAGGGATGGCGGAAGTGATCAAGCATGGCGCGATTGCCGACGAGAAGTACTTCGACTGGATCGAAGCACATATGTCGGCATTGAATGCCCGTGACACGGCAGCACTCTCGTACGCCGTGCAACGGTCGTGCGAAATCAAGGCGGCCGTCGTCGCCAGCGACGAGCGCGAACAAGGCGTGCGCGCCACGCTGAACTTCGGTCATACCTTCGGCCACGCCATCGAAGCGGGACTTGGGTACGGCGAATGGCTGCACGGCGAAGCCGTGGGGTGCGGTATGGTGATGGCGGCCGATCTGTCCGCGCGGCTGGGTTTCATCGATGAAGCGTTCGTGAATCGCATCAAGGCGCTGATCGCATCGGCCAAGCTGCCGGTCACAGGGCCGGATCTCGGCGAGGATCGCTATATCGACCTGATGCGCGTCGACAAGAAGGCGGAAGGCGGGGACATTCGCTTTGTGCTGCTCAATCGGCTGGGGCAGGCGTTCATGACGAGCGTTCCCGACGCCGAGCTTCGCGCCACTTTGCGCGCCAACGTCTGAGGAAGGAGGGCTGGCGATGATCGATTATGAAGCGTCGCTTGCTCCCTACGCGGCGCGCTCAAGCGCGTCACGCGGACGGCGGTTCGCAGAGCCCGCGCCCGCAACGCGCTCTGAATTCCAGCGAGACCGCGACCGGATCATTCATTCGACAGCGTTTCGCCGGCTCGAATACAAAACGCAGGTTTTCGTCAATCACGAAGGCGATCTGTTCCGCACGCGGCTGACACACAGTCTGGAAGTGGCTCAGATCGGCCGGTCGATCGCGAGAAATCTGCGCGTCAGTGAAGACCTCGTCGAGGCGATTGCATTGGCCCATGATCTGGGGCACACGCCTTTCGGCCACGCCGGGCAGGACGCACTCAACACCTGCATGCGGGACTACGGCGGGTTCGAGCACAATCTGCAGAGCCTGATCGTCGTCGACGAGCTTGAAGAGCATTACGGGGGCTTCAACGGACTGAACCTCTGCTTCGAGACGCGCGAAGGCATTCTCAAGCACTGTTCTCGCGCGAACGCGCGAGGACTCGGAGAGCTTGGCGAGCGATTTCTCAAGGGGCGGCAGCCTGGTATCGAAGCGCAGATTGCGAATCTTGCGGACGAGATTGCCTACAACAATCACGATATCGACGATGGTGTGCGTTCCGGCTTGCTCTCGCTCGACCAGCTCGAGGACGTGCCGCTCTGGAAGCGCTATTGCGCAGAGGCTCGCCTCGCATGGCCGGAGATCTCCGGACGGCGTCTGGTGCACGAAACAACGCGGCGGATTATCAATGCGCTGATCGTCGACCTGATCTCGACCACTCGGCAACGTGTGGCAGACGCTTCGCCATCGTCGATGGACGACGTGCGCAGCGCAGGGCCGCTGGTGGCCTTCAGCGCAGAGATGCGAGAGCAGGCGGGACAGCTCAAGCGGTTTCTGTTCGATAACCTGTACCGGCACTATCTCGTGATGCGTATGGCGGCGAAAGCGCAACGCATCGTCCAGGAGCTGTTCGACGTATTTCTCGCCGATCCGCGCCTGCTGCCACCCAACTATCGGACCGAGAACGCGGCAGATCAGCCGCGTTGGATTGCGCACTACGTCGCCGGGATGACGGATCGCTATGCCATCAAGGAGTACCGCCGGCTCTTTACCATCGAGCCGACGCTCTGAGGCATCCGTTGGGGTTGGGACGAAGCAGCCGGCACTTGCCGGCTGCTTTCATTTCGAGCGTGGCGACCAAGGGGCAGATGCCGTCGTCTGCCAAACGCAAGGTCGGGTCGGGACGTGCCAATGGCACGTCGGCGGGGACTTAGCTGCGGCCCGCAATGAAGCCGAGCATCAGCGCAACGGCTGCCACGGTGCCAAGGGTTTGCCATGGGCGCTCGTGAACATAGCCGTCGGCTTCTTCCCAGACTTCGTTGGCGCGGCGGCGCAGGTTGGCCCGAGCATCGCCGAATTCGCTGCGTGCCTGACGCAGCTTGTCGCCGATCTCGGCGCGTAGGGCCTCAACGTCTGAAGCCGACTTCGCGTTGGACAGCGCGTGGTCCAGATCGTCGAGCAGATCATGGACCCGCGACGAGACGTCGCTACCCGCCAGACGTGCGGCGCGTGCCGTACGCCGGCCAGCGAAGCGTGCGTCTTCCAGGCCGCTGTTGAGTGCGGTTTCCGCTTTCGAGGTAATTCCCATTTTCAGACTCCCAAAAGGTGGTATTGAAATGCGGCGTCCGTTGGACCCGGGGGAGACCGACGCCGGTGGAACCCTGAGGCGAGCGGCCATTATGGCGCGACCGTTCGCGTGCGTACACACTTAGAGACCTTGGGAGAAGAAAGAAAGTTGCGGTGTGTTGGCGGAAGATCGGGTAGGAATGCGCCGACTTCGATGCGGGAAACGCGAAAACGCCGCACGAGGCGGCGTTTTCTGGATTGCGTGGTGCGCGTTTCGTCGCGCCGAGGCGGGTTAGAAGCGGTAACCGAGCGACAGGAACGTGACCACCGGGTTCAGCTTGACCTTGGCTTCGCTGGTGGTGGTGATCGGGCCGCGGGTCGTCGTCAGCTTGGCCGTGGTGCTGACCGGGATATACGACACGGAGAGCGCGAGCGTCCAGTGCTTGTCCATGTTGAAGTTGATACCGGCATTGAACACCGGCGCCCACGAGTTGGTCAGCTTGGCCGTCGTGTTGCCGCCCGGGCCACCCGTCAGCGCGTTGCTGGCCAGCGACTGGAAGCCGGGCGTCAACTCGATGTTCGAGTAGAAGAAATAGCTGGCACCGATACCCACGAACGGACGCCACTTATCGTTGGCCTGTCCGAAGTAGTACTTCAGCAACAGTGCGGGGCTCCACTGCTTGGCCGATGCCAGCGAGCCGCCACCGGGCAGCGCGAGATTGCCCTGACCGTAGAGGCGGAATTTCGGCGGAATACCGAAGACGCCTTCGACAGCGATGTTGTCAGTGAAAAAGTGTGCGAAAGTCAGGCCCAGCGTGTCGGCGTCGTCAACTTGCGCGCCTGTGTTGCCAAGGCGGCTGTTCACCAGCGCAGGCAGGCCCGGAACGTTCGATCCGGTGACATGGAGCGGGTCGCTCGAAACCTGGGGCGAGAGGTGGAACCAGCCAAGATTGACAACGTTATCGCCGGCTTGCTGTGCAAACGCGGCCCCCGATGCCGTCAACATGGTCACGGCAGCAATCGTCAAATGCTTCAACTTCATCGATTCGTCTCCTGCTCAAGATTCTTTATTGTCGAGAATTTCGGTAAATGAAATTCAGGGTCATTATGCCGACGGTGCAAAGTGGCGGATAGCAAGAGTCTGGAGGCCGCGCTCTAAAGGTGTTGTTTCCATGCATCGGTTCATGGAATGCCCTAAGACGAAAGCGCTGGACGAAAGAAAAGCGCACCTTTATGTATCAGGCGCGCTTTTAGGAATTCACTGCGGAGTCCGATATGCCGGACGTATTATGCGTCCCGCACGTTGAGTTTAGAACTTGTAGCCGAGCGACACGAAGGTCACAATCGGATTCAGCTTGATTTCGGCGTCGGACGACGAGAGGACGGTTCCGTCCTGCGCCTTGATCTTGATGTTCGCCGTGGTCTTGAGTGGCAGGTAGGAGACCGAGGCGCTTGCGACCCAGTGCTTGTCGAAGGCATAAGAAAAGCCCGCATTGAACACCGGTTGCCACGACGCCGACGATTTTGCTTCAACGGTCGTCGGTCCGTTATGTCCGGAGGTAAAGGCAAGCACACTGCCGAAATTCTGATTGAGGGCCGCTTCGAAATTCGGATTCAGACTGACGTTCGTGAAGAACGTATAGCTCACGCCGACCCCCAGAAAGGGGCGCCATGCGGAATTGGCGTGTCCGAAGTAATACTGCAGCAGGAGCGCCGGGCTCCATTGGCGGACGCTTTGCACGATCGGATTGTTTTGCGAGGCGCCGAGGTCGATGCTGGTGAGCGCGCCGGCCAGACCCGGCGGCGCGATGACGCCCTCTCCGGTAAGCTTGAACTTGGCGGGAACGCCTGCCACCGTCTGCACGGCGATGTTGTCGGTGAAGAAGTGGGTGACAACGAGGCCGAGCGTGTCGGCGTTACTGACCTTCGCGCCGCTCCCGGGGGATGTGAAGTTCGACGGCACCAGGCCGGGGGTCAGCCCCTCCTGTGTGACGCTGGTGGTCATCGGCTTGCTGGAGTCCTGCGGCGCGATGTGAAACCAACCGAGGTTGACGACGTTGTCGCCGGCTTGTTGAGCGCTGGCGCTGGTGGACGCCAGGGAAATGCCGAGTCCGAGCGCGCACAAGCACGCCGCGGACCGATAGGTCCGAGTTGCCATTTGTCTATCCTCCCAAGATTATTTATTTATTTTTCGATGCATTATGCGCTTGGGATTTCGCGACGCAATCGTCGGATCTAGAGTTTTTGTACGAATCAACGGGGTTTGGCTAGATATCAGTATTTAAAGAGATTTTCCATGGGGAAACCCTCTCGCCGATCGTGATATCGAGCTCTAAAAGAATTACATTTGAATCCGCATGGCCCGATTACCGCGACTTTATATTCCGCGCCAACCGCAGCACGTGATCCTGCGCGGCAACAACCGGCAGGCGATCTTCGTGGACGACGAAGACAGGCGCGTATTTCACGACCGACTGCGCGAGGCATCGCGCGCCAACGGACTGGCGATCCACGCGTGGTGCATGATGCCGAACCACCTGCATCTGGTCGCCACACCGTCCGACGAGCGTAGCCTTCCTGCAACGTTGCAGGCGGTGGGTCGCTATTACGTGCTGTATTTCAATCGGCGCCACCAGCGTACCGGCACCCTATGGGAGGGCCGATATCGCGCAACCGTGATCGAGGCCGAACACTACCTGCTGCTCGCCAGCAGGTACGTCGAGCTCAATCCGGTGCGCGCGGGACTGGTGGACGCGCCGGGTCGTTATGTGTGGTCGAGTTACAACCATCACGTCGGCCTCACGGTCGACAGCCTGGTGACAGACCACGCGCTGTACTGGGCGCTCGGCAATACGCCTTTCGAGAGGCAACGTGCCTACGCGGAGGGGTTCTCGATTCCGCTGCCGGCGCACGAAGTCGACGCACTGCGTACAGCAACGCAGAAGGGCTGGCTACTCGGCGGGCCGGACTATCAAGCGCGCATGTCGCTCGCTGCCAATCGGCGAGTGAGTCCGCTGACCCGCGGACGTCCCCGCAAACAGGTGTCCGACGCCTTCTGAGGTGTTCACACAGCGGGCCGACTCCGGCCTGCTGTCGGTCTTCTAAGTCTCTGAAATTAAAAATTTTCCCGGCCGGATGCGGTTGCGCGCCGTTAATCTGACCCTAATAAAATCAAGCATCGTTTCAGTGTGGTTTTTAATGTGTATCTGACCCCATTAAAATATTTTGTCATTGTGAATTTCATGGCGTATATTCCAACTTCGGCCGATTGGTGCGATGCGCAAAAGCGTGCGCGCTGAGTCGACCGCTGTGGCAACGCCGAAGCGCGATCTTCGGCGCGCGCGAAAGCGCGGCCCTGCGCAGCCCTGGCCCACCCGGCCGCCCCCCACTTAACCCGGTCGACCGCGACGAGCATGCGCGCGGCGGCCTCGCCAAGAGACGGTGTAACTCGTGGAAAAGAAACAGCAACCGATAGCGACGGCAGCAGCGCTGCCGGGTGAGGCGTACTTGGCGCCGGACGCGCAAGGCATGTATGACCCGGCCAACGAACACGATGCCTGCGGCGTCGGTTTCGTGGCCCACATCAAGGGCGTGAAGAGCCACGCCATCGTCGAGCAGGGTCTGAAGATCCTCGAAAATCTCGATCACCGGGGCGCCGTCGGTGCCGACCCGTTGATGGGCGACGGTGCCGGTATCCTGCTTCAGATTCCCGATCAGTTCTATCGCGAAGAGATGGCCAGGCAGGGCGTGACTTTGCCGCCTGCGGGCGAATACGGCGTCGGCATGATTTTCCTGCCGAAGGAGCACGCGTCGCGTCTGGCCTGCGAGCAGGAGCTGGAGCGCACCGTGAAGGCCGAGGGGCAGGTCGTGCTGGGCTGGCGCGATGTCGCGATCGATCGCGACATGCCGATGTCGCCCAACGTGAAGGCCACCGAACCGGTGATCCGCCAGATCTTCATCGGCCGCGGCCAGGACATCATGGTGACGGACGCCCTCGAGCGCAAACTGTACGTCATCCGCAAGACCGCCAGCCACCGCATCCAGGCACTCAAGCTCAAGCACGGCAAGGAGTACTTCGTCCCCTCGATGTCGGCGCGCACCGTCGTCTACAAGGGGCTGCTGCTGTGCGATCAGGTGGGACGCTACTACCGCGATCTGGCCGACCCGCGCACTGTCTCGGCGCTCGCCCTGGTTCACCAGCGTTTCTCGACGAACACCTTCCCCGCATGGGAGCTGGCGCACCCATACCGCATGGTGGCGCACAACGGTGAAATCAACACGGTGAAGGGCAACGTCAACTGGATCAACGCCCGCACGGGCGCGATCTCGTCGGCGGTGCTCGGCAGCGATCTGCAGAAGCTGTGGCCGCTGATCTATCCGGGCCAGTCGGACACCGCATCGTTCGACAACTGCCTCGAAATGCTGACGATGGCCGGCTATCCGCTCGCCCATGCCGTGATGATGATGATCCCGGAAGCCTGGGAACAGCACACGCTGATGGACGAGAACCGCCGCGCATTCTACGAATACCACGCTGCGATGATGGAGCCGTGGGACGGTCCTGCCGCCATCGCGTTCACCGACGGCCGTCAGATCGGTGCGACGCTCGACCGCAATGGCCTGCGCCCGGCGCGCTTCGTGATTACCGACGACGACATGGTCATTCTCGCGTCGGAGTCGGGCGTGCTGCCGATTCCGGAGTCGAAGATCGTCAAGAAGTGGCGTCTGCAGCCGGGCAAGATGTTCCTGATCGACATGGAACAGGGCCGCATCATCGACGACAAGGAACTCAAGGACAACCTCGCCAACGCGAAGCCGTACAAGAGCTGGATCGACGCCGTGCGCATCAAGCTCGACGAGATCGAGCCGAAGGTCGAAGAGGCGGGCGTGCATCACGACACGGCCACGCCGCTGCTCGACTTGCAGCAGGCGTTCGGCTACACGCAGGAAGAAGTGAAGCTGCTGATGACGCCGATGGCGATCAACGGCGAAGAAGCCGTGGGCTCGATGGGCAACGACAGCCCGCTCGCGGTCATGAGCAACAAGAACAAGACGCTCTACCACTACTTCCGCCAGCTCTTCGCTCAGGTGACGAACCCGCCGATCGATCCGATCCGCGAGAACATGGTGATGTCGCTGGTGTCGTTCATCGGCCCGAAGCCGAACCTGCTCGACACCAACAACATCAACCCGCCGATGCGTCTCGAGGTGTCGCAACCGGTTCTGGACTTCAAGGAAATCTCGAAGATCCGCCACATCGACAAGTACACCGGCGGCAAATTCCGCTCGTATGAGTTGAACATCTGCTATCCGGTCGCCTGGGGCAAGGAAGGTATCGAAGCGCGCCTCGCGTCGCTGTGCGCCGAGGCCGTCGATGCGGTGAAGTCGGGCTACAACATCCTCATTGTCTCGGACCGGCTGACGAATCGCGAGCAAGTCGCGATCCCGGCGTTGCTCGCCACGTCGGCCGTGCATCAACATCTGGTCGCGCAAGGTCTGCGCACCAGCACCGGCCTCGTGGTGGAGACCGGCTCGGCGCGTGAAGTGCATCACTTTGCATTGCTTGCGGGCTACGGCGCGGAAGCCGTGCACCCCTACCTCGCGATGGAGACGCTCGCACAGATCGCCCGCAAGCAGGGCGGCGACCTGACGCCGGAGAAGGCGATCAAACACTTCGTCAAGGCGGTGGGCAAGGGGCTGCACAAGGTCATGTCGAAGATGGGCATCTCGACGTACATGTCGTACACGGGGGCGCAGATCTTCGAGGCCATCGGCCTGTCGCAGGAACTGGTCAAAAAGTACTTCCAGGGCACGGCGTCGAACGTCGGCGGTATCGGCATCTTCGAGGTGGCTGAAGAGGCGGTGCGTCTGCATCGCGACGCCTTCGGCGACAACCCGGTGCTCGCCAACATGCTCGACGCCGGTGGCGAATACGCGTTCCGCATTCGTGGCGAGGACCACATGTGGACGCCGGACGCCATCGCCAAGCTCCAGCACTCGACCCGTTCGAACTCGTACCAGACGTACAAGGAATACGCGAACCTTATCAACGACCAGAGCAAGCGCCACATGACGCTGCGCGGTCTGTTCGAGTTCCGTGTCGATCCGCAGCGTGCCATTCCGCTCGATCAGGTGGAATCGGCCAAGGACATCGTGAAGCGTTTCGCCACTGGCGCCATGTCGCTCGGCTCGATCTCGACCGAAGCACACGCCACGCTGGCGGTTGCGATGAACCGTATCGGCGGCAAGTCGAATACGGGTGAGGGCGGCGAAGATCCGCGCCGCTATCGCAACGAGCTCAAGGGCATTCCGATCAAGAAGGGCGAATCGCTCGCATCGATCGTTGGGCGTGATGTCATCGAGTCCGACATCGAACTTCAGGACGGCGACTCTCTGCGCTCGAAGATCAAACAGGTCGCGTCGGGCCGCTTCGGCGTGACTGCCGACTACCTGGTTTCCGCCGATCAGATCCAGATCAAGATGGCGCAGGGCGCTAAGCCGGGCGAAGGCGGACAGTTGCCGGGTCACAAGGTGACGGAATACATCGGCAAGCTGCGTTATTCGGTGCCGGGTGTGGGCCTGATTTCGCCGCCGCCGCACCACGACATCTACTCGATCGAGGATCTGGCGCAACTCATCCACGATCTGAAGAACGTGAACTCGTCGTCGTCGATTTCGGTGAAGCTCGTGTCCGAAGTCGGCGTGGGTACGGTCGCCGCCGGTGTCGCCAAGGCCAAGGCCGATCACGTGGTGATCGCCGGTCACGACGGTGGCACGGGGGCATCGCCGCTGTCGTCGGTGAAGTATGCCGGCACCCCGTGGGAGCTGGGTCTGGCAGAAACGCAGCAAACGCTGGTGCTCAACCGTCTGCGGGGTCGCATCCGCGTACAGGCCGACGGTCAGATGAAGACGGGCCGCGACGTGGTGATCGGTGCGCTGCTCGGCGCAGACGAGTTTGGCTTCGCGACGGCGCCGCTCGTCGTCGAGGGCTGCATCATGATGCGCAAGTGCCACCTGAACACCTGCCCGGTGGGCGTGGCAACGCAAGATCCGGTGCTGCGCAAGAAATTCCAGGGCAAGCCGGAACATGTCGTCAATTACTTCTTCTTCGTGGCCGAGGAAGTGCGCGAGATCATGGCGCAACTGGGCATCTCGAAGTTCGACGACCTGATCGGCCGCGCCGATCTGCTCAACACCCGTGCCGGCGTGGAGCATTGGAAGGCGAAGGGTCTCGACTTTGCGCGCATCTTCTATCAACCGGAAGTGGCCGCCGACGTGCCGCGTATGCATGTGGAGTCTCAAGATCACGGTCTGGCCGCCGCACTCGATCACGCGCTGATCGAGAAGGCGCTGCCGGCGCTCGAGAAGGGCGAGCATGTCTCGTTCATCCAGCCGGTGCGCAACCGTAATCGTACGGTCGGCGCGATGCTCTCGGGCGAAGTGGCCAAGCGTTACGGTCACGACGGTCTGCCGGACGACACGATCCATGTGCAGCTCAAGGGCACGGCGGGGCAGAGCTTCGGCGCGTTCCTGGCGCGCGGCATCACGCTCGATCTGGTGGGCGACGGTAACGACTACGTGGGCAAGGGCCTATCGGGCGGGCGCATCATCGTGCGTCCGACCAATGACTTCCGTGGCAACGCCGAAGACAACATCATCGTGGGCAATACCGTGATGATTGGCGCCATCGAAGGCGAGGCTTTCTTCAACGGTGTGGCTGGCGAACGCTTTTGCGTGCGCAACTCAGGCGCAACTGCCGTGGTGGAAGGGACGGGCGATCACGGTTGCGAATACATGACTGGCGGTACGGTGGTCGTGCTGGGCGAGACCGGCCGTAACTTTGCGGCGGGTATGTCCGGCGGGGTGGCGTACGTGTACGACGCCGACGGTTCGTTCGCCGCCAAGTGCAACACGGCGATGGTCGCACTCGATCCGGTGCTGCCGCACGGCGAGCAGGAACGCACGGTGAGCCAGGGGCTGTGGCATCGCGCTCAGACGGATGAAGCGCAACTTCGCGACATGATCGAGCGTCACTTCCAGTACACGGGCTCGACGCGCGCGAAGGCGCTGCTCGAAGACTGGGACGGCGCGCGCCGCAAGTTCGTGAAGGTGTTCCCGAGCGAATACAAGCGCGCCCTGGGCGATATGGCCAAGGCCAACGACAAACAAGCACTGGCGGCCTGACGCCGTTAGCGCGGCAGCGCCACGGGGTGAGGGCCCTGCTGGCGCTGCCGCGCGCGGGCGAGGCACGGTAACCACAAAACTTTCCGGCTGAAGAAACATGGGCAAGGTCACAGGTTTTCTCGAATTCGAGCGCCAGAGCGAGTCGTACGAAGCGCCGCTGGCACGCGTGAAGCATTACAAGGAGTTTGTGCTCGCACTCTCCGACGAACAGGCAAAGGTGCAGGGCGCACGCTGCATGGACTGCGGCATTCCGTTTTGCAGCAACGGTTGCCCCGTCAACAACATCATTCCCGACTTCAACGATCTCGTGTATCGCCAGGAGTGGAAGTCGGCGATCTCCGTGCTGCACTCGACGAACAACTTCCCGGAGTTCACGGGCCGCATCTGCCCGGCGCCGTGTGAAGCCGCCTGTACGCTGAACATCAACAGCGACGCAGTGGGCATCAAATCGATCGAGCACGCGATCATCGACAAGGCGTGGAGTGAAGGCTGGGTCGAGCCGCAACCCGCGAAGCACAAGACCGGCAAGACGGTCGCCGTTGTCGGTTCGGGGCCGGCGGGCATGGCCGTGGCGCAGCAGCTCGCGCGCGCCGGTCACGACGTGACGGTGTTCGAGAAGAACGATCGCGTGGGCGGTCTGCTCCGCTACGGCATTCCCGATTTCAAGCTGGAGAAGTGGCTGATCGATCGCCGCATGCGCCAGATGGAAGCCGAGGGCGTGACGTTCCGCACGGGGGTCTACGTTGGCAAGGAGGCGCCCGAAGCGCACATCAATAACTTCTCCAAAGAGACGATCTCGCCGGAGCAGTTGCAGGCGCAGTTCGACGCCGTGGTGATCGCGGGCGGTGCGGAGCAGCCGCGCGATCTGCCGGTGCCGGGACGCGAGCTGGACGGCATTCATTTCGCGATGGAATTCCTGCCGCAGCAGAACAAGGTCAACGCGGGCGACAAGCTGGCGAATCAGACGATGGCCACGGGCAAGCACGTGATCGTGATCGGCGGCGGCGATACCGGCTCCGATTGCGTGGGCACGTCGAACCGGCACGGTGCGAAGAGCGTGACGCAGTTCGAGTTGCTGCCGCAGCCGCCCGAGCAGGAAAACAAGCCACTGGTGTGGCCATACTGGCCGACCAAGCTGCGCACGTCGTCGAGTCACGACGAGGGTTGCGAGCGTGACTGGTCGGTGGCGACGAAGCGCTTCGAAGGCAAGAACGGCAAGGTCGAGAAACTGATTGCCGTGCGACTTGAGTGGAAAGACGGCAAGATGCAGGAAGTGCCGGGTTCGGAATTCGAACTCAAGGCCGATCTGGTGCTGCTCGCCATGGGCTTCGTCTCGCCGGTCCAGACAGTGCTCGAGGCGTTCGGCGTCGACAAGGATGCGCGCGGCAACGTGCGCGCCACGACCGACGGCGAACGCGCCTACACGACGAACCTGCCGAAGGTGTTCGCGGCCGGCGACGTGCGTCGCGGTCAGTCGCTGGTGGTGTGGGCAATTCGTGAAGGCCGTCAGTGTGCCCGTGCGGTCGACGAGTTCCTGATGGGATACTCGGAACTGCCGCGCTGAGCACGACGGCACGCGCGCCTCGGGCGCGCACCAGGCGATTGGGTTGCGCCTGCCAAAACCACAAATACGGGGTTGAGAGGAGGGGGCGCGGAGGTAGGCGTCTGCGTCACCGTGAAGAAACCGTCCGGACGGCAACGTCCGGGCGGTTTTTTCTTGCCTTCCCGATCTTCCCGATCTTCCCGATCTTCCCGATCTTCCCGATCGTCGCGATCGTCGCGATTCACAGGCAGCGGCCCAAGCCGCATCCGACGAGCGGCCATGAAACATCGGTAGCTCTCAAATATGTGACATCCTACAACATGGGTGTTCATATTTCGCAAGCACGCGATGAAACGGTCGCGGCACGCGTAAAAGTTAATGTATATAAGCCTTAAACGTCGGAAGGGATCGGCCTCGAAGCCGTCAGGGATTCCCCGTAAACCGCGCAATCGACCCTTGTCATCGTACATCATCTAACGTAGGATGCCTCTCCATGCGAGGCCACGCACTCGCAATAAAAGCATTGATGGAGAGAGACGACCCTCATGGCACTGAAGATCAAAGGCCTTCGTTGGTGGATGATCGGCCTGCTGACGCTCGGCACGGTCATGAACTACCTTGCGCGCAGCTCACTTGCCGTTGCGGCTCCCACGGTAATGAGCGATCTCCACATTACCACGCAGCAATATGGCTGGATCACCGGCGCGTTCCTCGTGCTGTATCCGATCGGCGGTCCCGTGACCGGATACCTGATGGACCGCATCGGTCTGCGCACGGGCTTCTTGCTGTGCGGTGTGATGTGGTCGGTGGTGTGCATGCTGCACGGCCTCGTGCACGGCTGGATCGGTCTGTTCGTTTTGCGCGGCCTGCTGGGTCTGGCCGAAGCGTCGTTCATCCCGGCCGGCATGCGCGCCGCCGCATTCTGGTTTCCGTCGAAGGAGCGTGCGCTCGCGGCGGGCATCTTCAACGTTGGCACGTCGGTGGGAGCGATTCTTGCGCCGCCGCTGATCGCTTGGTCGATCATGCGTTACAACTGGGAGACGGCGTTCGTGATCGCCGGGGCGCTCGGGCTCGTGTGGGGCGGGCTGTGGTTCGCGTTCTACCGTCACCCGACCGACCATCCGGCGCTCACGAAAGCGGAGTCCGACTATATCAACGAGGGCCATGTCGTCGACGCGGCGGCAGATGCGCGTGCGCCGAATCTGATCTCGATCTTGCGCCAGCGCAATTTCTGGGGCATTGCATTGCCGCGTTTCTTCGCCGACCCCGTGTGGGGCACCATCGTGTTCTGGATGCCGCTGTACCTCAGTCAGGCGCGCGGTTTCGATCTGAAGACGATTGCGGCGACGGCATGGCTGCCGTTCGTGGCGGCAGACATCGGGTGCCTGATGGGCGGCACGATTTCCGTGTGGCTGAACAAGCATTTCAGGATCACGCTCTTCAACGGCAAGCGCGTCGTGTTCACGATCGGCGCCATCATCATGACGGCGATGTGCGGCGTGGGTTTCGTCAAAGATCCCATGATGGCGATCTTCCTGCTGTGCCTTGGGGGCTTTGCCCATCAGACACTCTCGATCAGCGTGATCTCGATGTCCGCCGATTTGTTTCCACGTAACGAAGTGGCGACCGTCACCGGTTTGGCGGGGCTGTCTGCCGGTATCGGCAATCTGCTCTTCACGCTGGTGATCGGCACCTTCGTGACGGTGGTCGGTTACGCCCCGTTCTTCGTGGCCCTTGGCGTGGGCGACCTGATCGGCGCGGCGATTCTGTGGGCCGTGGTCAAGCCCGGCTTCACGGGCGCGGGCGTACGCTCGTCGCTCAAGCGTGTCGATGCGACGCACACCGCCAAGGCGTAGCGGCAACTGCAGACATCGAGCGTATCCGACGCGTGTCGCATGCTCGACGCCGTGGACCGTGGACCGTGGACCGTTGGACGTGGCTTGGCTTGGCGATGCGGGACCGCGCGCCGCCCGATGATTTGACCTACGACGCGTGGCATCCCCCGAGCCGGGGCGGCGCGTCGCCGGCTTTGTTGTCGCGATGCATCGCTGCATGCATTGCGATCTACCGATGAACAAGGAGTGACATGAGCCAGACCTCAGGCAAACCCTTCCGCCGGCTGTTGCTGACCGGCGCCGCGGGTAATTTGGGCAAGCAATTGCGGGGCAAGCTCGCCGAATGGGCGGACATCGTACGCGTGAGCGACATCGCGCCGATCACGGCCGACGCGCCACACGAAGAAGCGATGCAGGTCGACCTCGCGGACCGCGCAGCAGTACACGCGCTGCTCGAAGGCGTCGACGCGCTGGTGCATCTGGGCGGCATCTCCGTCGAAGCGCCCTTCGACGACATTCTGCAAGCCAACATTCTCGGCGTGTACAACGTCTACAGTGCGGCGCAGAAGCAGGGCGTGAAGCGTATCGTCTACGCCAGCTCGAATCACGCGGTTGGCTTCCATCCGGTCACGCAAGTGCTCGACGTGGACACGCCACACCGTCCCGATGGCATGTACGGCATCTCGAAATGTTTCGGCGAAGACCTGTCGCGATACTACTTCGATCGCTTCGGTCTCGAGACCGTGTGCCTGCGCATTGGCTCGTCGTTCGAGCAGCCGAAGAATTCGCGCATGATGGTGACGTATCTGAGCTATCGCGATTTCGTTGAACTCGTACGTTGCTCGCTGTTCACGAACCGGGTGGGACACGCCATCGTCTACGGGGTGTCGAACAATCCCACGCTGTGGGTCGACAACACCAAGGCGGCGTTCCTCGGCTATCGTGCGCAGGACAGCTCTGCCGAATTTGCGGACCTGTTTCCGCTGCGGGCACCTGATCCGCAAACGGACGATGTGACGCAGCGCTACCAGGGCGGGCCGTTCGTATTGATGGGGCCGATGGAGTCCAAGGCATGAGCGTGTCCATCGAGCGCCTCGAGCCGTCGCGCGAAGCGCCGCATGCCGTCGGTGAAAGCCCGCTGTGGCGCGCGGACGAACAGGCGCTCTACTGGGTCGACATTCCTGCGAAGCAACTGCATTGCGTGACGCCGGCCGACGGCGCGCATCGCCAATGGACATTCCCGGAGCAGGTCGCGTGCTTTTCGTTCGACGCATCGGGCGCGTTGTTGGCGGGCTGCGAAACGGGGTTGTTCTCCGTGCGGCTGGGTCAGCCCGGCACGGTCGCGCCCGACGAGTGGCGGCGCGTGGCTGCGCCGATGTTTCCGGCGGCGGGCATGCGCTTCAACGACGGACGCTGCGACCGCCAGGGCCGCTTCTGGGCGGGCACGATGGTGCAGGACATGTCGCTCGCGAGCGACGCGGGGGCGCTCTTTTGTCTCGACGAGCAAGGCGGTCTCTCCGCCCCGCTTGTCGAAGGCCTTGTTACACAGAACGGTCTGGGTTTCTCGCCCGATAGCCGCACCCTGTATCTGAGCGATTCACACCCCACGCGCCGTCGCGTGTGGGCGTTCGACTTCGATGCCGAGAGCGGCGCGCTCAGCGCGCGGCGGTTGTTCGTCGACATGAATCAATACCCTGGCCGCCCGGACGGTGCCGCGGTCGACGCCGACGGCTGTTACTGGACCTGTGCCAACGACGGCAGCCGGTTGCTGCGCTTCACGCCCGCTGGAACGCTCGAGCGTGAGATCGTGCTGCCGGTGTCGAAGCCGTCGATGTGCGCATTCGGCGGACGAGACTTCGACACCTTGTTCGTCACGTCGATTCGTCCCGGGGCGGGCGCGAATGCGCATGACGGCCACGTCTTCGCCGTTCGTTGCGGCGTGCAGGGACTGGCAGAGGCGCCCTATGCCGGCTCGGTGAGCGACCTGCCGCGCGTCTCGGGGAGCAGCAGCGCACAGACGACCACGAGCAAATAGCCACCGCCCGCGACCATGCCGATGGCCTTCACAAGTGAGCCGGTCTGGGCAAGCATGCCGACCCCGATGGGGAAGAAGGAGCCGATGCCGCGCCCCAGGTTGTAGCAGAAGCCTTGCCCGGAGCCGCGAATGTGGTTCGGATAAAGCTCCGTCAGATACGCACCGATGCCCGCGAAAATACCTTGCACGACGATGCCGAGCGGGAAGCCGAGCAGCAGCATCGCGCTGTCGGTGATCGGTAGCATCGTGTAGACCATGCCGAGCACGAACGAGGCGATGGCGAAGAAGACGAACGTGCCGCGCCGTCCGAGCTTGTCCGAGAGGATCGCGCCGACGATGTACCCCACGAACGACCCGACGATCAGCACGATCAGGTAGGCGCTCGTGTTGAACACCGAGAGGCCGCGCACCGTCTTCAGATAGGTCGGCAACCAGGTGGTGATCGCGTAGTAGCCACCGAGCATGCCGGAGCACAACAGGCTGCCGAGGACGGTCGTCTTCAAATGCTCGGGGGCGAAGATCTGCATGAAATTGCCGTTCAGTTTGCCCTCGGCCATCTTGCGGCGGGTCTGCGTGAAGATCTCCGGATCCGACACGTTACGTCGCACGTAGGTGATCCATAGCGCCGGCACGATGCCGATCCAGAAGCACGCGCGCCACGCGGTGCCTTCGTCGAGCGTGGCAAAGAAGAACCAGTACAGTAGCGCCGCAGCGGCCCAGCCAACCGACCAACTGCTTTGCACCGTGCCGACCGCCTTCGCGCGATGTTGCGGCGAGCGGATCATCTCGCCCATCATCATGGTGACGACCGTCCATTCACCGCCGAAGCCGATGCCCTGCAACGTTCGCGTGATGAGCAACTGCCAGAACGAGTTCGTGAAGCCCGAGAGGAACGTGAACAGGCAGAAGGTGGCAATCGTCCACTGCAACACGCGCACGCGACCGAAGCGATCCGCGAGAATGCCGGCGAGCCATCCGCCCACGGCCGATGAAATGAGCGAACTGGTTGCAATCATGCCCGCTTCGCTCTTCGTCATTCCCCATGCAGCGATGAGCGTGGGAATCAGGAACGAATAGATCATGAAATCGAACGCGTCGACGGCATAGCCGCCGAAGCCCGCGTACAGGGCCTTGCGCTCCTTGGTGTTGAGTTCCTTGAACCAGGAAAAAAATGCCATGAAGACTCCTCGATGGATCGTGCGCTCGTCGTTGTGTTTGTGTTGCGTGGTTTTATTGATTGTCCGGATTGTCCGGATTGCCCGGACGGCCACCCCGCGCAGGGTTCAGAGCGTCAGGCCGCCGTCGACGTGAATCACCTGCCCGGTGATCTGCCGCGCGTGAGGCCCGAGCAGAAACGCGGCGAGTGCGGCGATGTCGTCGGGTTCGCAGAGGCGTCCGGTCGGCGTGGCTTCGGCTGCGCGTTGCCATGCGGCGGGATCGATAGCCGAGTGGCCGCTGTCTTTTCTCGTATAGCCGGGGGCGACGCAATTGACCGTGACGCCCGCGCGCGCGTATTCGGCGGCGGCGCTCTTCGCGAGCGCTTCGATGGCGGCTTTGGCGGCGGCAGTCGCGGGAAAGCCTGGCTGGTTCGGCGCGAACCGATGCGCCACGAAAGAGCTGACGGCGACGACGCTGGCCTGTGCCGAGCGCTGCAAATCGGGTAACGCACAGCGCAGCAGCGCGGCAAACGCCCCCGGCATCGCCGCGAGCGTGCGTGCGAAGGTGTCGTCGTCGATGTCCGCAACGCGCTGGCGTGTCGCGAACCCGGCATTGCTCACGAGTTGATCGATGGGGCCGAAAGCGTCGCGGGCGGCGTCGATCAGACGCGCGGCAGACGACGCCTGAGCAAGGTCGCCGAACCAGACGGCGCACTGCGCACCAAAGGCCTCGCACGCGTGACGCACATCGGCCAGCCGCGCCTGACTCGCGTCGGACACGCCACGCGTATGCAGCAGCAATCGAGTCTCGGGGGACGCCAGCCGGCGGGCGATCGCGGCGCCGATGCCAGAGGCGGCGCCGGTGACGACGATCGTGCGTCCGGCACGGAGCTGGGCCTGGCCTGACGAGGAAGAGAGAGTAGTCACAATGAGCCCGACCGTGGCAAAGGAAGCGTAGGGTGTTTGTGATTATGCCAAACGCCCTACGGGCCGGGACAGGTGCGTCAATATTATTTAGGAGGTGAATGAATTGGCGGGCGCCGGCGCCTCACGTCCGCTTCAGCGCCGCTTCATTGCCGCTACAGTTCCCGCTAGGCCGCGCCGACCATCTGTGCCGGCTCGACCTCGCTCGCCGCATGTAACGTCATGGTGTGCTGATGGAAGCTGCCGAGCGTCTCGCGATGGGCGACGCTCACGAGGGTCGTGCCGGGCAGACGTGTGTGCAGCGCTCGATAAACGGCTTCTTCGGTCTCCACGTCGAGCGCGCTGGTCGCTTCGTCAAGAAACAGATAATCCGGCTTTTGCAGCAAGGCGCGCGCTGCTGCGAGCCGTTGCTGCTCGCCGCCCGAGAGTCGCCGCGCCCAGTGCGCCACCGTTTGCAGTTCGTCGCCGTATTGGCTGAGATTGACGGCCGTTAGTGCGTCGCGGCATTCGGCGTCGGTAAATGTGTCGGCAGACGACGGGAATGCGAGCGCGGCCTTGAGCGTGTCGATGGGGAGGTAGCTTTGTTGCGGGAGGAACAGCACCCGGGCATTGGGCGGCACTTCGATGCGTCCGCTGCCGAACGGCCACAAGCCCGCAAGTGCGCGCAGCATGGTGCTCTTGCCGCAGCCCGAGCGCCCGCGTATGAGCCAGCGCGAGCCGGGCGCGAACGTGAACGACCCCGCCACCGCGAGCGGTGCGCCGTTCGGCAGCGCGAGTCGCAAATCCGTCGCGGTGTAGGCCGCGCCGGGCGCGTTGCCGGCCGTCACGAGGGTGATACCGCCTTTACGGGGGACCTGCGGGAGTTCGTCGATCACCCGCGCGAATTCGCGCAGACGGTTGATCGTCGCTTTCCAATCGGCGAGCGTCGAGAAGCTGTTCACAAACCACGAGAAACCGTCGCTCACCTGCCCGAACGCACCGATGATCCGCATGAGCACGCCAAGCGTGAACGCGCCCGCGAAGTAGCGGGGCGCGGCCGCCATGATCGGGAAGACGATGGCGATTTGCCCGTAGATCGAGTTCGCGAAGATCAGGCGCTTCGTCACGACCATGATCTGCCACCAGTTCTCTCGTACGGCACTGAACGCCGACTTCAGACGCGACAACTCGGCCGCTTCGCCGCGATAGAGGGCGACCTGCTCGGCCGATTCGCGCAGACGCACCAGCAGAAAACGAAAATCCGCTTCCACCTGCTGCTGACGATAGCTCAACCCGACGAGCGGGCGGCCGACCTTGAAGATGAAGAACGAACCCACGAGCGCGTAGAGCGCGGCGACCCAGACCATATAGCCAGGAATCGTCACGTTCATGCCGCCCAGCGCAAACGACACTGCGCCCGAGATCGTCCACAGAATCGTGACGAACGAGAACAGCGAGACCAGCGTCGTGAGCAGATCGAGCGATAGCGCCAGCGATGAACTCACGAGCGTGCGGATATCTTCCGAAATACGTTGGTCGGGGTTGTCCGCCAGATGGTCGCGCTCGATGCGGTAGTACGCCTGATGGGCGAACCACTTCGCAAGGTTCGTATCCGTGACCCACTGCCGCCATCTGATTTCCAGCATCTGGCGGAAATAGGTGCGGAATGTCGCGATGACGATGTAGCTGAACGCGAGCACGGCGAATTCGGCCAGCGATGACTTGAAGACCGGCCAGTTGCGCTTGTCGAGCGCATCGTAAAAACCGGCATTCCACGCGTTCAGGCGCACATTGATGAACACGACCGCAAGGTTGAGCGCCACGACGAGCGCGAGCAACCGGCGTCCCTGCCAGCGCTGCTCCGACACCCAGTAGGGCCGGATCAACTGCCAGGCGCTCGGGTGCTTCGGGGGTCTCGGGGCGGGGGCGCCGGTCGGCGGCGTTTCGGGGGGCATGGAAGACATCGGCGTGTGGACCATGGTCGTCTGGCGGGGCTGCCGCGGTGATGCAACGTGTTTTTGGGGAGATGGGACATTTGACCGCAGTTCCGGCGCGGGCGTTGCACGAATTCCGCTCCGAAACCCGCGTCACGTCGGAATTCAGTTTACGTCCGGTTACAAGGCCCGAGGGATTCGTCAAAAAACGAGACGCAAGGAGAGTGTCACCGTTCACGAGCCCAGCTTGCACGGGCGTTGGCATCTATGTTGTAATGGCTGCGGGCGAAACAGGGGTGCTCCGTGTCGAACGCAGTTGTTGACCATGCGTGACGATGTAACACGGGGCTGAGAGAGACCCTTAGCACCCGACCCGGGTAATACCGGCGTGGGAAGTTTCCGACTCCTCCAGTGGGGTAAGGTGTCCAACACCGTTTCGTCCTTTTGCGTTCATGAGGAAAGGACCCCATGCGTTGTCTTGCGCAGATCCCTGCGATTATTCCTTCGATTATTCCTTCGATGACCTCCGAGTGCCCGCGCGCCGTCCTGGCTTGCGCGGCGGTGCGTGTATGAGCGCTTCGACTTCGCGTGCCGACGTCGCCGTGCTTGGCGGAGGGCTGTCCGGCCGCCTGCTCGCGTGGCAACTGATTCGCGACGGTGCGCGCGTGGCGCTCTACGAGCGCGGTGACGCCGACGGGTCGTCCGCCGCCGGCTGGGTGGCCGCGGCCATGCTCGCGCCGCTGGCCGAAGCGGCCGTGGCCGAACCCAGCATCGTCGAAATGGGTGCCGTCGGCCTGACGCGTTGGCCGGCATTGATCGACGGCCTGCCGGAGCATGTCTTTTTCCAACGTAATGGCACGCTGGTCGTGTGGCATCAGCCCGATCGCGCCGAAGCCGTGATGTTCGAGCGGCGCATGCGGGCGAATGCTCCGCCTGCGTTGTTGCGCGATGGCGTCGAACGGGTGACGGGGGCGCAATTGGCCGATGTCGAGCCCGCGCTCGCGGGGCGCTTCCAGGAAGGCTGGTTGTTGCCGAACGAAGGTCAGCTCGATAACCGTCAACTGTTGCGCGCGCTGGCGGCCGGTCTGGCGAAGGCCGGGGCCGAACTGCATTGGCATACCGAGATCGCGGAAGGGGCGTATCCCGATGCCGGTCTCGTCGTCGATTGCCGTGGACTGGGCGCGCGCGCGGTGCTCACGCAATTGCGCGGCGTGCGCGGCGAGGTGGCGCGAATTCACGCGCCGGGCATCGGGCTGCGCCGGCCGGTGCGCCTGTTGCATCCGCGCTATCCGATCTACATCGCGCCCAAGGAAAACGATCTGTATGTGATCGGCGCGACCGAAATCGAGTCGGACGATATGTCGCCGATGACCGTGCGCTCGGCGCTCGAACTGCTCTCGGCGGCGCACTCGTTGAACCCGGCCTTCGGCGAGGCGCGCATTGTCGAGCTGAACGTCAACTGCCGTCCGGCGCTGCCCGACCATCTGCCGCGTGTGCAGTGGGACGGTGCTCGGCTGCTGCGCGTGAACGGCCTGTACCGGCACGGCTATCTGCTCGCGCCGGCAGTCACGGGAGAGGCCTGCGCGCTGGTGCAGGCGTTGATGCAAACGACGGGCGCGGCACCGCACGCGTTCGACTGGGAGACGTGGCGAGCCAGCCGGCCGTGGCCGGACCTGTTCCGTCAGGCATGAGAGGGAGTGGTAGGCGATGGACATCCATATCAATCAACAGACGCTGAACGTGGGCGAGGCGGCGACGCTTGCCGAAGCGCTTGCCGCTTATGGCGCCAAGCCCCCGTTCGCGGCGGCCATCAATGGGCAATTCGTGCCCAAGACCCAATACGCTGCGCGAACGCTCGCACAGGGCGACAAGGTCGACGTGGTGCAACCGGTGGCGGGAGGCTGACATGAACGCATTCACCGAATCGTCCAACCTGGCCGCCGGCGGCACGCGCGACGCGCTGACGTTGTACGACACCCGCTTCGGCAGCCGCTTCCTGCTGGGCACGGCGCGCTATCCGTCGTTGCAGGCACTCAACGATTCGATCGACGCCGCCCGCCCAGGCATGGTGACGGTGGCGCTGCGCCGCCAACTCTCGGGCGCCGGGGCGCAGGCGTCGGAGGGGCATTTCTGGGACACGCTGCGCCGGCTCGCGGTGCCGGTGCTGCCCAACACCGCCGGCTGCCACTCGGTGCAGGAAGCCGTGACGACGGCGCAAATGGCACGCGAAGTCTTCGAGACCGACTGGATCAAGCTTGAACTGATCGGTGACGATTACACGCTCCAGCCCGATCCCTTTGGCCTCGTGACGGCCGCCGAGCAACTGATTCGCGAAGGCTTCAAGGTGCTGCCTTATTGCACGGAAGACTTGGTGCTGTGCCGTCGTCTGCTCGACGTCGGTTGCCAGGCGTTGATGCCGTGGGGCGCGCCGATCGGCACCGGTAAGGGCGTCATCAATCCGTACGGCTTGCGGCTGCTGCGAGATCGTCTGCCCGACACGCCGCTCATCGTCGACGCGGGCCTGGGCCTGCCGTCGCACGCGTGTCAGGTGATGGAGTGGGGCTACGACGGCGTGCTGCTCAATACGGCCGTGGCGCTTGCTGCCCAGCCGGTGGAGATGGCCGGCGCGTTCGCCGCCGCGATCAAGGCGGGCCGCGCAGCCTGGCTCGCCGGGCCGATGGCCGAGCGCGAGAGCGCCCAGGCCAGCACGCCGGTGGTCGGGGTGCCGTTCTGGCATCAGACGTCGTGACCTCGCACACCGGCGCCGCCACGCTGACGCATGTGCAATGCCTGCCTGCGGACGCACCCCTCGCAGCCGCATGGCGGCAAGCCGCCGCCGAACTCCGCGCGCGTCTCGCGCCGTGGCCGCCGGACCCGACAGCAGCTCACTGGCGTGTGCATGCGCAAACACCCGGTGCCGTCGGTAAGGGGGACGTGATCTGGTGGCCACTCTCGCCGTCGGGCGTGCCGGGAACGGCCGCATCCGCGCAGATCGACGCATGGCGCGCGGCGGGTGCCGTCGTGCTTTGCTCGCATGCGCTCGCCCAAGGGCGGGTGGAAGACACGCTGTATACGCGCGATGCCGTTTATCGCGTGGCGGGCGCGGACGATGCGGCCTTCGTCCCTGCGTTCATCGCATTTCTCGACTGCGGGTTTGCGCCGCATGACGCGCTCGTTCTCGCTCGCGCCTGGCGTACCGACGGCAGCCACGCTCGCGCGGAAGATGCCGACGCGCTCGGGGCATGGCCGACGGTGCTCGAAACATTCCCCATGGTGCTCGGACAGGTGCCGTCGCCGGGGCGCTTCCCGCCGTGCCCGTCGCGCCTCGGTCTATACCCGGTGCTACCGAGCGCGGACTGGTGCGAGCGCATGGCCGAACTTCAGGTCGGCACCGTGCAGTTGCGCATCAAGGATCACGCGTATCCGACGCTGCGCTCCGAGATCGAGCGGACGGTGGCGGCGGGGCGACGCGTGACGCACGACAGCGCATGGTTCATCAATGACCATTGGCGCGAGGCGGCGCAGGCGAAGGCGTACGGCGTGCATCTCGGACAGGAGGACATGGCGGCGCTCACGGCCGACGAGGTCGCGACGTTGTTTGCCACCGGCATGCGGCTGGGCATCAGCACACATGGCTATTACGAGATGTTGGCGGCGCATCACTTCCGACCCAGCTATCTGGCCGTTGGGGCCGTTTTCCCGACGACGACCAAGGTGATCGCAACCGCGCCTCAGGGACTGGCGAAGCTCGCACGGTATGTGAAGCTCGTCTCGCCGTATTACCCGCTCGTCGCGATTGGCGGCATCGACGAGGCCAATCTCGCCCAAGTGCTCGACACCGGGGTGGCGTGCGCCGCCGTGGTGCGTGCCGTGACGCAAGCGGCGGATGTAGGCGCGGCGGTGCAACGGATGCAACGTGAGTTTGCGCAACGCGGGTGATGCCCGCAGCACGGGTGTGCGGTTACAAGTCGCGGGTCATGAATACGGCGCCGTCGCCGTATCCGGCCAGCTTGGCGGCCATCGACGGCGAGACGTCCGCTGACGTCACATAGCCGAAGCGTGCCCAGAACGTCTGCGATTGCTGCACTGCCACCAGCGCCGACGTTCTCATCCCCAATGATTGTGCCGAAGCCAGGGCTGCCGCATAGAGCTGGCCGGCCACGCCTGCGCCGCGCGTGCGGGGGGCGAGCGCCATGTCGTGCACGTACCAGCAGTCGGGCACGTCGGGCAGCGCGTCAAGGACGGTGTCCAGCGGCGGCGGGGCGCCGATGCGCCAGGGGTGCGTCAACAGATAGCCGGCCACGCCCGCCCGTGCCGAGCCCGCATCGACTGCGACCCAGCAGGTGCGCGGCGACAGCGCGCAGCGCGACGCGAGCGCAGCTTCCGACTCGTGCATGGGATCGCGATATGCCTGTGCCTGAATCGTCAAGACGTGGGGAATATCGCCAGCTTGCATCGGACGAATCCGAAATTTTGGCGTGCCCGTAGATTGCGGCAGAAGGGAGCGGAAAGGCGTTTGCACGGGGCGGGACATCCGGGTCAATGATTAATTGCGTGAAACGCCGTATTGTAGCAACGGCACAACATCCATACTCGGGCAGGTCCCGGTAAGTCCTTGCTGTCGTTACGTTTTTCGTTCGTTACGTCCATTGGAACGCCGCAGGGGGAATGGGCGCAGGCCCTGTAGAATGCCGCAGGGCAGCGCCGATCCTCGGTTTCACGCACTGTCCGTGGGCGGCATCGATCGGCATTCCCCCCTATAATTGGCGTTTTGCGCCGCACTATAAGACCCGAAACGTGCCTACCCCGAATCCGGAAAATTTGCTCGAATTGCGCGATGTCAGCTTTGGTTATGGCGAGCGGCTGGTGCTTTCCGGGCTGAATATGCGGTTTGCCCGCGGCAAGGTCGTTGGGGTGATGGGCGGTTCGGGCTGCGGCAAAACGACCGTGCTGCGCCTGATCGGGGGCCTCGTCCATGCCAGCCGCGGCACCATTGAATTCGACGGGACCGACGTCGCTTCGCTCGATCGCGACGGCTGGTACCGGTTGCGCCGCCGCATGGGCATGCTGTTCCAGTTCGGCGCGCTCTTTACCGACATGACGGTGTTCGACAACGTGGCGTTTCCGCTGCGCGAGCATACCCGGCTCGACGATGTGCTCATTCGCGATCTCGTCCTGATGAAGCTTAACGCGGTGGGCCTGCGAGGCGCGCGCGACATGAAGCCGGCCGAGATCTCGGGCGGGATGGCGCGCCGTGTGGCGCTCGCGCGAACGATGGCGCTGGACCCGGACCTCATCATGTACGATGAGCCGTTCACCGGTCTGGATCCGATCTCGATGGGCATCACGGCGAACCTGATCCGCAAGCTCAACGACGCGCTGGGTGCCACGTCCATCATTGTTTCGCACGATGTTGCGGAGACGTTTACCATCGCCGATTACATTTATTTCATCAGCGAGGGCCGCATCGCCGCCGAGGGTACCCCTGAGGCGCTGCGTGCCTCGAGCGACGCGACCGTGCGCCAGTTCATCGACGCGCAGCCGGACGGGCCCGTGAAGTTTCAATATCCCGCGCCGCCCCTTGCAGAAGATTTCGGCATTGGAGCGTCGGCATGATCACGGCCATTGGCAGTTTCGCCCGCCGGCATGTCGAGCGCCTGGGGTACGCCGCGCGTATGTTTTTGCGTATGCTCGCGTCGAGTGGCGCGCTGCTGCGCCGGCCGCGTCTGGTGACCGATCAGATTCACTTTGTCGGCAACTATTCGTTCGTCATCATTGCCGTCTCGGGTTTGTTCGTCGGTTTCGTGCTGGGCCTGCAAGGCTATTACACGCTCAACAAGTACGGCTCGGAGCAGGCGCTGGGGCTGCTTGTGGCGCTCTCGCTGGTGCGTGAACTGGGCCCGGTGGTCACCGCGCTGCTGTTCGCGGGACGCGCCGGCACGTCGCTGACGGCCGAAATCGGGCTGATGAAGGCGGGCGAGCAATTGACCGCCATGGAGATGATGGCGATCGATCCGATCGCACGTGTGGTGGCCCCGCGCTTCTGGGCGGGCGTGATTGCCATGCCGATTCTCGCGGCGATCTTCTCGGCAGTGGGTGTTTTTGGCGGCTATCTGGTTGGCGTGAAGCTGATTGGGGTGGACCCCGGCGCGTTCTGGTCGCAGATGCAAGGCGGCGTGGACGTGTGGGCGGACGTCGCCAACGGCGTCATCAAGAGCATCGTGTTCGGCATTGCCGTCACGTTTATCGCCCTGTATCAGGGGTTCGAGGCGCACCCGACACCGGAAGGCGTGTCGCGTGCCACGACACGCACGGTGGTACAGGCGTCGCTTGCCGTGCTCGCCCTCGACTTCCTGCTCACGGCCCTCATGTTCAGCTGACGGGCCGATGTGCCCGTCAAGACATAGACAGACAGTTTGCGCATACTGACACAATGAAAAAACACCCCCTCGACTTCTGGGTTGGCCTGTTCGTGGTTCTCGGCTTCGCAGCGCTGCTGTTCCTTGCGCTCAAGGCGGGCAACATGAGTTCGCTGTCGTTCTCGAGTACGTATCCGGTGACGGTGCGCTTCGACAACATTGGCGGCCTCAAGCCGCGCGCGCCCGTCAAGAGCGCGGGCGTGGTGGTCGGTCGCGTGGCGTCGATCAAGTTCGATGACAAACGTTACGTGGCCGACGTGACGCTCAATATCGAATCCCAGTATCAATTCCCGAAGGACTCGTCGGCGAAGATCCTGACGTCGGGTCTGCTGGGGGAGCAGTACATCGGGCTCGACGCCGGCGGCGACGATCAGATGCTCAAGAGCGGTGATACGATCACGCTCACGCAATCCGCGATCGTGCTGGAGAATCTGATCGGCCAGTTCCTGTACAACAAGGCGGCAGATGCCGGGGGCGCCCAGGCGGGCGGCGCATCGGCCGCACCAGCCGCCGGGGCAGCACCGGTAACCCAAGGGAAATAAAAGAAAATGACCAGCTTCCGAACTTCGGCAGTGCTGGCCGCTGGCGCGATGGCGCTGGCAGGTTGCGCCACTGTCACGAATCCGAATCCCGCCGACCCCATCGAAGGTTTCAACCGTTCGGTGTACACGTTCAATGACACGCTCGACAAGACGGTCATGACGCCGGTGGCAAAGGGCTACCGCTTCGTAGTACCGGAACCCGCTCGTGACATGGTCACGAACTTCTTCTCGAACGTGGGCGACGTGTACAACTTTGCCAACAACCTGTTGCAGTTGCAGGTCACGGCGGCCGCGCAGGATTTGATGCGTTTGACGATCAACACGGTGTTTGGCATCGGCGGTCTGGTCGACTTCGCGACACCCGCCGGGCTCCCCAAGCACAGTCAGGACTTCGGCGTGACGCTCGGCAAGTGGGGCCTGCCGGACGGCCCGTACCTCGTGCTGCCGTTGTTCGGGCCGAGCACGGTGCGTGACACCGTCGGGATGGCCGGCAACATGTTCATCGACCCGACGTCTTACATCAAGCCGGACTGGGTGAGCTATTCGATCTTCGGCGTTCGCCTGGTGAACACGCGGGCGAACCTGCTCGATGCATCGAACCTGCTCGAAGCCGCTGCGCTCGATCCGTATTCGTTCACGCGCGATGCTTATCTGGCGCGTCGCAAGTACCTGATCAACGGCGGTGCGTCGGGCAACGCTGCGCTGCCGAATTACGAAGACGACGGGGGCGCTGCCGGTGCCGCCGGCGGCGCCGCGACCGATGGCACGAGCGCTCAGCCGATGCCTGCTTCCGGCGTTCAAGCCGAACCGGATGTGCCGCAGGGTTCGCCGGTTCCGGGCAAGATCGTGCCGGGCGGTCTGCCGTTCCGCCGTTGATCGGCGAGCGTCGCGCACCGTACGGCATCGATATCGTCAACATGACAGTGCGCCCCGCTCGACGGGGCGCTCGCGGCAGGGGTTTCGGGCAACAGTTTGTTACACGACACTGCCGTCATTCCGAGAACTCACGACGCAACGCGGGTATCCAAACTCGCAACACTCGTCACTCGAAAGAGGAAGTCCACAATGAAGAAGTTCTGGCTCATTCCCGTCATGGCTTTTATGACATACACCGCCGCCGGGTCTGCCATGGCGCAGGCTCAGGCACCGGATGCACTGGTCAAGCAGACCGTGACCGAAGTGATGGCGGCGGCCAAGTCCGATCCGAACATCCAGAAGGGTGATCTGAACAGCATCACAAAGCTGGTCGAGCAGAAGATCCTGCCGCACGCCGACTTCGCCAAGACGACCCAACTGGCGACCGGCGCCGCATGGCGCAATGCCACGCCGCAACAGCGGCAGCAACTGACCGAACAATTCAAGACGCTGCTGCTGCGCACGTATGCGGGCGCCATCGCGCAGATTCGTGACCAGGAGGTCAACTACAAGCCGTTCCGTGGTCAACCGGGCGATTCCGATGCCGTGGTCTACACAGATGTCCTCAACAACGGTCAGCAGATCGAACTCGATTACCGTCTGTACAAGACCGCCAGCGGCGAATGGAAACTGTATGACCTGAACGTGCTGGGCGCGTGGCTCATCCAGACCTACCGCAACCAATTCGCCGAGCAGGTGAACAAGTCGGGCGTCGATGGCCTGATTCAGTTCCTGACGCAGCGCAACCAGCAACTGGCTGGCGGCAAGTAAGCGCATGCTCGCGTTGCAGACCGACCTCACGCACGACACCGCCGGCGACGTCCTCGCGCAGGCCATCGATCGCATCGACGCGGGCGAGACCCAGATCGATTGCGCCGGGCTGAAGCATTTCGATTCGTCGGCGCTTGCCGTATTGCTGGCCCTGCGCCGCCACGCGGTCCGGCGTGGTGCGACGTTGGCGTTCACTAACTTGCCAACGGGGCTGGCCAGTCTTGCGCTGGTGTACGGTGTGGACCATCTGCTCTCGAGCTGACGCGTCTGGCCGGACTGCCGCCCCCGTGAAAGCGCCGTCTCACCGGCGCTTTTTTTGTGGGCGATGCGGTGACGCGCGCCAGCCGCCATGCGCTACAGGGGCCCATGGCCGGGAAGGCGCGCCAGGGCCGCTCGGCCGACACGCAGCACGGCCGCCATCGGCTTCCTTTATAATCCGGGGTTTTCTGCCAACTTTTGGGCAGTTACCCCCATCCGGGCATCGTCGTTGCCGACATGGCTGCTGCCGCAATCTCAGCGGTCTGCGCATACGGCTGGCCGTGGCCGGAAAATACAATGGCGTACCCGCCACGGCGGGTGCGTGCAGTCCATGGCCGCCATCGAAATCCGTAACGTCAAAAAACGCTATCAAGCGTTGCAGGCGCTCAAAGGCGTCAGCTTTTCGATCGAAGAGGGGGAATTCTTCGGTCTGCTCGGTCCCAACGGCGCAGGCAAGACCACGCTGATCAGCATTCTCGCGGGCCTCGCGCGCGCGGATGCGGGCAGCATCAGTGTGCTCGGCCACGACGTGGTGCGCGACTACCGCAATGCCCGCCGCAAGCTCGGCGTGGTGCCGCAGGAACTCGTCTTCGATCCGTTCTTCTCAGTGCGCGAAACGCTGCGTATCCAGTCCGGCTATTTCGGACTTGCGCGAAACGACGACTGGATCGACGAAGTGATGGCTAACCTCGATCTGACCGACAAGGCCGACGCGAACATGCGTCAGCTCTCGGGGGGGATGAAGCGCCGCGTGCTTGTCGCGCAGGCGCTCGTGCACCGCCCGCCGGTGATCGTGCTCGACGAGCCGACCGCCGGGGTCGATGTCGAGCTGCGCCAGACACTCTGGAAATTCATTTCGCGTCTGAACCGCGAAGGCCACACCATCGTGCTGACCACGCATTATCTCGAGGAAGCGGAAACGCTGTGCGACCGCATTGCCATGCTCAAGCGCGGCGAAGTCGTGGCGCTCGAGCGCACCGCTGCCTTGCTGCAGCGCTTCGCGGGCACACGTCTCGTGCTGCGCTTCAGGCAAGGCACACTGCCCGACGCGCTGCGCCCGTTGCTGGTCGACGCTCAGAACGCAGACGGGCACCAGTTCGCACTGCGTTTGGCCGGGTGCGACGAGGTGGAGTCGATTCTCGCCACCTGCCGGGCCGCGGGCTGCATCGTCGAGGACATCGATATTCAGAAGGCCGATCTCGAGGACGTGTTCGTGCAGATCATGTCCGGTTCGCGCGCGCAAGAGGTGACTGCATGATCGGCTTTCGTACGCTGTTCTACAAGGAAGTGCTGCGTTTCTGGAAGGTCAGTTTTCAGACCGTGGCGGCGCCGGTGCTGACCGCGCTGCTGTATCTGATGATCTTCGGCCACGTGCTCCAAGACCGCGTGAAGGTCTACGATCAGATCGCGTATACGTCCTTCCTCGTGCCGGGTCTGGTGATGATGAGCGTGTTGCAGAACGCGTTCGCCAATAGCTCGTCGTCGCTGATCCAGTCCAAGATCACGGGTAACCTCGTGTTCGTGCTGTTGCCGCCGCTTTCGCACTGGGAGATGTACGGCGCGTACGTGCTCGCCGCCGTCGTGCGTGGGCTGTGCGTGGGCTTGGGGGTGTTTGTCGTGACGGTCGTGTTCACCCATCTGACGTTTGCCGCACCGCTGTGGATTCTCGGCTTCGCGTTCCTTGGGGCGGCGATTCTCGGCACGTTGGGATTGATCGCGGGCATCTGGGCGGAGAAGTTCGACCAACTCGCGGCGTTCCAGAACTTCCTGATCATGCCGGCGACGTTCCTTGCGGGCGTGTTTTACTCGATTCATTCGCTGCCGCCGATTTGGCAAGCGGTCTCGCACTTCAACCCGTTCTTTTACATGATCGACGGGTTCCGTTACGGCTTCTTCGGCGTGTCCGATGTGGCTCCGCAGACCAGCCTTGCCGTCGTGGGTGCGACTTTTCTGATACTCGCAACCGTGGCGTTGAATCTGCTGCGCCGCGGGTACAAACTGCGTCACTGAACTTCTCTAGGATCGGCAATGCTGCCTACCCCCGAACAAATCAAACAGTACATCGAAGCCGGTCTGGCTTGCGAACATGTCGCCGTCGAAGGCGACGGCCAGCACTTCTTTGCGACCATCGTGAGCGCGCAGTTCGATGGCAAGCGTCTCATCGCGCGTCATCAACTCGTATACGCCGCGCTGGGCGATCGCATGAAGGCGGAAATTCACGCGCTGTCCATGAAGACCCTCACGCCCGCGGAGTATCAGGCGCAATGAGGATTACGCAAGAAAGCGCTGGCGCAGCCGTAGCCGCAGCCGTAGCCGTATCCGGTAACGGCGAGGCGCTCGCCGGCGAGCGCGCGGGCGCAGAGCACCTCGAGATCGAGGGCGGCGAGCGGTTGGCCGGCGAGATGACCGTCTCGGGGGCCAAGAACGCGGCCCTGCCGATTCTGTGTGCCAGCCTGCTGACGGCCGAGCCGCTGGTGCTGGGGAACGTTCCCGATCTGCACGACGTGCGCACCATGCTGACGTTGCTCGCGCGCATGGGTGTGAAGGTCGAGCGTCGTGGCGAATCGGTGACGCTCGACGCGTCGCAGATCGCCGAGCCGGCGGCTCCGTACGAACTCGTGAAGACCATGCGGGCGTCGATTCTCGTGCTGGGCCCACTGCTGGCCCGCTGCGGCGAGGCGCGCGTGTCGCTGCCGGGGGGCTGCGCGATCGGCGCGCGGCCTGTCGATCAGCACATCAAGGGCCTGCAGAAGATGGGCGCCGAGATCACGCTGACGCATGGCGACATCGTCGCAAGGGCGTCGCGCCTGCGCGGTGAGACGCTCGTGACCGACATGATCACCGTCACCGGCACCGAAAACCTGCTCATGGCGGCGGTGCTTGCCGACGGCGTCACCGTGCTGGCCAACGCCGCGCGCGAGCCCGAAGTGACGGATCTGGCCCATCTGCTGGTGAAGATGGGGGCGAAGATCGCGGGCATCGGCACGGAGCGCCTGGTGGTGACCGGTGTGCCGCGCCTGCACGGGGCCACGCACGACGTTGTCCCCGACCGGATCGAGGCCGGCACATTCCTGTGTGCTGCCGTGGCAACGCGTGGTGACATCACGCTGCATCGCGTGGTGCCGGCGACGCTGGACGCCGTGATCGAAAAGCTGCGTGAAACCGGCGCGAACGTGAGTGCCGGTGCGGATTGGTTGCGTGTGACGATGGACCGGCGCGCGCGGGCCGTCAGTTTCCGGACGTCGGAATATCCGGCATTCCCGACCGACATGCAGGCCCAGTTCATGGCATTGAACTGTGTGGCCGAAGGGGCGTCGCAGATCGTCGAAACGATTTTCGAGAACCGCTTCATGCACGTGCAGGAGTTGTTGCGTCTGGGTGCGAAGATCGGCATCGACGGCAACACGGCGCGCATTTCCGGCGTGGATCGTTTGTCGGGTGCGCATGTGATGGCGACCGACCTGCGCGCTTCCGCCAGCCTGATTGTCGCGGGCCTGACGGCCGACGGCCGCACGCGCGTCGACCGCATCCACCATCTCGATCGCGGCTATCATCGTATCGAGGCCAAGTTGCGCGCCGTGGGCGCGCGAATCCGGCGTGTCGAAGCACGCCAGGGAGACATTGCATGAGTTCCGCCAAGCCGGCCCAGCCGCTCACTCAACCGCTGACGCTGGCGCTCTCGAAAGGGCGTATCTTTACCGAGACGCTGCCGTTGCTGGCGGCCGCCGGTATCGAAGTCACGGAAGACCCTGAGACCTCGCGCAAGCTGATTCTGCCGACCACAGACCCGAACCTGCGCGTTATCGTCGTGCGCGCGACCGACGTGCCGACCTACGTGCAATACGGTGCGGCCGACTTCGGCGTGGCCGGCAAGGATGTGCTCATCGAGCACGGCGGCGGTGGGCTCTATCAGCCGATCGATTTGAACATTGCGCGTTGCCGCATGTCTGTCGCTGTACCGAAGGGCTTCGATTACGCGAATGCGGTACGTCAGGGCGCGCGCCTGCGTGTGGCGACCAAGTACGTGCAGACGGCGCGCGAGCACTTCGCGGCCAAGGGGGTGCACGTCGACCTGATCAAGCTGTACGGCTCGATGGAGCTGGGTCCGCTCGTGGGCCTGGCCGACGCCATTGTCGATCTGGTGAGTACCGGCGGCACGCTGCGGGCCAACAATCTGGTGGAGGTGGAAGAGATCATGGATATCTCGTCGCGCCTCGTGATCAACCAGGCTGCACTCAAGTTGAAGCGCGAGTCGTTGCAGCCTATTCTGGAAGCCTTCGAGCAGGCCTCCCGGCAAAACGCATGAAACTCGATATTCGCAAACTCGATTCCTCTGCCGACGGCTTCGCGACGCAACTGCGCGAGGTGCTGGCGTTCGAGGCGAGCGAAGACGCCGCCATCGATCGCGCGGCGGCCGAAATTCTCGCCGACGTGAAGGCACGCGGCGATGCGGCCGTCATTGAATACACCAACCGGTTCGACCGTCTGAGCGCGCCCGATATGGCGGCGCTGGAGCTGCCGGCCGAAGCGCTGGCCGCCGCGCTCGAGAGTCTCGAGCCGAAACGGCGCGCCGCGCTCGAAGCGGCGGCGGCGCGCGTTCGGGCCTATCACGAGAAGCAACGCATCGAATGTGGCAGCCATAGCTGGCAATACACCGAGCCGGATGGCACGGTGCTGGGCCAGAAAGTCACGCCGCTCGATCGCGTGGGCATCTATGTGCCGGGCGGCAAGGCGGCGTATCCGTCATCCGTGCTGATGAACGCCATTCCGGCGCGGGTCGCGGGGGTGAAAGAGATCATCATGGTGGTGCCCACGCCGGATGGGGTGCAGAACCCGTTGGTGCTCGCCGCAGCGCATATCGCCGGCGTGGACCGCGTATTCACCATCGGCGGCGCACAAGCGGTCGCAGCGCTGGCCTATGGCACCGGAACGGTGCCAGCGGTCGACAAGATCGTCGGCCCGGGCAACGCCTTCGTGGCAGCCGCCAAGCGCCGTGTGTTCGGCACCGTCGGCATCGACATGATCGCGGGGCCTTCCGAAATTCTCGTCATCTGCGACGGTACGACCGAGCCCGACTGGGTCGCCATGGACCTGTTCTCGCAGGCCGAACACGACGAGCTCGCGCAGTCGATCCTGTTGTGTCCGGACGCCGGGTACATTGCGCGCGTGCATGCGTCGTTGGAGCGTCTGATCGACGAAATGCCGCGTCGCGATGTGATCGCCGCGTCGTTGCGAGGCCGTGGCGCGCTGGTCAAGGTGCGTGACATGACCGAGGCGTGCGAGATCGCCAACGTGATCGCCCCGGAGCACCTCGAAATCTCGGCCGAGTCGCCGCAGCAGTGGGGCGACAAGATCCGCCACGCCGGCGCCATCTTCCTCGGCAAGTACACGAGCGAGAGCCTGGGCGATTACTGCGCGGGCCCCAACCACGTGCTGCCGACGTCGCGTACCGCACGTTTCTCGTCACCGCTGGGCGTGTACGACTTCATCAAGCGTTCGAGCCTCATCGAAGTGAGCGAGGGCGGCGCCCGCATGCTCGGCGAGATCGCCGCAGAACTCGCTTACGGGGAAGGCCTGCAAGCGCATGCGCGCAGCGCCGAATACCGTTTGCATCACCAGTCCTGACATGCGCGACGACGCCCTGCGGCCCGCGTATCGTCCATCGACGCCGGCCTCCGGCTGGCGTCGCATCCGCGCAAACGCGGCGTCTGCGTTGGCCGTTGCGTTTTTGCGCTCGCGTTTGTTTTCGCATTCGATTTCGATTTCGCTTTCGCTGCCAGCCCGCCTCGCGCGGGCTGCGTTGGGCGCTGCCGCCGTGCTCGCCCTGGCGGTGACGGTCAGTTCCGCCGCCCACGCCGCCAGTAACTATTGCCAGCGTGCCACGTTCGATGGCGCGTCCAGCGAGCGCATGACCGTGTGTGTGCACCGTCAGGCGTTCGATAACGACATCTACGTGCTGCGTCTCGGTGGCAGGACCGCGCTGCGCGGCACGGACGACGAAGTCGCCCACGGTCTGTTCGGACGTGTTGGCAACCGGCTGGTGGCCATGCGCTGCGAGGTCGAGGCGTCGCCCGCGCACGTCAGTCCGGCAGTGGCGCAAGCGCTGTCGTGGCAGACCGGCGTGCGGTTGCAGCGCATTACCGATGCGCTCGGCAGCGTCGAGACCGGCCGCCGGTGCACCGTCAAGATCGACGGGGCCGACGCCGGACTGCTGACGTTCGTCTTTAACTGATCCGTTTCGCACGATCCTCATCCATTGCCATGTCCGTCGACCAAGTGATCCGCCCCGATGTGCTCGCCATGAGCACTTACCTCGTGCCCGACGCCAGCGGCTTCTTCAAGCTCGACGCGATGGAGAACCCCTACGGCCTGCCGGACGCGCTGCGCAGTGCGCTGGGGCAGCGTCTGGCCGACGTGGCGCTCAATCGTTACCCGGCGCCGCGTGCGCAGGCGTTGCTCGAAAAGCTCGCTCGCACCATGGCGGTGCCTGCCGGGGCCAGGCTGCTGCTGGGCAATGGCTCGGACGAGATCATCAGCATGATCGCGATGGCCACGGCCAGGCCGGGCGCCGCCGTGATCGCACCGATGCCGGGCTTCGTGATGTATGAAATGTCGTCGCGCTTTGCGGGCATCGAGTTCGTTGGCGTGCCGCTGCGCGCCGACTTCTCGCTCGACATGCCGGCGATGCTGGCCGCCATCGCGGCGCATCCGGGCGCGGTGGTTTATCTGGCGTATCCGAACAACCCGACGGGCAATCTGTTCGCCGACGACGATATCGAGACGCTCGTGCGCGCCGCCAGCCACGGCCTCGTGGTGATCGACGAGGCGTATCAGCCGTTCGCGCAGAGGACTTGGATGCCGCGGCTGCCGGAGTTCGCCAACCTGCTGGTCATGCGGACCGTCTCGAAGCTCGGTCTGGCGGGCATCCGGCTGGGCTATGTGGCGGGCAGTGCGGAATGGCTCGACCAGATCGACAAGGTGCGTCCGCCCTACAACGTGAATGTGCTCACGCAAGCGTGCGCCGAGTTCATGCTCGATCACCTCGACGTGCTCGACGCGCAAGCGGCCGACTTGCGGGCCGAACGCACGCGGCTGGCCGCCGCCGTGGCGGCGCTGCCTGGGGTGACCGTGTTCCCGAGCGATGCGAATTTCCTGCTCGTTCGCGTGCCGGATGCCGACAAAACCCACGCTGGCTTGCTCGCGCATAAGGTGTTGATCAAAAACGTGGGTAAAATGCACGTATTGCTGGCCAATTGCTTGAGATTGACGGTCGGCACCCCCACGGAGAATGCGGCCATGGTCACGGCCCTGACCGCATCGCTCTAACAAGCCATACGACGAGAACTCACCATCATGCGCATTGCGGAAGTCGTTCGCGATACCAGCGAAACGCAAATACGCGTCAAGATCGACCTGGACGGCACCGGCCGCAAGACGCTCGATACCGGCGTGCCGTTTTTGGACCACATGCTCGACCAGATCGCGCGCCACGGCCTGATCGACATGGAAGTCGAGGCCCGCGGCGACACCGTCATCGACGATCACCACACGGTGGAAGACGTCGGCATCACGCTGGGCATGGCAGTCGCCAAGGCCATCGGCGAGCGGAAGGGCATCGTGCGCTATGGTCACAGCTATGTGCCGCTCGACGAAGCGCTCTCGCGCGTGGTGATCGACTTCTCGGGCCGCCCCGGTCTCGAATTCCACGTGCCGTTCACGCGTGCGCGTGTGGGCAATTTCGACGTCGACCTGACCATCGAGTTTTTCCGTGGCTTCGTCAATCACGCGGGCGTCACACTGCATATCGACAATCTGCGCGGCATCAACGCCCACCACCAGTGCGAAACGGTGTTCAAGGCGTTCGGCCGCGCGCTGCGCATGGCGGTCGAGATCGATCCGCGTGCGGCAGGTGTCGTGCCGTCCACGAAGGGAAGCCTGTAACGCGAGACTGGCCGGCGTTGTCTGCCGGATAGCCCGTCGGCCCGCAAGGCCGGCGCTCCTGCGACGAATCGACCGGCCGGACGCCGGCGCCGTGTGCCCCCTATGACGCTCGACGCCTTCAAGTTCTTCATTTCGCTGCTGGCCCTGATCAATCCGCTCGGGGCGATTCCGCTATTCATCAGCCTGACGTCTTCGCAGACGCGCGAAGAAAAGCGCCATACGATCAAGGTTGCGGCGATTGCCGTTACCCTGGTGGTCGCGGTTTCTGGACTGTTCGGTGAAGCCATCATTCGCTTCTTCGGCATTTCGATTGCATCGCTGGAAGTCGGTGGCGGGATCATCATGTTGCTCATGGCGGTGAACATGATCAACGCGCAGACCGGTAACACACGCTCGACGGCGGAAGAGCGCGACGAAGCGGAGGAGCGGCCGAATATCGCCGTGGTGCCGCTCGCGATCCCGCTGCTGACCGGGCCGGGTACGATCAGTACCGTGATCATTTACTCGGGCCGTGCGCACGGCTGGGCGCAGATTCTGTCGCTCATGGCGATCGGCGTGGGCCTGGGCGTCGTGTGCTGGGTGGCATTGCGCAGCGCGGGGCGCATTGAAGGCTGGCTCGGGCGTACGGGCATCAATATCGGCACGCGGCTGATGGGGTTGATCCTCTCGGCGCTGGCCGTGGAATTCATGATCGATGGTTTGAAAATACTGCTGCCGGGTTTGAGATGAACAAGATTGCGATTGTCGACTATGGAATGGGCAACCTGCGCTCGGTCTATCAGGCGCTGCGTGCGGCTGCGCCGGAGGCCGACGTGAGCATCAGCAGCGACGCCGCCGAGATTCGCGCCGCCGACCGCGTGGTGTTGCCGGGGCAGGGCGCGATGCGCGACTGCATGGGCTGTCTGAACGAGTCCGGCCTGCGCGAAGCCGTGGTCGACGCTGCGGCCACCAAGCCGATGTTCGGCGTGTGCGTGGGCGAGCAGATGTTGTTCGACGTGTCGGACGAGGGCAACACACCCGCGCTCGGTCTGCTGCCGGGGCGCGTAGTACGCTTCGATCTCGAGGGCCAGGTGCAGGACGACGGCTCGCGCTTCAAGGTGCCGCAGATGGGCTGGAACCGTGTGCGCCAGACGCATCGCCACCCGATCTGGGCCGGCGTGCCCGACGACAGCTACTTTTACTTCGTGCACAGCTATTACGTGGTGCCCGCCAAGCCCGAACTGACGGTTGGCGAGACGGTCTACGGCGTGCCCTTTACCTGTGCGGTGGCCCAAGATAATATCTTTGCCACCCAGTTCCACCCGGAAAAGAGCGCTCAGGCCGGCCTTGCCCTGTATCGGAATTTTGCGCAGTGGAAGCCCTGAACGCCGCCCGTTGGATGCCTTTGCTTCAGGGTGTCGCGCAGAGCGTGCCCGCCGTCCCGGCTTATACTGTGAACGATGTTGATGAATCCGATCCCGAGGTGCCGATGCCCGGCAAGGCAGGGATCGGTTTTGCGTTATCCGCGTAATTTGCGAATCCCTTTTACTTCCCACTAGCGACGTTTCACGATTGCCTATGCTGCTCATTCCGGCCATCGACCTTAAAGACGGTCAATGTGTTCGCCTCAAACAGGGCGACATGGATCAAGCCACCGTATTCTCGGAGGACCCCGCCGCCATGGCTCGACATTGGGTCGAGCAAGGCGCGCGCCGCCTCCATCTGGTGGACTTGAACGGCGCATTCGTCGGCAAGCCGCGCAACGAAGCGGCCATCCGCGCCATCATTCAGGAAGTCGGGGCCGATATTCCGGTGCAACTGGGGGGCGGCATTCGCGACCTGGCCACCATCGAGCGGTATCTCGACGACGGCCTGTCCTACGTCATCATCGGTACGGCGGCGGTGAAGAATCCCGGTTTCCTCCGGGACGCGTGCAGCGCTTTTGGCGGGCACATCATCGTCGGCCTCGACGCCAAGGACGGCAAAGTCGCCACTGACGGCTGGAGCAAGCTCACCGGCCACGAAGTCGTGGATCTGGCGCGCAAGTTCGAGGACTACGGTGTCGAGTCGATCATCTACACGGATATCGGCCGCGACGGCATGCTCCAGGGCATCAATATCGAGGCGACCGTGCGGCTCGCGCAGGCGGTGACCGTGCCGGTGATCGCGAGTGGCGGGCTGTCGAATCTGGCCGATATCGATGCGTTGTGCAGCGTCGAAAAGGAAGGCATCGAAGGCGTCATCTGCGGCCGCGCGATCTACTCGGGCGACCTGAATTTCTCGGCGGCGCAAACGCATGCCGACGAGCTTTTGCAAGGAGCGGCATAAGCGAGACTGCGGCTTCGGCCGGCTCGCCTGCCAACATCATGGCTCTCGCTAAACGCATCATCCCGTGTCTGGACGTGACGGCCGGTCGTGTGGTCAAGGGCGTCAATTTCGTCGAACTTCGCGACGCGGGCGACCCCGTCGAGATCGCCCGCCGCTATGACGAGCAGGGTGCTGACGAACTGACGTTCCTCGACATCACGGCGACCTCCGACGGGCGCGACCTCATTTTGCCGATCATCGAGGCCGTGGCCGCGCAGGTCTTCATTCCGCTGACGGTGGGCGGTGGCGTGCGCGAGGTGGCCGATGTGCGCCGCCTGCTCAATGCCGGTGCCGACAAGGTCAGCATGAATTCTTCCGCCGTGGCGAACCCGCAACTGGTAGCTGACGCGGCGGCCAAGTACGGCGCGCAGTGCATTGTCGTGGCGATCGACGCCAAGCGTGTTTCGGCCGATGGCGAAGCGCCGCGCTGGGAAGTTTTCACGCACGGCGGCCGCAAGGGCACCGGGCTCGACGCGGTGGCCTGGGCCAAGCAGATCGAAGCCCTTGGCGCGGGCGAAATCCTGCTGACGAGCATGGATCGCGATGGTACGAAGAGCGGCTTCGACCTGGCGCTCACGCGCGCGGTGTCCGACGCCGTGAGCATTCCCGTGATCGCCTCCGGCGGCGTGGGATCGCTGGCCGATCTGGCGAACGGCGTGACTGAAGGCCACGCAGATGCCGTCCTCGCCGCGAGTATCTTCCACTACGGCGAGCACACCGTCGGCGAGGCCAAGCGCTTCATGGCCGATAAGGGCATTTCGGTGCGGCTCTGAACGGGAATCGACGGATCATGACGCAGGATTGGCTGGACAAGGTGAGTTGGGACGCGCAGGGCCTCGTGCCCGTCATCGCGCAGGAGCTCGGCAGCAACGACGTGTTGATGTTCGCCTGGATGAACCGTGAGGCGCTCTCGCGCACGGTCGAGACCGGCGAGGCCGTCTACTATTCGCGCTCGCGCAAGCGCCTGTGGCACAAGGGCGAGGCGTCGGGGCATGTGCAGAAGGTGCACGAGATTCGTCTGGATTGCGACGAAGACGTGGTGTTGCTCAAAGTGGAACAGATCGACGGCATTGCCTGCCACACCGGCCGACATTCCTGTTTCTTCCAGAAGTTCGAGGGCAGCGCCCACGATGGCCGTTGGGCCACGGTGGAGCCGGTGCTCAAGGACCCGCACGAAATCTACAAGTGAGTCCCATGAACGATACGCTTGAGCGTGTTGCCGAAGTGATTGCGTCGCGCAAGGGGGGAGACCCCGACAAGTCGTACGTCGCGCGTCTGTTCCACAAGGGTGACGACGCCATCTGCAAGAAGATCGGTGAAGAGGCCACGGAAGTGGTGCTCGCGGCGAAGGACATTCGCATTGGCGGGGCCGAAAACCTGCGTCAGAAGCTCGTCAACGAGACCGCCGACCTGTGGTTTCACTGCATGGTGCTGCTCGCGCACCACGACCTCGGCCCGAGCGAGGTGCTTGCCGAGCTGGCACGCCGCGAAGGGTTGTCGGGGCTCGTCGAGAAGGCGCAGCGCGGCACGCGCGGCGAGCACGCCGACTGATGCCCTTGCCCGTTATGGTTGAATGGCCGTGCAAGCTTACGCGAGGAGACGCCTCATGAACGATCCGCAGCCCCCCGGGGCTACCGGCTCGCCCGGCAGCTCGGGCAATCCGTACGTCATCGACGCACCGCTTGGACTCAGTGCCGAGCAGGAGCGTGCGTTGCGCAAGCTCACGCATGTGCTCTACGCGCTTTATGCGCTGTTCTGGCTCACAGGTGGTGTGACCGCCGTCGTGGCGATCATCATCAACTACATCAAGCGCGACGACGCGGTCGGCACGCTCTACGCCTCGCATTTCACCTGGCAGATCCGCACTTTCTGGTGGTCGGTGGCCTGGGGCGTGCTCGGCGTGGCGCTGGCCGTGGTGATGGTCGGCTTCGCGATTCTCTGGGTGCTTGGCATCTGGACGCTGTACCGAATCGTCAAGGGCTGGCTCTATTTGAACGATAACAAGCCGATGTACGCCGCGCGCGCCTGAACACCTTCAGGCCGCGTGCGATGCATTGGCGCACGCGAGAGGAAGACACACGCATGACGCATGACAACTGTATCTTCTGCAAGATCATTGCCGGACAGATCCCGAGCGCGCAGGTCTATGCCGACGACGATGTCGTGGTGTTCAAGGACATCAATCCGGCCGCCGACCTGCACCTGCTCGTGGTGCCGCGCAAGCATATCGCGACGCTGCAGGAATGCCAGCCGGAAGATCAGGCGCTGCTTGGCAAGATGATGCTGCTCGCACCGAAGCTGGCGGCCGACCAGGGCTACCGGTTTGACGGCGATGCGTCGAACATCGACGGCAACGGGTTCCGGGTTGTCATGAACACTGGGCCGGGCGGGGGGCAAGAGGTTTATCATCTTCACATGCACATTCTGGCCGGACCGCGGCCGTGGAAACGCATGTGACTGCCGGTGCCGGGACGGCCTGACGATTTGCCGCGTCGTGCCGTTGAATCGTGCAAGCGTTGCGCATTGGGATAGTTTTCACGAAACATTTATTTCTACCCGGTGCGCAGCCCGGTTACGATGCAGGACGTGACGCGCGATGTGCCACAATGGGGCATGTTGCTGCGGATACGTAGGCAAATAGAGAGCGCAGTCCTGGGCTGAGACGCCGGGGCAATGAGGCTGGACAGGACCCTGTTGCGATGCGGCAGGGGTGGGGAAACGCAAGGAGAGTGGTCATGGGTTCGTTGAGTATTTGGCACTGGCTGATCGTGCTGGTGATCGTGATGATGGTTTTCGGCACCAAGAAGCTGCGTAACATCGGCAGCGATCTGGGAGGGGCCGTCAAGGGGTTCAAGGAAGGCATGAAGGAGGGCGAAGGCGCCCCGGCCGCCAAGGAAGACCCGACTGCTGCCAAGGAACTGCGCGATTCGACGACCATCGACGTGCAGGCCAAGGACGCGAGCAATCAGAAGCAAGGCTAAGCCGGCGTCGACATGATCGATCTCGGTCTTTCCAAACTGATGTTGATCGGCGTTGTCGCGCTGGTCGTGATCGGTCCTGAGCGCTTGCCCAAGCTGGCCCGTACGGCGGGTGCGCTCTTCGGTCGCGCACAGCGCTATATCAACGACGTGAAGGCCGAGGTGAGCCGCGAGATGGAGCTCGACGAGCTGCGCAACATGCGCACTCAGTTCGAGGACGCGGCCCGCAGCGCCCAGAACACCATTCAGAAGCAGTTGCACGAGCAGGAAGCGTCGCTCAACGACGCTTGGGCGAGTGCCACGGGGACATCGACTGGCGAAATCGCCGGCGGCGGCACAGATGCTGCCACCGGATATTCCGACAGCTATCTCGCCACGCCGATGGTGACGTCGGGGATACGCGCATCGACCAAGCGCCGCAATTGGCGCGTGCGCCGGGCCGCCACGCCGATGTGGTTCAAGCAGGCCAGCACCACGCGCACGCGAGTGCAGTCGGGGGCGGCGCGTGTGGCGCGCCACACGCCGGCCAAGCTGCGTCGGCCCGTCAAGTTCTTCTGAGGCGCTTGCGCCCCCCTTCCTGCCATCAGGCACTGTGCCGGCCATTCCTGGATAAGTCGACGTGAGCGACGACAAGCAAAGCCCCGAAGGGGGCACCGAAGAGACCTTCATCTCGCATCTCATCGAGTTGCGCAACCGCATCATTCGCGCGGGTGCGTCGGTGATCGTGGTGTTCCTCTCGCTGGTCTACTGGGCGCCGGACATCTTCCGTCTGCTCTCCCGGCCGCTGATGCAATCGCTGCCTGCGGGCGGCAAGATGATCGTTACCGACATTACCGGCTCGTTTTTCGTGCCCATGAAGGTCACGATGATGGTGGCGTTCGTCGTTGCGTTGCCCATCGTCCTGTATCAGGCATGGGCGTTCGTGGCGCCGGGCCTGTATCAGCACGAGAAGAAGCTGGTGATACCGCTGGTCGTCAGCAGCTACACGTTGTTCCTCCTCGGCATGGCGTTTGCCTACTTCCTGGTGTTCCCGACCGTGTTTCACTTCATGGCGCATTACAACGCGCCGTTGGGCGCGGAGATGAACACCGATATCGACAATTATCTGAGTTTTGTGCTCACGATGTTCCTATGCTTCGGGGTGACCTTCGAAGTGCCGGTCGTTGTCGTGGTGCTTGCGCGCATGGGGGTGGTCAGCATCGAGAAACTCAAGCAGGTGCGTCCGTACGTGGTGGTGGGTGCCTTTGTGCTGGCCGCCGTCGTCACCCCGCCGGACATGCTCTCGCAACTGATGCTGGCCATTCCGCTCTGTATTCTTTATGAGCTTGGCCTGATCGCGGCGCGCCTCTTCGTCAAGCAAGGACGGCCGGAGGGTGAGGAGAGCGAGGGGAATGGGCAAGCGGCGCCGTAACTTGACATGATCCGCCGCAGGGCAACCGGCTGGCGCTAGCGCTAGCGGTAGACGCAGCCACAAAAAAGCACGGGCCGAAGCCCGTGCTTTTTTGTGGGTCGCCTTCGATGACAATCGACGGGCGGGGTGCGATGACGGGCATCTTGCCGACGAAATCGGTCGCGCCGAGAAGCGTAGCCGCGCTGTCGCGCTGTGTTTGCCGGCACCCGACCCGATGCGCTCAGTAGGCGTTGCTCCCGTCGGTGCCGTCGCCACCGTCTGTGCCGTCGCCACTGCCACCGCTACCGTCGTCCTGCACCGGTCGCTTGGGGGGCGGGGGTCGCTTACCGATCGTCACGGTGAGATCCATGCCTTTCTGCTTGCGCGTGACATTCAGCTTGGCTTGGGTGCCCGGCTTGATCTGGGCGATGACGTTGAGCAGTTCGGTCGTGTCGCGAATCGACTCGCCGTTCACCTTGGTCAGGATATCGCCGGGCTGGACGCCCGCCTTGTCGGCCGGCCCACCCTGTACGACGCCTGCGATGATGACCCCCGAATCCTGCTGCAAGCCAAACGACTCGGCGATATCCGAGGTGATGTCCTGCGGCTCGACCCCGACCCAGCCACGGGTGACCGTGCCGGTGGTGATGATGCTCTCGAGCACCGAGCGGGCGGTCGACACCGGAATCGCGAAGCCGATGCCCATATTGCCGCCGCTGCGCGAGTAGATCGCGGTGTTGATGCCCAGCAGGTTGCCGTTCACGTCGACCAGCGCGCCGCCCGAGTTACCCGGGTTGATGGCGGCATCCGTCTGAATGAAGTTCTCGAACGTGCTGATATCCAGGTGATTGCGGCCCAGCGCGCTGATGATGCCCATTGTGACCGTCTGGCCGACGCCGAACGGGTTGCCGATCGCGAGCACCACGTCGCCCACGCGCACCTGTTCCATCCGGCCAAGCGTGATCGTGGGCAGATTGTCGAGCGTGATCTTGAGAACGGCCAGATCGGTCTCGGGATCGCTGCCGACCAGCTTGGCGCGGGCTTTGCGGCCGTCGGCGAGCGCGACTTCGATCTCGTCGGCGCCGTCCACCACGTGATGATTCGTGAGAATATAGCCGTCGCTGCTCACAATCACGCCCGAGCCGAGGCTCGACACCGGGTCTTGCCGCACCGTGCCGCCGCCGTCGCCGAAGAAATAGCGGAACAGCGGGTCATCGAGACGCGGATCGCGATTCTGCTTTTGCTCCTTGCTGGAAAAAATGCTGACGACCGCAGGCATGGCCTTTTGCGCGCCATCCGCATACGAGCCGGCGGCCGGCTTGTCGGACAAACTCGGCGCGACTTCCTGCAGCGCGATGATCGGATTGGCCAGTTGCTTGCCGAACGAACCCTGGCGTTGCAGCCACTGAGGCTTGAGGGTGGCGACGATGAAGAGCAACGCAAGCAGCACGGTGACCGCTTGCGCGAACAGTAGCCAGAAGCGTCTGAGCATGAAAGAGCGAGGCCTTATATGAATCGTGTTGAACTCGAATTGTATCTGAACGATACCCTGCAAATCGCGCAATTTCGCGATTACTGCCCGAACGGCCTACAGGTCGAAGGGCGCAGCGGCATCGAGAAAATCGCCAGCGGCGTGACCGCCAGCCTGGCCTTCCTCGAAGCCGCCCGAGATTGGGGCGCCGATGCCGTGCTCGTCCATCACGGCTACTTCTGGAAGAGTGAAGATGCCCGAATTACCGGCATGAAGCGACGCCGGCTAGGGGTGCTGATCGGAAACGACATCAACTTGTTCGCCTATCACCTGCCGCTCGATGCGCATCCGGAACTGGGCAACAACGCGCAGCTCGGGAAGTTGCTGGGTTTCGTCGACGATGGCGGCCGTTTCGGGCCTGATCAACTCGGATGGCTTGGCAAGCCCCCTGAGCCGACGACGTTGGCAGCGCTCGCAGGGCACGTCCGGGCGAAGCTGGGCCGCGACCCGCTGATACTGGGCGAGCCGAGCCGCGAAGTGCGCCGTGTGGCTTGGTGCACCGGCGGGGCGCAAGGCTTCTTCGAGGCGGCCATCGCGGCCGGGGCCGATGTGTATATCAGCGGTGAAGTCTCCGAGCCGACCCAGCACCTTGCGCTCGAGAGCGGGGTCGGCTATCTGGCCGCGGGGCATCACGCAACGGAGCGCGGTGGCGCCAAGGCCGTTGGCGAACACATTGCCGCGCGGTTCGGGCTTGAGCATCGATTCTTCGATATGCCGAACCCGGCCTGACCTGCGGTGCGAGCGAGCGGGGCGGCGTACGGTCCGCCCTGTGTTCGACGTTACCCGTTCTGCTTCTTGAGGCTGTCGCGGATTTCGCGCAGCAAAACAATATCTTCCGGCGTTGCCGCCGGGGCAGCCGGTGCGTCCGGGCGCTTGAGCCGATTGATCTGCTTGACCATGAAGAAGATGATGACGGCCAGGATCAGGAAGTTGAGGGCGACGGTAATGAAGTTGCCGTAACCGAAGACGGCTACGCCGGCTTTGGTGAGATCGGCGTAGGACGTCGGATTGCCCTTGAAGTCAGGCGGAACCGTGCCGAGCAGAATGAACTTGCTCGAGAAGTCGAGGCCACCGAAGATGGCGCCGACGATCGGCATGATCAAGTCTTTGACGACCGAATCGACGATCTTGCCGAAGGCCCCGCCGATAATCACACCGACGGCCAGATCGATCACATTGCCTTTGACGGCAAATTCCTTGAATTCCGACATGAAGCTCATGCCATTCCTCCGCTGTTTTGATGAGTGGTCAGGCGGAACATTGCTGCGCCGGCCCTCACGAATGGGTATGGATTGACCGGCAGTGCCATGCGGGCCATGCGGCGGCTGCGTCGGTCGCGTCGATCAATGTCACGCGATTGCCACCGTCCGTGCGCGATGTTACTTGGATGAGACAACGGAAATGATGACTAAATGTCGTGCATACGTCAACGAAAGCGGCGATCATAGCGGTTCTCGTGCAGCATCCCAGAAGCGAAACCCCGGGTGAGCGCTAGCCACCCGCAGGGTACGTTAATCCTTTGAAAATACGCGAAAACCACTAGGAGACTGGGGCGTTTTGCCGTTGTTTCAGGCATTTGCGCTCGCGTATGATTTAAGGTTGACGGAAATACCAATTCAACCGTGTGGGGCTTGTGATGAGTGACAATCAAGAAAAGGCCGTCGACAGTAGCCGCCGGAATCTGTTGATTGCAACGTCCGTAGCTGGAGGCGTGGGCGGCGTTGCAACACTGGTTCCTTTCGTCAGTTCGCTCGAACCCTCGGAGCGCGCCAAGGCAGGCGGGGCGCCCGTCGAGGCCGACATCAGCAATCTCAAGCCGGGCGAGAAGATGACCGTAGCCTGGCGCGGCCTGCCGGTGTGGATCGTGCGCCGTACGCCGGAAGAGATGGCTTCGCTGTCCAAAGTGACGTCGGAGTTGGCTGATCCGGACTCCAAGGAAACGTTTTCCTACCCGATGCCCGACTACTGCAAAAACGCGTTCCGGGCGCGTGCCGAGCACAAGGATCTGCTCGTGGTGGTCGGCATCTGCACGCATCTCGGCTGCATCCCTTCCGGCCCTTACGAGGCAAATACCAACGCTGCGCTGGGTGTCGACCCGGGCTTTCTGTGCCCGTGTCACGGTTCCACCTACGACATGTCGGGGCGCGTGTTCAAGAACAAGCCGGCGCCAAAGAATCTCGACGTTCCTCGTTTCATGTTCGTGAACGACACCAAGGTCGTGATCGGTAAAGACGAAAAAGGAGAAGCGTAATCATGGCCGCCGACAAACAGGTCGACACGACGGGCTTGCTGGGCTGGATCGATCGCCGCTTTCCGCTCAGTCAGCTCTGGAAGGAGCATGCGTCGGAGTATTACGCTCCCAAGAATTTCAACTTCTGGTATTTCTTCGGATCGCTGGCCATGTTGGTGCTGGTGATTCAGATCCTCACCGGTATTTTCCTGGTGATGAACTACAAGCCCGACGCCAATCTCGCGTTCTCGTCGGTCGAGTACATCATGCGCGAAGTGCCGTGGGGCTGGCTCATTCGCTATATGCACTCGACGGGTGCGTCGATGTTCTTCGTCGTGGTGTACCTGCACATGTTCCGCGGGCTGTTGTACGGTTCGTACCGCAAGCCGCGGGAGCTCGTGTGGGTGTTCGGGTGTTTGATCTTTCTGTGCCTGATGGCAGAAGCGTTCATGGGTTATCTGCTTCCCTGGGGGCAGATGTCGTATTGGGGGGCGCAGGTGATTGTGAACCTGTTCTCCGCGATCCCGTTCATCGGTCCGGACCTGTCGTTATGGATTCGCGGCGATTACGTCGTGTCGGATGCCACGCTCAACCGGTTCTTCGCCTTCCACGTGATTGCGATTCCGCTGGTGCTCATTGGGTTGATTGTCGCGCACATCATCGCGCTGCACGAAGTGGGATCGAACAACCCCGACGGTATCGAGATCAAGGACAAAAAAGACGCCAACGGCCGGCCGCTCGACGGTATTCCGTTCCATCCGTATTACACCGTGCACGACATCATGGGCGTGGGGGTGTTTCTGATGGTGTTTTCGGCGATCGTGTTCTTCGCGCCGACAATGGGCGGTTACTTTCTGGAAGCGAACAACTTCATTCCGGCCGATTCGCTCAAGACGCCGCCGCACATTGCGCCGGTGTGGTACTTCACGCCGTTCTACTCGATGCTGCGCGCCACGACCGATGACTTCAAGCATGTGCTCATGGGGCTGGCGGTGATCGTCACGGCGATCTGGTGGATCAAAGGCAAAGCGGCGGCTACTACGAAGGTCGCGGCGTCTGGCGGCGTGGTGCTGCTACTGTTGGCGATGTATCTCACTGAGGCCAAGTTCTGGGGCGTGGTGGTGATGGGTGGCGCGGTGGTCACGTTGTTTTTCCTGCCGTGGCTGGACCATAGCCCGGTGAAGTCGATTCGATACCGTCCTGGCTTCCACAAGGTGCTATTGGGTATTCTCGTCGTCGTTTTTGCTGTGCTGGGGTATCTGGGAATCCAGGAGCCGACGCCCGTGAAGACCGCGATCTCGCAGGTCGGCGCGCTGTATTACTTCGGATTTTTCTGGCTGATGCCGCTCTGGAGCAAACGGGGCACTTTCAAGCCGGTGCCGGAGCGCGTGACCTTCGCGGCGCATTGAGCGAACGCAAACGACGACTAGGGATATCAAGATGAGAAAACTGCTGCTTATCCTGGCGCTCTTGAGTGGTTTCGCGGCGCCGGCCTTCGCTGAAGAGGGGGTGACGCTCGACACGGCGCCCAATCGAATCGACGATCTCGCATCGCTGCAACGGGGCGCGAAGCTGTTCGTGAATTACTGCTTGAATTGCCATTCGGCGTCGTCGATGCGGTATTCGCGCCTGAAGGATCTCGGATTGTCGGACGCCGAGATCAAGAGCAATCTGCTTTTCACGACGGACAAGATTGGCGACACGATGACCGTGGCCATGCGCGCGGCGGACGCCAAGGAGTGGTTCGGGGCGGCACCGCCGGATCTGTCGGTCGAGGCGCGGGCGCGGGGTACGGACTGGCTGTACACCTACTTGCGTACGTTCTATCGGGATGGCACGCGTCCGACGGGGTGGAACAATTTGGCGTTTCCTAATGTGGGGATGCCGAATCCGTTCTGGCAGTTGCAGGGACAGCGCGAATTGAAGCATGTGGACGGTGCGGAGCATGGTGCTGCGCAGTTCGTGCAGATTACGCAGGGGACGATGAAACCGGTGGAATTCGATGCTGCCGTGGCTGATCTGGTATCTTATCTGGATTGGATGTCGGAACCGGCGCAACGCACGCGTCGGCAGTTGGGTGTCTGGGTTTTGTTGTTCTTGGGACTCTTTACGGTACTTGCCTGGCGCCTGAATGCGGCCTATTGGAAGGACGTGAAGTAAAATAACGTCTGTACGACGGGGCCAGGGTTTGGGAAGCGTCGATTTCCCGCCCCGGCCCCGTTGGTTTTTAAGGAAGACGCGCTATGATGGTTTTGTACTCGGGCACTACGTGCCCCTTCTCCCAGCGTTGCCGGCTGGTTCTGTTCGAAAAGGGCATGGATTTTGAGATCCGTGACGTCGATCTGTTCAACAAGCCGGAAGACATTGCGGTGATGAACCCGTACGGTCAGGTGCCGATTCTTGTTGAGCGCGACCTGATTTTGTACGAATCGAACATCATCAATGAGTACATTGACGAGCGGTTCCCGCATCCGCAGTTGATGCCGGCCGATCCGGTGCAGCGTGCGCGTGCGCGGTTGTTCCTGTTCAATTTCGAGAAAGAGTTGTTCGTGCATGTGAGCGCGCTCGAGAACGAGAAGGGCAAGGCGGCGGAGAAGACGCACGAGAAGGCGCGTGCGTCGATTCGCGATCGTTTGACGCAGCTTGCGCCGATTTTCGTGAAGAACAAGTACATGCTGGGCGAGGATTTCTCGATGCTCGACGTGGCGATTGCGCCGTTGTTGTGGCGGCTGGATCACTATGGCATTGAGTTGTCGAAGAATGCTGCGCCGTTGATGAAGTATGCTGAGCGGATCTTTAGCCGCCCGGCGTACATTGAAGCGCTGACGCCGTCCGAAAAGGTCATGCGTCGCTAATGCGTTGATTTACCCGCTGGCGAGGCTGGCCTGCCGATGATGGGGGGCGGGTTTCGCGGCGGGGCGAGTTGGTCATATGCCTGAAACATCTACCAAGCCTTACCTACTGCGCGCGCTGTACGAGTGGTGTACCGACAATGGGTACACGCCGTATTTGGCCGTGCATGTCGATGCCAAGACACGCGTTCCGCGAGAGTTTGTGAAAGACGGGGAGATCGTGTTGAACATCAGCTTTGACGCCACGAGCGGATTGCAGATGGGCAACGACTGGATTGAATTTAGCGCGCGTTTCGGCGGCATTTCCCAGAAGGTGGAAGTGCAGGTGCCGAACGTGTTGGCGATTTATGCTCGCGAGAACGGTCAGGGGATGGCGTTCCCGGTCGACAAGCAGGCGTCTGCGGACGAGGGGGGCACCGAGTTGGAAGCGGTGCCGTCGGCGCCGGCGTCGGGTGATGACGATCCGGACCCGACGCGACCGGGTGGCAATGGCGCAGTTGGCGGCAGCGCCGGCCGTGCCCGTTTGAAGGTGGTGAAGTAATTCGCGACAGCGGGCGAACGGGCGGTGTCGTTTAAGCATTGCCCTGAGTGCCTGCGTCGAGGGATGATTTTGCACCGTCAGACAGTCGCCAGTGACTGACGAATCGGATACAATACACGACTTCGCCGGCTTAGCTCATCTGGTAGAGCAGTTGATTTGTAATCATCAGGTGGCGGGTTCGAGTCCTGCAGCCGGCACCAAATCCCATGCGGGTCCCAGAAACGGGACCCGTTTTTTTTTGTTCTCCAAATCAAGCGCAGTACTATAAAAAATCTAGTTGCGTGCCCGCGATATCGCATCGGGGATATCAACCATGACCTCCGCCCCCTGGATAACAGAGCACTTTGGCCTAGAGATTCCCGGCTTCAAGGTGGGCAAGTCAGAACGCATCCGGAGTCAAATCGCCTAGCGAACTCTGGGGTCTGAAGTCGTTGTAATCCTGTCGCTAGCCTTCGATCTTTTCTCGGGCATCGGCCAGTGACAGAAGCCAGTGCACGTTCAGGCATTCATCCCGAAGACTACCGTTAAGTGACTCGATGAACGGATTGCCCGTGGGTTTGCCGGGACTGGAGAAGTCCAACGTTATGCCATTTTCATACGCCCAGTGATCCAGCGCATGAGAAATAAATTCGCTCCCATTATCGACCTGTGTCCGTTTCGGGGTACCTCTCAGCGCATTTAGATGTCCCATCGTTGCCACCACATCGGCAGCCTTCAAAGCGTAATCGACGGTAATCGCCAAGCTCTCCCGACTAAAGTTATCGACCACAGTTAAGGCCCGGATTTTCTGCTCGTTGAACAACTGATCGGCCACGAAATCCATGCTCCAGCACGTATCCACCGTAGAGATTTCGGGGCGCTCCATACGGTGTGCGGCAGCGACACGACGGCGAGGCCGCTTGCGCCTCAGGTTCAGCCCCTCTTCACAGTAGATTCGGTAGGTCATCTTGTGATTGATCAACCAGCCTTCGCGTCGCAGTAGAACGTGAATGCGCTCTACGCCCTAGCGTATCCGAGTTTCGGCAATCTCCCGGATGCGCCGACGCTCAGCACGGTCATCACGCGGGCTCGGCACATAGAAGTGCGTGGCCTGGCGTAGCTGCAATAGTGCTGTGGCACGCCGGATGCTCACCCGATACGCTTGAATCATAAAATCAGCCAACTCGCGCTTATGGGCTGGCTTCACAGCTTTCTTGCACCACCTCCTGAAGCATTTGCTTGTCGAGGCTTAGGTCGACCACCATGCGATTGAGTCGGGCGTTCTCCTCTTTGAGTTGCTTTATGCGCCGCAACTCGGAAACCCCGAGGTCGCCGTACTTCTTCTCCCAGTTGTAGAGCGTGGCGTCGCAAATACCCATCTTCCGACACACTTCCGCCACCGTGGTACCCAGTTCGGCCTGCTTCAGCGCAAACGCGATCTGCTCTCCCGTGTACCTAGATGTCAACGCCGGTTCAAATCTGACCCACCTTCCGGCATATCGCCGAAGTAAATCTGACCCACCCGGGCTTCGTATCATACGGCGGCTTTCGCGCCGGCCCGCGTGGTTTGTCCAGCCTTCCGTTTGT
>NZ_JAYRUC010000024.1:0-88995 GCF_041919235.1 Pandoraea sp.
ATCGAAGATTGGCGGACTCACTACAACGAGGTGCGTCCACATTCGAGTTTGCAGTACCTGACCCCGGCAGAATTTCGCCGGGCTAGCGAAGTTGTTACAACCACCGGGGCCATAAATCTCTAGACACCAGTGGTACGAAAAAAGCAGTCAGGTCACGGGGATGCTTCGTTTTCAGGAGGGATCCATTTCAGGATTCCCTTCTTGATCATCTCGTTGTATTTTGCGCCGGGAACAAGGGTTTCCCCCTCTGAGACGGCTTTATACAACGCAAGGAACCATAGGTATTTCTCTTTGTGAGCAGGACTTTCATTCATCATCATTGTGGCGCGGACAGAAGCGGACACGCCCCACATCGGGCTGAATGGGTTGACAATATTTCTGTCGCGGAAATGTAGCAAGGGAGTGAAAAGAGGCCCATGTTGGAACCTTGGAACCCAGTATTCAAGGTCGAGTTCAATGTCGTCAGCGAGCACGACCGCAGGAACGCCAACTGACGCTTCAATTTTTACCGCCGATACCAAAGCATCGCTGACGACCATGAAGCTGCCACCTTGTCTGCGCTCCCAATATCGACCATATGAGATCCCACCACGAATCATTAGGTCTTCCGTCATAGCGACGAACCAGAGAATCTGCACAGCTTTCAGGAGCGGCCATAGCTCGTCGCATGTTAGCAATATCGCGTCGGAGTATACGGTAAGCTCGACCCCGGGGAAAAGGGTTGGATCTAGTCGCTCACCGAATCGTCTGTAGACATCCAACGTCTTGTCGAAGTCGTGGGCGAGCTTGTTGGAGAAGCCCAAGATGTCGCAGAAGGCTACATACTTGTTTGTGATCGTTTCGATAGCATTAGTCGCGGTGGGCACAATGTTTTCCATGCTTTCTTCCCCGGAAGGTTTGGGATTTTCAAGAAGCTAACGTTTTCATTGAACAGGCGTCTGAGTGCGAGCCATTTATGCGGTGGCGCGAGACATAAGGCGACAGCTATCTGGCAGTCGAAGCGTCCGCTTTTGGCCGATCGCAGGCGTCTGCTTTCGACCCATTTCCGTCGCTCGCCCCTCCCACGCATATGCCTGCTCTCCAGCGCACAGCGGCCAAAGGTCTGTATTTACCGATGGCAAACACAGAGTCGCTTTTTCCGGTGTGCGCTCCCGCCTCAAGCTCGTTAGAACGCGGCGGCAGCGCGTCGACGTACGGTCTCGCGCGGCGACTACTTTTTCCGCCAATCCTTCACATACAGCACATGGGTGTCGTCGAGATTGAGCACGCTCAGCCGTCGCAGCGTCGCTGCAGCTTCGGTGCCGTACTTCTCGACCTCGTCCAACGCGATGAAGGTCTGCCGATCAAATTGGCAATACTCATCCACGAGCTTCGCGACGGCGCTATTTTCTACATTCTTAAAAAGTGGCGAGTCGTGAATCAGAATTGGTAGATCCGTCAAGTGAAAGATGGCCAGATCAAATATGACCAAATTTGAATACGCTTTACCCGTTCCCGTGTCGTCTACGATCTGATAAACGTAATTGCTCTCACCCACGTTGAGCACGGGCGATTTCGCATCCCGACCATATACGCGCGTTACAATGTTCTCTATTTTACGGTTTATCCGCGCTTGTATGTCATTTAGTATTTTAGTCTTCAATTCCGATAGGGCTGACCTCAACGTTTCGAGCTGCGTGCGCAAATTATCTTGTTTCTCGAAATACTCATTTTCACGGCTTAGTTTATTCCACTTTTCGGAAAGTGACGATACCCGCACGATGAGTTCGGTTGGGTTGTCATAATTTTTTAATCGATCTGATATCTGTGTATCGATCTGCGAAATTGCAGCTTCCACAGAAATCAGTTGAGCCCGCAAATTTTCCTCCGTCTCTTTGAGCTCATCCTTCAAAACACTCGCGAGCGAGCTATGAAACAACTCGATATCGGCGATCCGTTCGCTGTTGACATTAGGGAAAAATTCCTGAAGTGCCTCAAACTGCTTGCTTCTAATAAACTTGCTTTCCTTTAAATTTCGCTCAGTTCGTTGAAGCTTTGCGCGAACACTAAACCTTTTCTCTAGCAGTGCGTCCTTCGATTTCTTAAGCTCCAGCAGATCCTTGTCAATGACTTCGCGGATATTCAAGGCGAATTTTGCAATCTCCGCCTTGATTGATTCCACCTCTGATCGTATGCTCTCGAGTTCAACAACATTTTTAGCGTGCCTTGACTTGTTGATCTTCTCTAAGATCAAATGCTTGAAGGCGGTATCGAGTGCTTTCTTTTCGGACTCTTTTTTTGCTGCGGCCAACTGCGCGGCAGCTATCTCGCCAAAGCGACCGAAGAACTTGATCAGATTCCCAACGCACTCAGATGAGCTCTGAGTCGGAATTACATGCAGTGGGTGACGAACGTTGGTCACGTTTGGCTTGGGCCAGACGCGCGAAAACAGGCCCACCATCTGACGGAACGTTATATCACGTCGCTGGCCTAGATAGCTTTCCTTTAACCAGGCCGTGAAGTCCTTGATGTCGACGTCTTCGACAACCCTAAATTCAGCATCGCAACGAAAAACCACTTTAGGATTTATCGTCTGTCGTTGAAAATAAAATACTGATTTTCCGAATTTAAAGCTAAAGTCATAGTGATGATGCCCTAATGCATCGACGGCGTCCTTATTGAACTCAAGGAAAGATTCTCCTCCAAAAACAAAATCGACGACCATCAGTGCCGTTGACTTTCCAATCGAATTTGTTGCGTTTTCGTCTCCGAGAACAACATTGAGCCCCGCATGGAAAGAAATCTTTCCGGCGCGAAACTGAGGGGAGCGAATTTCAGTCAACATAGGTGACAGTTCTCAAATCAAAGTCTACATTTACCTCGTTCAAGATGTAGAGCACGTCGAGGGCGTACATAAACTCATCAATGCTTTCGAATGCACCTGAAACCGTCATGTAAAGATCGTGAATTCCAATCGTTTTCTGACCGACGTGCATTGCAGGCAGCTTCGCGAGCACAGATTGGTCAAAAGAAATAAATTTATTCGGCGTAATCATTCGAATAACTCGCAGTTCTGAATATAGAAGGCGGCGATCACTTCAGCAGCTTGATTGGACGTGGCTGGGTGCTTTCTACGTATCCATTGCACAGTGTTGTCGAATATTTCTTGCATATTCGAAGTAATGAGTTTTTGTTTTTGATAGAACGCCTTAACCTGTGTCGCGATTAGCATGGCCTTACCGGGATCGCTGCGCTCAAGGTCCGCAAAGCGTTCCTTCACAAACAAATAGAAGGAAATGACGTCGTTCTTAATTTTCTGCTTTGTCAGCGGCGGAATGTTGTTTCCGAGCTTGTCGTCAACCCGCTTGGCTTCGAGTGTGGTCGACGCTTCGAACTGGACATTATCTGAGGATAGTGATTCGATGATGTCAGCAATATCTTTTTCAATGTTAAATTGAAAAAATACGTCATTTTGTTTTTTTTGTTTTATCAGCGCCGATTTTTTTACGACCAGCTCTCGATAATTTTCGATCGTCTTGGGATTATCGAAAACATTGTGGCAGCTGAAGCAAAGGGGGATTAAGTTATCTTCGTGATTAGGATCGCTAGATAGCTTCTGCTCATTATTCAATAGATCAGTCTCGCCGTCCGTTGGATTGAGCGGATAGATGTGCGCAATTTCGTAATTCCGGTAGCGGCGCCCCCTTTTCGAAACAAACAAGGGTTCCCCGCAATTAGGGCATGCCTGATTCACTTCGGCGCAAAGAGCAAGCTCGAATGCCTGGCTAATTGACGGGTGCGCGTTTGAAACTTTCTTCTTCGTTGTTCTCGGTGCGGTCATCAGTGGCTCCGCTCAGCTATGGTCATCGCCGGGTCAAGGCGCGCGTAGTTCGCAGAGATCGATCTTGTATCTCGCCCGGCCGTGTCGTTCTTATTCTCGAAATAAGCAAGCGGTGGCCCGCAAGCGCTGGTGTCTCCTACGCGCGCGACAACCGACAGCTTCCCCACGCCGCTAATAGATGTGAGGAATATTCGGCCATTCTAGCGGACTTCGTGGCCAGTCGGCCGGTAGCGAGACAATGTTGATAAGCTGCCGCAGGGCTGTTCGCATCAAGGCGAGGCGATTTGTAGGCGAATGGCTGCTTACGGGTTGGACACAGCCGTTGAAATCGTGAGACCAAACAACAGCTTCTGGCCGATTGTCGTCCGATACGCCAACAAAAAAGCCCAGCATTTGCTGGGCTTTTTCTTTGGAATTGGCTTACGGAGCCACACTCATACCTGCGTTCAACGTAGCCACAATTGCGGCATTTGCCAAAAAGTTAAACACGAATTTTGATGCTTTCCGCTTCCAGTTTGCTTTTTTCATCTTCGGTTCTCCGAGGCCAGGTTTTTTTACGACATTACGTTGCTTTACGGGGTTCTGTCCGGGAACTTTCTTATGAATCACTTGCTGGTTTTCGCTGACTACCTTTTTACGTCGAACTACTTCATGGTGAGCGGTCTTATGCTCACTAATACATACCACCGCATGCTGAATGCCAACTGACCCGGGGTCACTCTCCGTAAGCCGATTCCCGAATTGGTGGACCTGCTGCCGTCGCTTTGGTGTTTATACGACGATCTGTGGGCACGACTATGAAGGATCGCGCGGCTGTTGTCAAACCACTACTTAGTAAATTGTGGCTGCCTCATCTCGTGGCCGTAGAGCCACCATAGACGGTCCTTTCCGAGCACGTCGTCCTATTGCGTCACGGCAGAGTGGACAGACGGCTGACGCAACTCTTGGCATCACGAATCGAAAACTCGATGCATCGGGACCGAGAATCATCGCGTCGGCTCCACCTTAGCGCCCCGACGATTCCGCATATAGCGCTCAGTAGTCGCAATGTTTGTATGCCCGAGTTGCTTCTGCGCGGCACGTATATCGCCGACGTCATCGGCTTTATCCGTACCCGCTTTTGCCCTTAAATCACGAAATTGGTACTTTTTTGGATTGGGCAACCCCGCTGCTAGGCGCGCCTCCACAAACATCGATTGGATCGACTTAAGACCGACTCGTCGACCACGCTCGTTCACCACGAAGAACAAGCTGCGCGGATTTTGACCAATCTTTTGTTTCGAAATCCTATCAAGCGTTGTCTTTAGCCGCCCGGTTATAAGAATTCTAAGCTTAGCGTTAGTCTTTCCCTGCTGGATTACCAAACAGCCGTCCGATAAATCACGCTCACTCATTTTGAGAACATCGGACGGGCGTTGGCCGGTCAGATAAGCCAAGTCCATCGCATCGCGTAATGGCTGACGAGCGTGCTCATGAATGACGCGATATTCGTCGTCCTCGATGTACACGTCTCTCGGACGCTCCCGATATCCCTTGATGCCTGCGCACGGGTTCGGCTGATCGGTGTAGCCCCATTCTCGGGCCTTGTTCCAGATGTGCGAGAACAAAGCCTTCTCTCGATTAGCGCGTACCTGCCCTTCCGTACCTTTGACTTCCTTTCCGCCAGCGCGCAGGGCGTCTACAGTGCTCCGCACACGCCAGTCCAAATACTGGCGGACGTTGATCGGCTTGATCTCATCAAGCGGAGCTGGCGGGTCGTCAAAGAAGGCGTAGAGCTTCGCAAGCATCAGCCGGTCACCCTCACGGGTACTCAACGCCTTCGTCGGTAAGACCTCGCGGACGTACCGCTCTGCGACGTAGCGAAACGTCACCAGCCCTCGGTGAAGCGGCTTCGCGTCAGCTTCCAACTCGGTCCATTTGCGAACAGCTTGTATGAAGTCCGCGCCTAACGGGATTTCACGACGGGGTTTGCCGCCAGCGTCGTAGTAGTAGAAGACCCGGCCGCTTCTCTGCCTCCGTGCCCGCATTCCCTTCGGAAGGTTCAGATTCACACTCGGCCTAGGCCCCATGCCCGCCCTCCAGCACACGAGGTACCCATTTCGGCTTGCTCAACTCGACTGCGCCGCCTCGCCCCTCAACAGCGACTCGCGTCACGATGGGTCTTCCACCAGCATTCAGGAAGAACGGGACGCCCATACGGCGCAGTATCTCCGCCTGCTTCGCTTTCACCCGTCGGCCTGTTACCCAAGCAACGGAATACGACGAACGATGAAGCGGTTCGCCATCGCCGCCAGAACCAGCGGAATGCCCTGCGGAAACGCCAACAGCTCCAGCCAGTACCAGACTGCCGGTGGCAAACCGGTGAAGGCGTTGGTAAGCGCTTGTGCGTTGCCGCCCCGACCAGGAGCGGGCGTTCACGCGACGCCAATTGCGTACGCTTGCCGATAAGGCGAATGCCCGGGCGATGGTCTTCCGCTCGCGAAAATGACGCCTGTGCTACACTACAAAGTGATCGTCACCAGATTTAATTTGTCGATACAAATCAATCGCTTGTAATAACTACCGCGCCACGAAGGAGAGTGCCATGAGCCTGCGAGACAAACTGAAAACATCGCTCCGTAAGCGGAAAGCGGATGTCTTTCTGCGGGCCGACTTCGCGCAAATGGGGAGCGAGGCGCAACTTAGCCGCGCGCTGCGGGAGTTGGTTGACGAGGGCACGATTGTCAAATTAGGCGTCGGGGTGTACGCCAAGGCCAAACCTAGTGTCCTGTCCGGCAAACCAATCCCCGTGCGTCCGGTCGAAGTCCTGGCACCGCAGGCGCTCAGGAGGCTTGGCGTTAGGACATACCCGAGCAGAATGGTCGCCGCCTACAACGCTGGTGACACCACTCAGTTGCCAACGAGTGTGGTCATCAATACGGGGAACCGCCGCATCGCCCGCAAGCTCGGGTTTGGCCGGCAAATCATTCGATATGAAAATAATTTCCAAGGAGCAACGTGATCTCATCGACGCGTTGATCGCAGAGCAGGATCTTGGTGGCATTTCCGCCGCAATTCTAGAGAAAGACATTCACGTCAGCGATACGCTCCGCGCCCTGGCGTCTCTAGAACACGAAAACTTACAGTTGGCATTCTGCGGCGGCACGAGCCTCTCAAAGGCGCATCGCATCATCAAAAGAATGTCGGAAGACATTGATCTGAAGGTAGTGCTTGCGCCGAACCACGGGTTTTCGCAAAACCAACTGAAGAGTCATCTATCTGCTCTCAAACGCAAAATCGTTGACTGCATGATCGGGCTCGGATTCTCTGAAATCCCCGAAGAGACGGTGGCACGAAACGCGAACGGATTTTTTGCCAGCGGTTGGCATTACACCCCCCAATACGCCGCTGCCACAAGTCTGCGCCCGCATTTGAAGCTCGAATTCACGACGCGCACGCCCTACTTCGCAACGTCACAGCAAACGCTTGGATATTTGGCCTACCAGTTGGCAAACCAAGACGCGACGCCTTTCACGATGCAATGCGTAGCCGTGGAGGAAACCCTGGGAGAAAAGGTACTCTCGTTCCTTCGCCGATTCGCCGAACATCGTGCCGGCGCGCGGGACAAATGGGATGACGCATTGGTCCGCCATATCTACGATACCTGGTGTATCGTGGCGGCAGACGGAACTGCGGTTGAGCGGGCAACCAAGCATTTCAAAGACCTGGTCGCTTTTGATCAAGGTGAATTTACTCGACACGCTGCGTTTTGCGCGAATCCGGCCGAGTGTCTGAGCCAGGCCCTGGAAACGGTCGGCCAGGATAGGCAGACCATTGACGAGTATGCAACCAAGCTGGTCCCATTGATCTACGGCGACGACCGGCCGTCGTTTAACGCCGCATTTGGTGTATTCAGGACCGCAGCGCAAACACTGCTCAGCACATTGCCGGCCGTCAAACGCACCTAACGACGCCGAATCCGCTGCTCAAGCCGCTAAACACCATAGGGGACTTCGGTCCCCTTTTTCATTATTCAGTTCACGGCACCGGGCGACCACACGAATTTCCGAGTGTGGTCACGAGGCAACCCACACTCGCAGACGGTGAAGAAGTCGATCGCGCGAGACCAGCTCCGGAGCTAGCGCGCGTCATCAACCGGCGTGGGAGGGAAAGTGCCCCGCACCACCGAGCCGAATCCCCTCAAACTCTGCTCCGCAGCCCCTTTCGGTCTCCGGCAGCAGTGTCCCCAACATATTGGACATCTGACGAAGAGTGCACGCATTCTAAGCCAACCCCATGAACCACCGCTTCTGGCTGTGGATTGCGGCCGATCACGGGCGTCCGTTGCCGACCCGACGCAGACGTTCGACCCAAATCCAGCCATACGGCAGCTTTACAACGTACAGCGGTCATCTACGCAGTCACCTTGTTCGCTGTGGGCGATTCACTCGACCGCCAGGTGCACGCGAGGATCGAGTTCATCCAGACGGTTGACCCCTAGCATGGCCATGTTTCTGGAAATCTCCGCGGTCAACAGACGAATGGCGTGTCCTACGCCTGCCTCGCCAGCGATAGATGCGGCGTACACGAACGGCCGTCCGACAAACACGGCACGCGCACCCAAAGCGAGCGCCTTCAGGACGTCGCTGCCGCGCCGGATGCCACCATCGATCATCACCGGAAGATCCGGGCACGCCTCCACTATGGACGGCAGAACCGTGAGCGGAGAAACGGCACCGTCCAGTTGCCTGCCGCCGTGATTGGAAACGATGACCCCATTCGCACCGCAGTTTCGGGCTATACGAGCGTCGGCGGCACTTAGCACACCTTTGATAATCAGCGCTCCGTCCCATTGCCGGCGAATCGCCGACAAATGCTGCCAGTCCAGATGTCCGCGATCGGAGAAATCCCGTTCGACTGTCGGCGACAGAATCGGGGCACCACGCGTCGCGTAGTTGTTCTCGAAATGCGGCATCCCGTGCCGCAAAATCGTCGTCGTGAATGTGCCGGTGAGCCAGCGAGGATGGCTGAGCCCTTCCCACGCGAGCCTCAGAGAAGGTCGGAGCGGCGTGGAAAACCCGGCTCGTACGTTATTTTCCCGATTAGCAGCCACTGGTGTGTCGACAGTGACGACAAGTGTCTGAAACCCTGCCCGCTTGACCCGCTCGACAAGCGCGGCGATTGCCGCCGGCTCACCCGGGAGATAGGCCTGGAACCAGGCTTGAGGGTAGGCTGTCGCGACCTCTTCGAGTGGAATCAGCGACGACCCGCTCATGATCATCGGAATGCCGGCTGCCGCGGCTGCTTTCGCCAGAACGAGATCACCCCGGTAGGCCATCAATGCCGCGAGCCCAAGGGGCGCGATCCCGAACGGAGCGTTGAATTGCTGCGAAAGCAGCGTAGTTGCCGTGCTGCGACCTGCGATGTTGATCATCACACGCGGCACGAAACGATACTTGTCGAACGCGAGACGATTGCCATTCAGCGACGCATTCGTCTCAGCGGCGCCGCCGACATATCCAAACAACGGCCGAGGAAGATGCGCCTTGGCCGCCGGTTCAAAATCGTCAAGGCACAGGATGCGCCGCAACCGACGGGGCACGACCGGCTGTGTAACGTTCCCAACCTTGCTAGGCATGGTCAATGTCCGGTTCCCCGGCAACGCCCGCGTCCGCATGCCGCACGCCGACGTCAAGCGGTTCGCGTATCGTCAGCAAAACGATGAAAGTCAGTGCCGATATGGCCGACATGAAGCCAAAAACTGAACTCCAGCCGTAGTTGTCCAGCAGGATGCCAGTGATGAAAGGCGTCGCAGCGCCTCCCAGTTGTCCACCCGTATTCACCACGGCGTTGGCCATCGGAAACTTCGCTTTCGAAACCAGCGTCATCGGATAGGCCATATAGGCCGAATAGCCGACGCTCAACAACATGCCGGTCAGGAAAATCAACATGCCGTACAACAATGGATCAGCCGGGGAATGAATGAGCGCGAACATCATTCCGACGGTGGCGAGCGCCGACAGCATCATCCCGGGCTTGCGGCGTCCCCCAAGCAGGCGATCCGAAAGGAGACCGCCCAGAATATTGCCTACGACCGCGCCGACCCATGGGGCGGCCGCGACGAAACCCATCCCCATGATGCTGAATTTCTTCACGGTCAGTAGATAAGTCGGAATCCAGGCCAGAAGCACGCTGGAAATGCCGAGCTGGCAGCAATAGCCCAATGCGCAACCGTAGATGTCCCACGAGGTGAAGATCTCGCGCGTCGTATCGAGCGTTTTTTCGCGCCGGGTGCGAATGAATTTGTCGAGCCAGGGCATCGGTTTCGCGGCGAGGGCCTGCTGGTTTGCGCCGCGGCTCTGGCTGCTTTCGCTGATGAGTTCCAGTTCCGCCCGGTTCACCGCACCGCTTTCGGAAGGCCTGTCGGCAACCATGAGAACCCACGCCACCGACAACAGGATCCCTGGAATCGCGAACAGCAGAAATACTTCTTTCCAGCCCCAGGCTGCGATGATCGTGGCGCCAAGAATTGGCGTTAACACTGGACCGAACTTCACAGCCGAGAGAAATATCCCGGCTGCAGTGCCTTTTTCTCGGGCCGGAAACCAGCTATTGATGGTTGCCGCGATGCCGATCGGCAGCGGTCCCTCGGCGAATCCCAGCGCGATCCGGCAGATTTTCAACGAGAACAACGAGCCGACCATTCCGGTCAATCCAGTTGCGATCGAGGTGAGGACCATTGAAATCGAAAAAGCCCGCTTTACTCCGAACTTCGATACGAGCCACGCCGAGGGTAGCTGGGCAACCGCATAGGCGATCAGGAAAAGACTGACCAGCGCGCCGGCTTCGGCGTTGTTCATTGAAAATTCTTTTCTCAGGAACGGTAGCGCGACACCAAGGTTGGCGCGATCAGCAGCGGCGATCGTATAAATTACGAAGAACAGCGTCGCGACGACCCACCGATAGCGGGTCGGCTTTAACGACGCAGATGTGACGCTGCTCGTCCATTCCACAGGTTGCTTTTTCATTGTCTCGCTCCATGTCTTTTTATTAGTCGAGGTTGAATCTGCGGAGCGTCTCTTCGAGCCCCATCAACTCGACGGTCGTCGCCCCGTCGCGGATTCGCGCCCGGAACATCGCCTCCTTCTCCTCTCGCGCCTGGCTGCTGCGAATCACGTCGTCGACTTCGTCCTGCCGTACAACCACGACGCCGTCCTGATCGCCGATCACGATGTCACCCGGATTGATCTGCACGTCGCCGATGCAAACCGGCACATTCAATTTTCCGGGCTGGTTTTTGGCTGTGCCCTTGATGCAGAGACCGCGGCAAAAGACTGGAAAATCCATCTCGATGATCGCTCTGGCATCCCGGACCGCGCCGTTGATCACCAAACCGGCGACGCCTTGTCCGACCGCCTGTTCGGTGAAGACGTCGCCCCACGGTCCGGCTTCGAGGAATCCCTTTGCGTCGACGACCAGCACATCACCGGGTTTTACTTTCAGCATCGCGTAATGGAGCATCAGGTTGTCCCCCGGCCGCACATCCACGGTCACGGCGCGGCCGGCGACCCTCATGTCGGGATGGATTGGCTTGATTCCGCTATCAAGCGCTCCTCTGGCGCCTTGCGCCTCGTAGACCGTCGCGCTGCCGAATTCGCACAGCACTTGAATGGATGCGGTCGATGTCTCCTGACTGCCCATGGCGAACCTCTGAGTTGATTGTCAATGTAGTTTTAGATAAAGTAAGATCGATATCAAACATCGTTTTTTGATCTTAGGTTCAAAATTTATGAACTTGCGACAGATTCGCTACTTTTGCACGGTCGTCGAAGCAGGCAGCGCGACGCAGGCCGCCGAGGCACTGTTCGTTGCGCCCACCGCGATCAGCATGCAGCTCGCGCAGCTCGAGGAGCATCTGGGTGGCGAGCTGTTCGACCGCTCCCGGCGCCCGATGGAGCTCACTTCATTGGGCAAATATTTTTATCCGCGGGCGAAAGAGTTGCTGTCCCATGCGGGACGGCTCGACGACGAGACGAGAGAAATTGCAGCGGGCAAGCGCGGATGGCTGGGCATCGGCTTTGTCCGATCGACGACCTTCTCCGTACTCCCCACCGCAGTGAGGAAGTTCCGGCAGTCATGTCCGGAAGTGCACCTCGATCTCGTCGAGGTGCTTTCTGAGTACCAGCCTGAGCAATTACGCGAAGGTCGGATCGATCTAGGCATTGCGCGCTTCCTCGGCCCGATCGTGAAAAGTGCAGACCTGACCTACACGGTGATGCTCGACGAGCCGTCCGTTGCGGTCATCCCGATCGGGCATTCACTGGCAAAGCAAAAGTCCGTGTCGGCTGTGGAGCTTTCCCAGCTCCCCTTCATCCTGTATCCGAAAGATCCTCGTAGCCCGTTCGGGCTTCAGATGCTCACAGCGATTCAGTCCGCGGGAGCCCAGCCGGTCGTCGGTTACGAAGCAATTGAAATCCACACGGCGCTGGCGCTCGTAGGCGCAGGTCTCGGCACCACGCTTGTCGGACGATCCATTGCCAGAAACAATCGTCGGGATGTGAAGTTCGTTCCGGTCCGGGATTTTGAGCTCACGACTACGCTGGTTATGATCACGCGCAACGGCGACGAAAACAAACTGATCTCTTCGTTCCGGCAAGCGCTAACAAAAAGCGGGGCGAAGTAGCACTCGTCGCCAGCTTCACCGACTTCGCATCCATGTCGAGTCTCTAACCGCGTGTGAATAAAGGAAAGCGGACATCGCGCACATAACCAGATTTGCTTGCCAGAGATGTTCGCCAGCGAGGAGCGTATGGCGACCGCAACCGATGTGCGAAGGTCCGCTGCCAGAGGACCTCGGTCGTCCGAATGTCCGGGTGAATGTGCGGATCAACGTCCGGCGCTGGCCGAATTCGGTCCTACGTGATTGACCGTAGCCGACCCTGAACAGTCGCCGAAGTCATCCAGCTCGTACGTCCTCTTCCGACACATCTTCGGCCACAGGATCACGCTGATGTAGTGCGGCGAGCGCCTTGATTCGCTGGGCGACTTCACTGTCGAGCGGCGTATAGACGATCAAGCCCAGGTCTGGTCGACCGTCAACGGAAAATGCCGAGTACTCCAGTTCGACCGGACCCAGCGTGGGATGCTGAAGTCGCTTGACGCTGTCTCCTTCGCTCTGGTTAAGTACCTCGTTGTCCTGCCACAGCGCGTCAAACTCCGCGCTAAGACCGCGCAATTCGGCAATCAGCTCGCCGACCTCGGACGCGAGACCGGCGCGAGCCACATCTGCTCTGAACGCACCTACCACGACACGGGCGACGCTTTCCCAGTCGTGCTGCTTCGCACGGACGGCGGGATTGCGGAACAGGAATTGGAGAATATTGCGCTGACCGGGCGGCAAGGTCCCGTAATCGGTCAGCACCACCGCGGCGGCACGGTTCCAGGCAACGACATCCCAGGTAGCGGTCTTGATGATCGCCGGGCTGGCGTCGAACGAATCAAGCAGCCGCTGCAACCGAGGATTGACAGTGTTGACAAGGTTATAGCGGACCTCGGGCGGCCGCCCAAGCCCGAGCATGAAAAGATGCTCGCGCTCGGCAAGCGTCAGCATCAGGGCACTGGAGATCCGGTCCAGCACTTCCGCAGAAGGCGCGCCGCCACGCCCCTGTTCGAGCCATGTGTACCACGTCGGGCTGATATTAGCGCGCTGGGCAACCTCTTCACGGCGTAGCCCAGGCGTTCGCCTGCGTCCAGTAAATCCAAAGCTCGCGGGGTCAAGACGCGTCCGGCGGCTTCTCAGAAAATCTCCAAGCGACCTGGGGGTATTGACTGACATAGTGAACCTGTTAGTCACTTTACTATGATGAGATCACTACTTTAACGGGATAACAAATCATCGGATAGTGGACGCCTGACGACCAAGGAGGCTTCACCATGCGTATTTTCCTGACAGGTGCGACTGGCTTTATCGGTTCGGCGCTCGTTCCCGAACTCATTCAGGCCGGTCATCAGGTGATTGGTTTGACGCGCTCGGACGCGGGAGCGCGAGCACTCATCGACGCGGGCGCCGAGCCGCATCGCGGCACGCTCGAGGAGCCGGAAGGCTTGCGCAACGGCGCCGCAAAGGCAGACGGCGTTATTCACGCGGCGTTCGACCACGATTTCACCCGGTTCGCCGAGAATTGCGAGAAGGACAGGTGCGCGATCACCGCACTCGGCGCCGCACTCGCGGGTTCCGATCGACCGCTGATCATCACGTCGGGGACCGGAATGGGCGGCGGCCAGCACGGCGAACCCGCGACCGAAGACGTCTTCAATGCCAGTCATCCCAATCCGCGCATTGTCTCCGAACTGACGGGACAGGCACTGCTGCAAGAGGGCATCAACGTGTCGGTGGTACGACTGCCGCAAGTTCACAATCCGTTCAAGCAGGGCCTCATTGGGCCGCTTATCGACGTGGCTCGTGAAAAAGGCGTAGTCGCCTATGTCGGTGACGGAAGCAACCGCTGGCCGGCCGGCCACCTATCCGACGTCGCGCGTCTCTACCGGCTCGCCCTGGAGGCGCGCGAACGGGGCGCGCGTTATCACGCTGTCGGCGAGGAAGGCATCAGCAGTCGCGAAATCGCCGAGGCGCTGGGTCGGGGCCTTGAATTGCCGGCCATTTCGATCGCCCCGGAGGAAGCCGCAGCGCATTTCGGATGGCTCGGAATGTTCGTCGGGCTGGATATGCCCGCTTCGAGTGCGTGGACACAGGCGCGGTTGGATTGGCACCCGACAGGACCAACGCTGATTGCGGATCTCGACGAAGCGCGGTACAGGAAATGAGCATCGATTTTTGAGGTTGCATTGCACGACGTTTTCCAGCTCCAATCTCGTGCCACGAGCCGGGTGGATGCCCGGCTCAGGTCGAGTCCGAACCGCCGTTCGGACACGGACACTCCTGCAACGACCACTCCCGCGTGCAGACCGGTCGTTTCAACGGCGCGATCTGCGAACCCACGAGTGACGCTTTATGGCCGAATACGGACATCGCTGTCCGCTCGCTAGGACTGCCTCAATCCCTCACGCCTGCGTCAATAGCACGCATACTCTTCTGCCAGGGTTTTGCCAATGCAAACGCCCGGTGCCGCAGCCGTTGCGACATGTTGCGACGCTTCGCAGTCTCCAGGAGCAACGCTGCCAGCTCGACGTCCATCGGTAGGCCGCCCTCAATCCATCCAACCGCAAGGGCCGCCCAGTAGTCCGTACCAGACACCAGGCCCGCGACAACAGACTCCCTTGCTACCGATTCGTCGTGGCTTGCAATTGAATATGGCCGTTCTAGCGGACGAAGCTTCGTGACCGCGTGCTCGAGTCTATGTTCAGTCATTGTGTAGGCTGCATTGCTGATACGCGCTGTTGTCAAGCGACTGCTTCTGGCCGATTGCAGCCGATCGCAAGCGTCTGCTTCTCGACCCGTTTCGGTCCTTCGGCACATCGTGAAGGCAACGGTGGGTTCCGAGGTACAACCGTCACTGCCGCCCGCAGACCAGCAAGCAGGTTGCCGTCTCTCACCAGCCGGCATTCCGCCTGTCGGCTGCGCCTATGCTACAGCGTTCCCAACGTACGAATCGCTCAAAGGCGGGTTTGGCTGGCAATTCATTCAGTATGAGAGCGATTCCGAACGAGCCATGCGAACTTATCCACGCGTCGGTTGCTCGAGAATATCTCAGCAGCTCCCGTCACACCAAATGCGGATGCTCTGCAATGAACTGCCGCAGGGCCGCATCTATCCGCGTTTGCCAGCCGCTACCCGACGCCTTGAAGTACTCAACGACCTCCGGCGACAGCCGAATGTCGATTCGCTCCTTCGCCACCTCGGCCTTTGGCCTACCACGAGGCTTGAGCAGTTTCTCGGCAGCCTCTTCGCCAACAAGCCCCGGCAACACTTCACTCGCAGGCCGCGCCTTGGCGAAGTCCTTCTTCGTCCATTCCGGATTCTGCGGATCTTGACGCATCTGCCTCTTGACCTTGGCGTCCTTAGCCGGTGTAGGGAGGACGGTTCTCGGCTTAAGTTTGGGCATAGCGTTTCACCTCTCGCGAGTTCGCCCTGCGCAAGCAAATGACGTGTATTTTCTCTGCGCGAGGCGTGAAGACCACTGCGCTGTCCCGTTCGAAGTCCTGGGCCATCGTGAACGGCAAACCCCGTTCCTGCACATTCCGGTCACTTTTCGCCGGGTCGAAACTGATATCCATGGGCATGTATTGTACTGACGACAACTCTCGCCCATGAACTGCTTTTTGTAGTGACGATAAATCGCGAAGTTTCCCGACCGCACGCCGCCAAATCCCTACAAATTTTGCTCCGCAACCCGTTTCCCACCCCCAGCAAACACGCGGGTCTCCGGCGTTTCACGCCCTCCGGTTGTCGAAGCAAAACCTCCCCCAACCCCCTCCCCCGTAACGATTTCCCATTAAGACTCGAAAACCAGCGAAGGGGTAACCCTTCCGTGAGTTCGAATCTCACCGCCTCCGCCAGAATTCTTTGGTTTCCCCGATAGTGATTGCTGACTTTTGTGGGCGGTGCTCCGCAATTTTTTCAGGGTTGCTCCGCACAAGCAGGAAATCGCTCCGTTTGACGCGTCGGTTGGACAAGGCTGTGGAGAATTTGGTGGCGGTTTTCGGCCAGTTGCAGCCGTTCAGCCAGTACCTAATACTGCGCCTTTCCTGTAAAGATGCGGGTGAAATCGGATGTCCAAACTCTATGCTGACGATTCTTGGTCTCTTTTTCAGTCCGAGATCGACGAAATGCCGGTTATCGTTCGCGCTCGCTCACACTTGCCATGCGAAGCTGATCGACAGCTTCTTCCCATCCTAGTGATCGTTACGTGGCGGTACGACGACACTGGAGGCGGTATGCCGTCCTCCGGAGTCGTAGAGCAAATCGCGTCGCTCGACGAAGCCATTGGCAGCAAATTCGAGGATGCAGGAGTCGCCATCGAGGCGGCGTCCATTACCGGCAACTCCGTCAAGGAGTGGCGCTTCTACACAACTAGCGCGGATGCTTTCATGAGCGCGTTTAATGCGTCATTGATCGGGCACGTTCCATATCCTCTAGAGTTCAGCGCGTATGGGGACCTCTCATGGTCTGCTTTGGCGGAGCTCCTTCCAAGCCCACCGCCGGCCGCTTAGGGTCGGAAACGGGCGCTTGAACGCGGCAAGACCAACGAGTAGGAAAACTCCATGGACCAAATCGAAGCCGAAGCGAGCGAATATCTGGCACACACTCTGGGCAAGTTCACGCATAGCGACCTCACCGAGAAGGAACGTCATGCGGCATTCATGCTCGCCTGCACGTTGCCCGACCGGGCCGTCATCAAGGACTTCATTGCTGCGGCAAGCGAAACTGAAGTTGCCCGTGCGGGCTTGCCTGTCTCCGTAGCAGAAACGCTGGCCCCATTGGTCTTGAGACTGGAAAGCACTGGGTATGCCGCACGTTTCGCGTCGTTGTTCGAGACGCGGCGTTGATGGAGCAGGTAGAGCATGACTCTTTCTCTCAGCTCGATCGCACGAAAGCGATCTACCGCACCGCGATCGACCCGCGTGCGAGTGGTGCGGAGTCTGGGGCGCGGTGGGTTGAAGTCGCGGACGAAATGCGTGACGTGATTGCTGCGCGCACGATTGCTGACGCGGCCCAGGTCATCGAATGGTGGCATCACGACTGGACGAGTGTTTCGGATACGGCAAGAGAGGCCGCCAAGCGCATCCGATTGGCCGCACGCAAGCTTCGCGCAGATGCGCGCTGACACGAAGGAAAATAAAAAAACTATATGGACAAACACATGCTCAAACTTCTCCAAGATCGCCTGGGGAGGACCGCGATTGGTCCTTCGACGGCTCGCGGAATGGGGCCTCCCGGAACGATCAAAGCAGCGAGGTCGTTCCTGCAGACGTACGACCTGAGATCCGTCAAAGCGAACACGCCGAAGACCTTTCGCAAGAAGCTTGATGATATGACCTACGATCTAATCGCGAATCTCCCTGCGGAAGCACGGCATTGGGGCAGCGCGCGCAAGTTCGTCAATATCTTCCTGCGGAACTGCGCGTACAACCGCTTTATGTATGACGCGTATGGTCTTGGTCGAATTGAGGCTTGGATGGAGGTTCCATTGGACAGCCACGTGACCGCCGGCTTGAAGCTGGATGGCCTCGCGGCAAAGCTGGATCTAATCCCGCCACGCTGGAAAACCGTGATAGGCCTAACACCGGAGCTTAGCGATCGCTGGCAAACGCTCGCACAGGCAGTCGCGGAGAGGAGTCGAATCCACCGCGTGCACCTCGATGTCCGGTACTGGAACGGTGCGCATATAACACTTCACGCAAAGCAATAGGAAAAACGTCTGAAGAGGCGGCGACGGTCTAGTTGACTCCTCGTGTCAGGCATTCCGTCCAATAGGCCGATTTATTATTCGGTGGTGAAGTACTAGGGAACCCGACGATGTCTAAGTTCGAGCTCTACGATTGCGAGCAACTACCGCCTGGGTTTGTCTACCCTGCTGAAATTCAAAATATTGCGACCTCCGGTGAGTACCCGGGTCTTGGGCCGTGGTGGTTTATTGACGCCGACTCCAAGGCGGGCGAACTCGCCTATTCAGTTAGGCGGCATGACGGTCGGAATCTGATCCCCTTTGCGAAGGTCGATGACGGTCGTGGGGACGTCGTGTGCTTCGACGGGGATGATGCGTCGGGTGACCCGAAGGTGTTCGTGCTTGTGCTTGACGACTCGGGGCGTAGCTATTCCTTCGCGAACTTTTCAGAGTGGAAGGTTGCTGCGCTAAGGGACGCTGCTGAGTAAGCAGGCACTTGGCCTAAGCAACATCCGAAGCGTTCGAGTAACCACGGAAAACGACATGGAAGGCCTCGAATCGGAGACCCTGGAAGAAGCACGTGGGATAGCGGCTGCGTTAAAAGCAGCGCTTCCAGCAGCCGTCGACGCCATTGAACAGGGCATTAGTCACAAGACTATTTTCTATGTGCTTGTCGCGCGTGAGTCACTGCTGCATCGCGTGTGCAGTCTGTCAGATGACGTTTTCGCGCTCATCGATGTCGACCGAAGCCTCAGTGCGGCAACCGGCGGAATTCAGCCTCAGGCACGCCATCGATCCCGATTGGCCCTGACATTGGCTGCCGGCCGCGTGCTGCCATGGCTGCTCAAGGTCGGCGGTGAAGTGATCTCGCACGACCTGTCTCCGACCTTATCGACGAACGATGCGCAGCTCGAGACCGAGGCGGTGCTCTCGGGTCATGTGATTGGCTCGTTGTCGGGCTTGTCGGCGGCGCCGCTGATCCGTGCAGGACGGCTCGTGCCGCTGCTCGCGAACCACGTCAGCGACCATATGAGTGTCCATATCTACTACGGCAGCCGCACGGCGCAGCCTTCGCGCGTGCGAGCCTTTATCGATCGGGCCGTGGAGCGGCTGGTCGGGTCCTCCGACTACGTGCTAGACGCCAAGGAATTGGCCCTGGCCGAAGCGAATGGACGCCGGAAGATGCGTCGGCTGTGACGCCGTGTTCGATGGTCAGATTTGAAATGGCCGAACTCGGCCGCAGGCTCTGCCCCGACTTCATTCAGGGAATCCCGGAAACTGAGGCAAATCGTCGGTGATGACAAACCACTGCGCCTTGTCAGCGGTAAACACATGCTTGGCCGGACGTACCTGGACGCACATCACTGCGAGAGCTTCATCCATGTTCTTTTTGTACGTGCCGCACACTATCCGGTGTCGTACCGGTCCAGTTTCTAAACGCCCGATAGAACGAATTCGGCTCATTGAAACCGAGCAAGAATGAAATCTCTGCGGCGGGGAGCGCGGTTTTCTCGAGGTAGTGCCGGGCGAGGGCCTCGCGCGTTTCTTTCAGGATCTGCTGGTAGCTGGTGCCCTCGGCCTCGATTCGTCGCTGGAGTGTTCGACTGCTCAATGCAAGCTTTCGTGCGATTGCCTCCATTGTGACAAGACCACTCGGAAGTCCTTCAAGCAGCGCTGCCCGAACGCGCTTTGCGGTCGTCGCCGGTTCATCGAGATCAGCAAGGCGCTGACGTAGCTCGGGCTCGAACGCAGCCCACATCGGCTCGTTTGACGTAAGGAACGGGCGCGTCGCATCGGCAGTCGTGAACACAATCCGATGCTTCGCGCCTCGTCTCATGCGAGCGCCCAGGAACGTATCGTACGGCGCCAACGGTGACGGCAACACCGTGGTCGTGATCTCGACCGGATTCACCGGCTCTCGGGTGCCCATGCGGGCGAGCGTCACAAAAAAAAGCAGTTCCATCACGACCAGGGACACGGGGGGCATCGGCGCCGCGTCGAGCCACGTCAACTCCATTGTTACGACACCGCCGCCTTCTACCACGTCGAGACGCATAGGCGCGACGAGCCGCTTGTATCGGGCGATGCGCTGTGCCGCCACGACGAGATTCGGGCTGCACAGCGCCGCGAACAATGGCGGCGAAAAAGACTCGCTTCGAATCACCTGACACAGTCGGATGGGAAAGAGTGGATCTCCGGTCTCTGCCTCGATGCCATTCCAGAGCCGGTAGTAATCCTCGGGGACGAGCCGCACGAACGATTGCTGTAGAAGGTCGTCCGGAAGCCTCGCGCGCCGAAGCACATTCGCGGGCACGACACCGAGATCCTTGAATAGCGTTCGCCAGGTCGTGTCGAGTGCGTAACTAGAGGTCTGCATGGCCACCGTCTAGCACTAGCATTGAACCCTGTGTCCGTTGTCTCGCGATGCGGATCGAGCAGTCCTCGCCCATCTTGCTCACGCGAGTCCGAACTGCGCCTTCATGCCCGCAAAAAAGGTAGCGTCATCGGTCGCACGTCGGTTCGCGAGGAACTGCGCAGCGTCCGCGCCTGCCTCATAGCGAAGCTGGTCGGTTCCATCCGTTGCCGCGGCGTAGACAACCTCGGCGATCAGTTCGGGCGATGAGCTGTTCGCCATGATTGCGCCGAACGAACCAAAGAGATTCTGCACGAGCGGCTGGTACTCAGTGAGCTTCTCGTCGTTGCTAAAGTCAAACGAACGCCCCCCGAAGTCGGTCTTGATGCCCCCTGGTTCGACAAGCTTCACGCGAACGCCGAATGCACCAAGCTCGTAGTGCAGCGCCTCTGAAAGTCCCTCAACCGCGAATTTCGTGCCGTGGTACAGCGTACCGAGCGGGAAAGCCATCCGCCCACCGATTGACGAAACATTAACAATGACGCCGCTTCGGTTCGCTCGAAAGTGAGGCACGAGGGCCTGCGTGGTCGCCAGCAGACCGAGTACATTCACGTCGAATTGTCGGCGGATCTTCTCGAGCGGCGTCGCCTCGAGCGGGCCGTACGCGCCATAACCCGCATTATTCACGAGCGCGTCGATACGGCCGAACCTCGTGAGACCAGCATCGACGGCCGATTGAATGGACCGGATATCCTGGACATCGAGACGAGTGACCAGCGTACGCTCGAGTTGCGTGAGTCCAACTTCAGTATCGGGCCTGCGCATGGTCGCGACGACGTTCCAGCCGTTAGCCTGAAAGTGCTTGGCCGTAGCCCGGCCGAGACCACTCGAGGTGCCGGTGATGAGGATGGTCTTGCTCATGTGGTGCTCCTGGTTATATTGCGTTCCATTCCGAACACCAAGATACCGAGGTAGATCATTGTCCACACTAGCATACAATGCCATTATTCAATCCGATTACGCCAAATGCGTTTCGGGCACATCAAGGCAACGCTCACCTGTTGTCGATCTAGATGCTTGATTCGAGCGACCGTTCCTGGCCGATTACTAACGTTTGCGACGGGCCGCTTTCGCCCCTAAGGGGACACTCTCCTTACCGCATATTCGCCCTATACGGGTGAAACACAAGCTACCTAGAAGCATCACTACCCGTAAGGAAAAACATGCAAGGGACCATCGCCCAAATCGTTGCGCTAGTTCTCGAAGGAAACGCTGTGTTGCGAGATGTCGACTCCCCTGGCATGGGTATGGAGCACAGTGCGAACACATTCTGCGAATTCGTTCACTTTGTGGATTTGGACAAGACGCCGACCGGCTGGTCCGAACGACAAATTGCTGCTGACCCGACCGCATGGTTCCGATACCTGAAGGAGCATGGTTTTATCGAGTTGAGGATGTCGCATGGGCCATCAAATGATCCCAATGTCGATGGGGTGACAGTGACCGACAGGATGCTTGTAGGTTTCGTTGGCGGCGGCGGGGTCTGGTCCGTGCAAGCTAATAAGCCCAATAGTTCCGACTATTGGGCGGCTCGCTGGGTTGTTGGTGACCAGCAGAGCGCCGACAGGCGAATATGGCGAGTGACCTACGGACGAGTGGCAGGGAACCGACCGCCAAGCGAAATCGAGCAAGTAGATCTTCAGTCGCTTCGCGACCAGTTTTGCGATGTCCTTATGCGAGTCGAAGCATTCGCAACTCAAAAGGGGCTGGACGGCTTCGCAGCTTGCTTTGCCAGAGGGTTGGAGGATCTTTCCGCAGAGTCGCCGATTCACGGTTTCCATAAGGAATTTGCCAACTCCTCTCTTATTTCGAGGGATGCGATCCAGCTTCTTTCGGCCGCGCAGTCCTCGTGGGTTTTCGGGGGTATGGGGTCATGGAATGACCTTGGCTTTGATGGCGAAGATCAAGCGACATATGAATCGTTGTCGGAAGCGCTCTATCGCATTTCAAACCGAGCCATTGTGGCCGCAACAAACACCTCCGCCATGGGGAGTATTTGTCGAGCGGCTTCTACGCGTAACAGCGTTGGTCCTATGAAACGACCATGGTGGAAAATCTTCGGTTAAAGGGTGCGCTTTCGACCCCTCTGAGTCACTCGACACACACCGGGTTAAATGGCGATTTCCGATGTGAAGCGGCCGTTCGGCTTGTAGCCTCAATGATCTTTGCCTGCCCGTGGGAAAAATCAATGGCGCCGGAATAAGCGATCGGACCGCCCCGGGGCAACCTCGGACGAATGCGAACCTCGCGGACGGCCGTTTGGTGCACTCGACGCGTTAAAGTCCGTTGTCAGGGCGCGGCCACTTCCCCGACCATTTACAAGCCAAAAATGAGCGAGCGATGTGCAGCAACCCCCGCGGCAACGCCGGCCGCCGAGGCAAACGTCGCGTTGGACCATGCGCTCGCCGCATCGCCAGCGGCGAACACGCCCGGAACAGTGGTCTGATTCCACTTGTCTACGCGGATAACGGGACCTACCGGACCTTCGTCAAACTCGCATCCGAGCAACTTTGCGAGCGCACTGGCCATCTGGGTGCGCGGCCCCACGAACAGTGCATCGATTTCGATGACGCGACCGTCAGCGAGACGCAACCCCGCCATGCTGGGTGCGTCGCCAAGCACTTCCACGACCGGCGCCCGTTCGATCTGCACATGGCGGGCTTCGAGCAACGCAGTCTCTTCGGGCGATGGCTCGACTATGCCTTGCGTAAACCAGGTCGTCGGTCCCCAGTCAGGAACGAGCATCGCCTGATGTATCGATAGTGAATGCGTTGCCAGGACGCCGAGCCGTTTGTCCGCGACTTCGTAACCGTGACAATACGGACAATGCAGCGCGCTGATACCCCACCGTTCATCCAGGCCCGGAAGAGCGGGTAGCTCGTCTAGAACGCCCGTCGCTAGGATCAATCGATCCGCGCTTGCGGTGCTCCCACTGCTTTGCGTGACGATGAAGCGATCATCAACACGCTCCGCCGTGCGTGCTTCGTCTGTCGCGACGTGCACCGTCGAATAAGCCGAGAGTTGTGCCGTCGCCTCATCAATGATCTCGCCGGGCGCCTTGCCATCCTGCCCGAGAAAACCATGAGCGTGTGATGCGAATCGATTGCGTGGCCTTCTACTATCGAGCACAAGCACACGCCGTCGCGCGCGCGCCAACTGCATTGCGGCTGAAAGACCGGCGAAGCTGCCGCCGATCACAATGACATCGTAGTGCTTGTCCATACGTTTCCTCTCCAGCTCGTTACGTAACTTGTAAAGTTGCATGATAGCGCCATGTTAAACTCTTATGCAACTTCAAAAGTTTCTTGAGATGGACGCCCACGATGAAGACCGATAGCCGCATGTCTCGCGTCTTGCACGCGTTGATTCACATGACGCATGCAGATGGCCCGCTCACCTCCGAAGCGCTCGGTGAAATGCTGTGCACGAACGCCGTCGTCGTGAGGCGTTTGTTCAGCGGTCTGCGCGATATTGGATACGTCACTTCGGAGAAAGGGCACGGAGGCGGTTGGGTGCTTGCCAAACCCCTCGAAAACATTACGCTACTGGACGTCTACCGTGCGGTCGGCGAACCTTCGCTTTTCTCGCATCTTGTTTCGGAGGATCGTCCGGAATGTCTTGTCGAACAAGCTGTGAATGCCCATCTTTCGGCGACGCTTCTCGAAGCCGAGGCTGTCCTGTTGAAAAAATTCGAGATGGTCACCCTTGCCATGCTTGCGGGAGAATTTGAAACATTGGCGTTGCGGTCGAAATCGTCTCGCGCAGGGAATAAATAGTTGTCGTCGTATGTGGCACGCCGCGTTCTGACAAGTCAGCGCTGACCAAAACCGTGAAAGGCCGAATCGTGGGGATCTCGAGGAGCACTCGGGTCTACGATGCAGGCGTAGGCGATTAGCAGGCTTGGGATGCGAACCAGTCGTTTAAATGGCAGTTTTGCGGGACGAGCCAGTGACTGCAATTGGCCGTTTTCGGTCAGTTACGGATGTCCGTTTCCGACGCTGAAGAGACAGTCAGACCTCCCGCAACCGGACACTCAGTGCTGGTTCATTGGTGCCGTTGCCGCCATCCACGCGAAGGATTTTTCGCTCGCGATCATGCGATTCCGGTAGCCTTAGCCAGCATCTCGCCGAGCTGTATGGAAACGGGTTCTTCCACCGAACATCTCTCCAGAAAGCGATCCAGCTCGCGGCGCGCCATCAGCGTTACCAGTCCTCGCGAGCACCAACGCGACCGCGATCGCATGCGGGACATGGTTGTAGAAACCCAAGCCTTCGCTAAACAGATAGACGTTGCGCAAAGGACCGGAGCAACCGTCAGTGACGAGTTCTGAAACTACCTCGATACTGCTGCGGCGTGACGTCGAGTCGCCGCTGAAAGGCACTCCGCATTTGGTCGGGACTGGTGAACCCACAGTCGAAAGCGACGGCTTTGAGGGCCATTTCCGTCGATTCCAGAAGGTTGCGAGCCTGATCCAGGCGTACCCCTTCCACGAATTCATGCGGCGTTATACCCAGCTCGCTGACGAAAAGACGCGCGATGCTGCGTGCGCTAATGCCGCCAATCTCAGCGAGCCGCTCGACCGGAAACGCCTCGCGGATGTGATCCATGACATAGGTTTGTACTTTTCCCAGCGGCGTTTCAGCATCTCGGACCGAAGTTAAAAGCGGACTGAACTGGGATTGGCCTCCCTGACGTTGTGCGACAACGACGAGTGCCTTGGCACATGCAAGCGATAGCGCAGGTCCGTGATCTTCTCCAACCAAAGCGAGGCTGAGGTCAATGCCCGCCGTCACGCCAGCAGACGTTACAAGCCGATCGTCACGCGCATAAATCCGATTGTGCTCAACCCGCGCTGCGGGGAATTGCGCCGCAAGTCGCTGCGAACAAAACCAATGCGTCGTGACAGTCCGCCCATCGAGAAGTCCCGCATGGCCCAGTGCGAAAGCACCAGTGCAAATCGAGCCATAGCGCTGGGCCGCAATACCCCATTGTCTCAGCCAAACCGACATGGCTTCATTGGGTGCACTTTCGGGAAGGTGCGGGCCTCCTGCCACCAGGACTGTATGAAAAGCGCGGTCCGCCTGATCAAAGGTCAGGTCAGCGACCATCCACATTCCGTTGGAACTACGCAAGCGCTTCGTGCTACCCGCCACCAAGACGCAGTGGTAATGCTCCTCTTGCGGCAAGAAGCCGTTGGCCGCCGTAAATACATCAAGAGGACCAGCGACGTCGAGCGCCTGAACGCCATCGAAAATGACGAGTGCAATTTCTCGCTTTGCCATCAGTGTCTCGCCATTTAGGCATGAAGGATCGTGATTTCTTGGCGCCAACCTGCCTAAACGCCGCTGACAGCTTATCACGTACGCTTGGCAGTTTTCGCCGGAGCAATCCGATTGCTGCCAAACCGCATTGTCGCGATGATGAGTGGGTCGGCTGCAAGCGCTTGTTAAGAACCAGCCCAGACATCCACCAATGCACGGCGATGGCGATCGGCACAGTTCGTTTGCTCGAGTGCCAGCTATTTCAGCTACGTATGGAGAAAATCATGACCAGCAACCACCACGCCGCGCCCGCAATTCATGGCATCGCCATCCCCGACAGCGCACTGGCCCGAGCGATCACCGAGTTTGTGCGCGACACCGAGACCGAGCTGCTCTTCAACCACTCGAGCCGAGTCTACTTCTTCGGCGCGATCGCCGGACAACAACGCGGGCTCACTTTCAATCCGGAACTGCTTTACGCAGCGACGATGTTCCACGATGTGGGCCTGATGCCATCGCACAGCAGCGCCGATCTTCGATTCGAAGTCGACGGCGCAAATGCTGCACGCGATTTCTTGCAAAGCTACAAGCTAGACCCTGCCGACATCGAAAAAGTATGGACTGGCATCGCCCTACATACCACGCCCGGCATCCCCAAATTCATGCATCCGGTAAGCGCCCTCACAACCGCGGGCGTCGAGATGGACGTGCTCGGCTTGACCTATGACCGCTATTCCGATGCCGTCCGCGAGGCCGTTGTTGCGGCCTTCCCACGTACAGCCACCTTCAAAGAAGACATCATCCAAGCCTTCTATGACGGCATCAAGCATAAGCCCGAGACCACCTTCGGCAACGTCAAGGCAGACGTCATCGCCGACAAGGAACCGCACTTCCATCGCGGTAATTTCTGCTCCGTCATCCGCTGCTCGCACTGGCACGGCTAATCAACTCCGCAACATCATCCTATTTCAAGGAGAAATTCCATGACCCTCACTAACGTTGTCCTCGTTCACGGCGCCTGGGCTGATGGCTCCAGCTGGGCCAAGATCATTCCGCTGCTGGCCGCCAAAGGCATGGCGGTCACCGCCGTCCAGCTCCCGCTCACCAGTTTCGAGGCCGATGTCGCGACGGTCGGCCGTGCCATCGCTCTGACGCAAGGCGATGTGGTCCTGGTCGGTCACAGTTATGCTGGCGCCGTCATCGGACAGGCTGGCAACGACCCCAAGGTCAAGCGACTTGTCTATATCGATGCGTTTGCGCCGGATGCGGGAGAATCCGCCGCATCGCTCTTTGCCCAGTTCAAAGCGGCCCCGCTCAATGACGAGATCAGGCCCGACACGGAAGGCTTCCTGTCGTTGACGTCCAAAGGCATCGCAACCCTGTTCGCACAAGACCTTGATCTTGTCGAGCAGTCGGTTATCCACGCGACGCAAGGTCCGATCAATGGCGCGGCACTCGGCGGCACGCTGACGCAGGCCGCGTGGCACAGTCGTCCGACCTTCTACCTGATCGGCGAGCAGGATCTGGCCATCCTGCCCGTGGATCAAGAGCGCATGGCCACCCGCATGGATGCAACGATCAAACGGATCGCCTCCAGCCACGTTCCGATGTTGTCGCATCCCGTCGTCGTCGCCGACTTCATCCTTCAGGCCGCCGCCTGACAACACGTCAGCCGCGATGTCCGCGCTGCCAGCCCGTTCCAGGAGCAATCTCATGAGCAACTTATCGAATGCCGTCAAACTGCATGTCGAGGATTCGAGGATAAACGCGCCGGCGCTCGTCTTCCTCCACTACTGGGGTGGTTCGTCACGCACGTGGCGGCATGTCATCGACGCATTGACGCCCGACTTTCGTACCATTGCGGTCGATCAGCGTGGCTGGGGCCGGTCGGACAAACGCCTCGACGGTTATACGCTGACGACTCTTGCCGATGACGCGCAAAACCTGATGGAAAGTCTCGACCTCGACCCTTACATTCTGGTGGGCCATTCAATGGGCGGCAAAGTCGCGCAGTTGCTGGGGTCACGCCACCCGGCAGGGTTGGCGGGGCTGGTCTTGGTAGCGCCGTCGCCGCCTTCTCCCATGAACGTGCCCCTTGTAGTCAGGCAAGGCATGGTCAACGCGTACGACAGTCGGGAAAGCATCCTCGCCACCGTCCAGCACGTGCTGGCAGCCAACCCTTTGCAACCAGGCGACCTTGAAACAATCGTCCAGGACAGCCTGCAAGGCGCTCCTGCTGCCAAAGCGGCATGGCCGCTGAAGGCCAGTCAGGAAAACATCAGCGAACAAGCCACAATGATCCGCGTTCCCACCCTCGTCATTTCCGGAGAAAAAGATCAGGTCGATCCGCCCGCAGTGCTGCAGCACGAGTTGATAACGCGCATCGCGCACGCGAACATGCACATCCTGCCGGGCATTGGGCATCTCTCGCCCTTGGAAGCGCCAGGCGATCTAGCAGAGCTGATCCGGGACTTTGCCAAGCCACTTGTTGCCGCTACGTGCTGATTGATTGCGCCACAGGACGCGCGCCCGCTGGAAGTACGTTGATCGCAGGCGGCTGTCAACGCGTCGCATAGCAACGATCATTAAACCTCTCTCCATTACCCGACAAGCACGCAGTCAGCGCTTGATTATCCAAGGACATCCCATGTTTCAGACTCAGATCATCACGATCCCGATCTTGCCTTTCGGTATGGTTAACGCCCATCTCATCCGCAGCGAGGCAGGCTGCGTTCTCATTGACGCAGGCATTCCCGGATCGGAGCGCAAGATCGGCCGGGTTCTCACGAAACACGGGCTGACGTTCCGCGATATCAAGCTGATCGTCGTCACTCACGCGCATACCGACCACGCCGGCAGCGCAGCGCGGGTACGTGCATTGTCGGGCGCGCCAATTCTCGCGCATCAAGATGACGCGGATTTCTACAGTCGAAAGGAGCCGATGACGTACTGCGCGACGAGTTGGGTCGGCAAGTTATTTCTCAAGACGCCAGTCCCCCATGAACCCTACGAGGGGTTCGTACCGGACATCATGATGACCAACGGCGACACGGTCAATCTGCTCGACTTTGGCGTCGACGGTGTCGTGAGGCATACAGGCGGCCATACGCCAGGTTCGATTGCGGTGGAGCTGTCATCCCAAGACATGATGGTCGGCGATTTGATCGCCTCAGGCATTCTTATCGGTGGCATGATCCGCAAGGGGCGGGCAATCCGGCCGCCGTTCGAAGACGATCCCGCCACCGTGTCGCGTGAACTGATTCGTATGATCGAGAGCGGTGGGAAGCATTTCCACATGGGTCACGGCGGACCGTTGGAAGTTCGCGAGGTGCTGCGCCATGCTCAAGCGTTGGCGAAGCTGGAGAGTGACGCTTGCGCTTCAGGCAAGTGCGCACATCAGCATCACAAGCCTTTTGCGGCGTCAAAAAGCAGCTCATAGTTCATCTTCTGGGCGATCAACGCTTTTGTAAAAAGCATTCCCTGGAGTGAAAAGCGCAAGAGCTGGCATTGCCGCAATCCATTCCGCTGACGCCGAGTTTCCTTACCGATTCTTTGTCTTCACACGACTCTGCCCGTTCTCTGCCGTTGACGTGTATCAAGAGTCGAGCAACAGGTGAATCGCCCCAGAGTTTGAGGACGCTCCAACTCTTGAGGGAATGGAACGATGAACAAGACGAACAAATTTTCCCCCGAGGTGCGCGAGCCTGCCGCTCGGCCGGCGCAGGAGCACCGAGGCGAGTATCCATCGCTCTGGGCAGCCATTGAATCCATCGCGCCCAAGATTGGTTGTGTGCCGCAGACGCGGCTGGACTGGGTCAAGCGGGAGGAAGTCGACGGTGGGCAACGCCCCGTCCTAGCCCCACCGGCACTGCCGCGCAGCAAACGTGCCGCCCCCCCGTTCGAGGCGAGCGCGAATGCCGCGCCTAATGGGTCACAGCGCCAACGCTTGCCACCCGCCCTCAAGGTAGCGAGCCAACCCCGCACCCTCGAAGCGCCACAAATGCAGCCAGCCATTGTCGAGCAATTGCTTGACGACCGCATGCCGCTCGATCACCTGATCGATCGCATGCTGCGGCGCGTCGATGATCACGCTCAAGCGCAGCGGCTCGTGCATCCACCGCGTGCCATCGTGCAACGATTGCTGCGCCAAGCCGATGCGCAAATCTCCGCCGTTGCCTTCGAACACGCCGATGCAGCCACCCACCACGTTGTGCAGCACTTTATTGCCGCTTCCCAGCCGCGCCGGGTCGCACGTCGAGGCGTGGTACTGCCAATTGATCCAATGCGTCACCAGCATCGGCGCAGTCATCAATAGTTCGAGCACGCTGCCATCCGGATCATGGCTGGCCTCGTAGTCATGCAGAAAGCTGCGCCCATCCAGTACCACACCCTGACTGCGACGACGCGGGGCGATGATGAACGCGGCGTTGCCCGCCAATCCCCACTCAGGGCGCGTCTGAGCACCATCGGCAGCGCGGCGGCGCAGTTGATCGAGCAAGCGCTCATAACCGGCACGCGGATCGAGTCCCAGACGCGTCGCGCGCTCGCGGCGCACCTGATCGCCGGCCTGCGCGAAGACAGCCTGCAGCTTGTCCCAGCGACCACGCGCGGCGTTCGGCAATTCGTCGATATCGAAACCTTCGATCTCGTCGGTCGTGGTGTTGTGCAACGCAGCCGCGAAAACCGTCTGCTCAGGGAGGGAGATGCCGCGCTTTCGCAGGCCTTCCCGCACGGCCGGTTCATTGAGCATTTGCGCCAGCACCCGGGCGTTGACTTCGCCGCTCTGGCCGCAGCAAGCCCCGCAATCCAGTCCCGCAGCATGGGCATTGTTGGCGCTCTGGCTGCCGTGTCCAACGAGCAATACCAGGGGCGCGAGATCTCGATCGAGTCCCATGGCGTGCAAGACGCGCGTGGCAAGCGCCACTTTCGCCTCGCTGTCGAAGCCGACGAGCGCGGGCCGGCATATCGACCGATATCGCGCGGACAAGCCCGCCAGATGATCTCGCGTTCGCGGCGCGGCCGATGGCGACAGCCAGCCCATGAGCTTGCCGAGGTAACCCGCGCCGGCGGCCTCCACGAAGGAGAACGCGGTGCCGGGCCAGCGGCTCGCGGCGAATCCCTGGTCGGCCCAGGCAAACCGCCGCAGCCGGGCGCGCCGCGCCGCCTCGATGAGCCGCTCGCCGCTCTCAGCGTTTGCGCCGTCGGCCGCGCGACTGCCGTCCACCGTGACGATTTGTTCGGTGACCTCTAACGACGGCGCCAACAGCCCCGGAAGCTGAGGTCGGCGCGCTGCGGTGGCAAGCGGCGTGTACGCCATTGGCACACCGAAGAATCCGGCAAAACCGATGGTCTGAATGGCGGGCCAGACAGCCTCGAGCGCCCGGCGCATGGGCTCGCTGCGCACGTCGATGCAAAACACTGCCTGAACCTCGATCGCGGGCGCTTCGATGGCAGCGACTTCAGGGGCCGCCGCCACGCTGAGCTTGCTCGCGAGTTGGCGTTGATAGCCCACTTCGAGCGCCGTTTGCCAAACCTCGTCGATCACCAACAAGTCTTCTGCTCGTTGCAGCAACCGGGGCGCATGGCGCCACTCGGCCCGCAGGGCCGCAAATGCCCGCCGCGCGACGGCGTCGTCTTTGTACTCCAACACAATCGCGCCCCACGCCAATCGAATCGCCAGCAAGTCGCGCAAATGCGGATCCGTTCGCCCAGCCAACCCCGCTTGCCAGCCCAGGTAGGCGCACCATGAAGCCCAACCGTTCACAGTGAGGAGCACAGCCTCCAGATAGTCTTCCCAAACCGCTTCGGGCAGACCGAGGCGCTGCAACACCCAGCGCTCGGCATCCTCGCGCGTGGCGGGCAGCGCGTTGAGCGACCTGCCCAAATCAGGCGTGCCCATCAGCACGCCAATGCCGTGGTCGTGCGTGAGCGTGTCGCGCCAAAAACCATACAGCCCGTGCGCTCGCTCAGGTTGCCAATCGGCCTGACTCTCGTCGAAGTACGCGGCGCACGTTTGGCTGACCTGATGCGTAATCGCCTGCCGCCAAGACAGGCGCGCATGGCGCGCCGGATCGTCGTCGAGTACATCGATCAACAGGGGCAAGCGCGGTAAGTCCGGCGCGCCGCGCAAGGCAGCGACGCATTTCTCCGGCGTCAGGTTCGCCGCCTGAGCGGCTGGCAGCGCGGCCAGCGCATGCGCGAGATCAGCCTGAGTCACGCGGCCGCCGTGCCATGCCTGCGCCAGATAGTCGCGCGGCGGGAACAGTCGGATGTCGCCTAGCACCGCCATGCGCGCGGCAACTTGGCGCACCGGCCGTCCGATGCGCGCCCAATGCGGGTTGACTGCAATGGCCTGATCGAGCGGCCAAGCCGGCGCAATCGTCCGGCAGGCGCGCTCGCACGCGGCCTCAATCCGCATGGCCAGCGACTCATCGGCCGTAGGCACAGCAGCAGCGTCGTGCAGGTGCTGTCCAAGCCGGGGCGCTTGATCGGACGATAGGGAAACGGGTCTATCCATGGACTTCTCCAAAACAACTGATTTACTTCGCGGGCGCCTCGAAGGCCGCACGCGCGATCCTTGCGTCGTCAGTCGCTGCGGCGGCCGGGATCCAGCGGGCCGGCCAGAGCCGCAGCGCGATGCGGGTGTAGAACTCGTCGACATAAAAGCCCGCGTAACTCCAGCGCCGCCAAGCCGCCAAACGTTGCGGACGCAGTTGCAGGGTGACCAGGCACAAATACATCCCGCCCATACCCAACAAGGTGACGATGCCCGCCAGCGCGTCGGGCGCGTCGTTCACGCCGAACGGCAGCGCGTGAGCGATGACGCCCGCCGTCGTGAGACCGCCCACCAAGCCCAAGCCAAAGGCAGTGCGCCACATGGCCGCGGAGCTCCGCGCCTCATGCGCCCCAGGCCACCACAGCAGCGGGGCCCACGCAAGCGCCAGCACCCCGCTCCACCACCACGGCCAGCGTGCACCCACGGCGAGCCATTGCACCAATGCCACGCCGCACGCGGCCAGCACCGGCGCGACCGCCACACTGAGCGCGGACGCGGTGGCGGTGCCGCGCATGCGCCGCAATGTGCTTTGACGTACGACCGTCGAGGCGCTCAGAAAGGCATGCGCCTTGTATAGCGAGTGGCCAATCAAGTGCAGCGCGGCAAGGGAATACAAACCCAAGCCACACTCAAGCAGCATGAATCCCATCTGCGCGACGGTAGACCACGCCAGGCGGACCTTGATACTGACGCGGGTGAGCATTACGAACCCGGCCAACAATGCAGTTCCAAGTCCGACGATGACCAATATCCAACGCGCCGGGGCAGCAGCCCCGAGCAGCGGCGCGAAGCGGATCAGCACAAATCCGCCGAGATTGACCACGCCGGCATGCATCAAGGCGGAAACCGGGGTCGGCGCCTCCATGACCTGGATCAACCAGCCATGCACCGGAAACAGAGCGGTGCGCAAGATCACTGCAACGACGAGGCACGCGGCGCCGATCTGCAGCGCAATCGGATGCGGGCCCTCGATCCCTTGCGCCAAGTAAAGCGACAGATCAGTCAACGAGCCGCTGCCCGTCGCCCGCCATATCAAGGCCGCCGCGATCAGCAACATCACATCCGCAAGCCGATCGGCAATGCGCTTTTTGTGCGCGGCCAACCGCGCGAACGGCCGCTCGGAATAAAAGCACAGCAGGTGCTGTAACGCCGCGCCAATCAAGGCCCAGGCGGCAATCAACACCAGCCAATGGTCGGCCAGCAAGAGCAGATGCACCGCCGCCAGCACCCCGGCAAGCGCGGCGGCAAAACGCGACTGCCCCGGCTCCCCCTGCAAATACCGCGACGAAAATACACCGACAGTCGTGCCCAGCAGTTGCACCAAGACAGCCATCCACGCCCCCAAACGACTCTCGGCAAGCCACGGCAACAGGGGCAGCGGGCTCGGCGCCACCCAACGAATTGCCAGCGCCAGCGATACGGCCGCGCACAGCAATGCGAGCGCCGCCATCAGACTGAAGCGCTTCCAGAGCGCCCCCGGCGTGGCGCCTCCCGCCCATGACGACACTGCAGCCGCGCCCATCAAAACGATGGGCGCCAGGGCGGAAGTCAGTTGCAACACAGCAAATAAATCCATGATCGACACGCTTGAAATGAACTTTTTGGATGGTAATTGCCGTCGAATATTCTGTAAAATTCATTAATCAAAACGATTTAATATATAAAACAGAACAATGGAACTGGAGCAACTGAACTTTCGGCACCTGTTTTACTTTTGGCGCATCGCCAAAGCGGGGCACCTGACCCGCGCCGCACAAGAGTTGCATGTCTCGCAATCTGCGCTGTCGGCACAACTCAAGCAGTTGGAGGCGCGACTCGACGAGCCGCTCTTCGAGCGCGAGGGACGCCGTCTCGTGCTGACCGATACGGGCCAGTTGATGCTCTCGTATGCCGAGAACATTTTCGGCTTGGGTCAAGAAATGCTCGGCAGGCTGCATGGGCACAGCGAGGGCATGATTCGCCTGCGCGTGGGCAGCGTGGCCACCTTGTCGCGCAACTATCAAGAGAACTGGATTCGCCCGCTGCTGATGGATCCCGCAGTCACGCTAACGTTGGAATCCGGTCTGCTGGAGGGTTTGCTCGAGCGCCTGATGCAGCACAAGCTCGACGTGGTACTGGCCAACGAGCCGGTACCCACCGATCCGGACCGCCCGCTGCACTGCCGCTTTCTGGGCAGTCAGGCGATCTCTCTGGTCGGCCCGGGCGACCCTTGGCGAGGCCTCACGTTGCGCGTGCCCGAGGACCTCGACGGTGTCGACCTTGCATTGCCCGGACCCCGGCACGCATTGCGCGCACAATTTGATGCTTTATGTCTGTCGGCTGGCGTGAAACCGCGACTGCGGGCTGAGGTCGACGACATGGCAATGCTCCGCCTGATTGCGCGCGACAGCGGTTGGCTAACCGTTCTCCCTGAAGTCGTGGTACAGGACGAATTGCGCACCGGCAGTCTCGTAAAAGTCGGCGAGTCCAGTCGATTGCGGGAACATTTCTACGCTATCACCACGCCGCGTCATCATCAGATCGCGCGGTTGGAGCAACTCCTGACGAGTTCGTCGCAGCCGTGGCCCTAAGCCGCCGAAGACCGGCAACACCACGGCGGCTACGCGGCTTTTTCAGAACGCTCCGCAAAAGCAGGAAATTGCATCCTGAGACACTTCAGCAGAGCAATGACGTATGCACATCGCCAGAATCTACGATGACTTGCGAGCCGCAGCGGGATGGTAAAGCTTCGAGACGCTCCGCAGTATGACGATGACGATCGATCGGGACCGGTCGCGACAATACCGCTCGTTCCAGGTATTGCCATCGCCAAACACCGGATTTACGTTTCCAGATGTTTGCGCATTAGATCCTCGAACCAATCCAGAAAGACGGTCAATCGCCGCGAACGCTGGCGGCGGTGCGGATACAGTAGCGAGACCGGCATCGGCGCTGCGTGGTACGCCGGCATCACCTCGACCAGCTCGCCCGCATCCAGCAGGTACTGCACGTCGAAGCGAGGAATTTGGATGAGTCCCAAGCCGGCGCGACAACACGCGATATACCCTTCGGCGTTGTTCGTCACGACCTGACTGGGCACATCGAGAAAACGCTCGACGCCATCTACGCCCAACGATGCCCAAGGCAGCGCTTGGCCAGTCGTGGGCGAAGCGTAACCGACCATCCAATGCCCCAACAGCAAGTCGTCCGGCCGCTGGGGAGTCCCCTGCTCCTTGAGATAGTCGGGACTCGCACAGTTGATCAACGCGATCGCACCAAGCGAGCGCACCACCAGGCTGCTATCCTGCAACGCGCCGACGCGTACCGCACAATCGACGCCCTCCTGCACGAGATCGACCGCGCGATCGCTCGATCTCAGTAGCAAACGTAATCGAGGATGCCTGCGTAGTAGCGTCGGCAGCGCCGGTGCGATCAGCCGGCGTGCGATGCGGCTAGGCACGTCGATCTGAAGCTGGCCGGACACCTGACGCTCGCTGGCGTGAAACAGCAGGTCAATCTCCTCCAGGTCCGCCAGCAGCGCACGTACGCGCTCGAGTAGCTGCGCTCCATCGCCGGTCAGTCGCACCTGACGCGTGGTTCGGTGCAGCACACGCGTGCCGACCTGAGCCTCCAACTGCTGAATGGCCGCTGACACGGAGGCGCGCGGCACGTCCAGCGCGTGTGCGGCCTTGATGAAGCTTCCCATCTCCGCGACCTGCGCGAAGATTCGATACTGGTCGAATCTGTCCATGTGCGTCTTTTGCACCGCGCCTGTCGGGCGACCGGCACTCTCCTTCCGCTAGATCCAGAGAAGCCGTCATTGTCGCCCATGATGAAGATCCGCCAACACGATTTACTTGGTCGTGTATCCGCCGTTGATCAAGATGGTCTGACCCGTAATCCACCAACCGTCGCTGACAAGATGACGGATAAACGGCACGACGTCCTCGATGTCGGTGAGACCGGTCTTGCTGAATGACGACAACGCAGCCGCCGTCTTGTGATACGCCACCGCATCCGCCCCCTCGGCGGGGTAGAAGAACGGGGTGTCCATAGGCCCCGGCCCGACAGCCGTGACCGAAATGCCTCGTGCGCCGAACTCCTTGGCCGCCGCGCGGGTGAAGTGCTCCACCGGTGCCTTGGTGCCGGCGTAAGACGCATAGAAGGGTGTGAACGCACCCAACAGCGATGTCACCAGGGTGAGAATCTTGCCGTTATCGTTGACATGCCTGCCGGCCTCGCGCAGAAAGAAGAAAGCAGTCTTCGAATTGACTGCGCTCATTTCGTCGTATTCGGCTTCGCTGATCTCGACGAAGGGTTTTTTCAGTACTTTGCCCACCGTGTTGATCGCAATATCCGGGCGTCCGATGGCGTCGACCGTATCGGCGAAGAGCTTCTCGACGGCCCCCGCAGTACTCAGGTCTGCCTGAAAGGCCACCGCCCTGGCCCCCGATGCTTCAATGGCGGCCACGGTTGCGTCCGCATGCGCCTTGCTCGGCGCACTGTTGTAATGGATCGCAATGGCCTTGGCACCCTGCTGCGCCAAATCGCGAGCGATCAGCCCGCCCAGGTTTTTGGCGCCGCCCGCAATCAGAACGGTCTTGCCCTCGATGGAATGGTCTGCCACGGCTATCTCCCTGTCTGAACGATGGAACTTCCAATGTAGACGCGCGAGGTTGCCGCATAAATACCCGAAGTCTGGATAGAGAATCCAGCAAACCGTGCTAATCGCCTTTTTCCTCGGGCAGCGAGACGTCCGCTCAAGGGGCAATATGGTTGGCCCGTACCTTCGAAGCGATTCACGAGGCTGCGTATACGAAAACCGTGTGGCGCCTGCTTCGCGAAACGCGAATCCCGCTTTAATAGATCTCCGGCACTCCGAGGTTGTCGGAGCAATCTGCATTGGCACGCCTATGCAGGTATTGGTTTGGCATTTGCCCTTAGGAGATGCGTTCACGGGCGACGTGATCCTTAAAGGGTCCGACACTCGATCCCGGCACGCGTCGATGCGTCGATGCGTCGACAATGCCATTCGCGAGTGCCTACCCAATCCTTTCGCAAACGTTCGTGTACATTCGCGTGCCCAAGTGCGGCACGCGAATGACTCACTTGTGCGTCAATCCGAGAGTCGCCTCTGGATAGCGAACGGCGATCGCTCCGGTATAGTCAGACTTCACCGCGTCGATCTTCTTCTGCTGCAAAAGAAATTGGGCGGTCGACATGAGGGTTTGGGCTGCGCCTCCTTTGGCGCCACAACCAAGCCAATGACACGACACCTGATCCGCCAGCGTTGGGTATTTGTAAAGCGACATTTCCTCCGCGGCGTCTTCGGGTTTCCCTCCCAGCCCTTTGATGACGGCCGCCATGTTGCTCGAACCGACAGCCCAAGCTTCGGGATGTGCAACGAAATCCCGATTGGTCGAATTCAGGACGTCGATAAACTTCGCCATGAAATCCGGATTTGCCGCCCCGAACGACTTGGTCACCGCCATGCCCTCAAACGTGCATCGCCCCAACTCACAGATCTGTCCGGCGGTAATCAACGGCTTGCCTGTGGGCCGAATTCTTCCGAGTGCGGGGCCCCAGATGAATGCACCGTCAACATCGCCCCGCTCCCACGCCGCTGCCGCCTGTGTAGGCGTCATGTTCACCACCTTGACTTGCTGAGTGATGCCCCATTTGTCAAGCATATACATCAACTGATAGTGGCTCGTGCTGGCAACCGGCACTGCGATCGTCTTGCCTTTCAGGTCCTGCGGCGACCTGATGTTCGCGGCGTTACGCACCATGAGCGCTTCGGCATTGGCAATGTCCTCGAGAATCCAGAACAACTGAATGTCCATCCCCCGGCTGGCAGCCGCTGCGAGCGGACTCGACCCCAGCACGCCAATATCGATACTGCCCGAGGCCATTGCGCTCATCACTGCGGCACCGGAATCAAATTTCTTCCAATGGATTCGATAGCCCGTCGCGCGTTCAAACGTGCCGTTCACCATCGCGGCGATCCATGGGCTGTATGTTGTCTGGTAAGCAATGTTCACCACTTTCTCGGCCGCGCGGGCCGGGGCCAGCAGGCCAGAGACCGCGAAGCAGAGGGCCCCCATGACCACCCCGACAATTCTTGTGACTCGTTTCATTCGTTTCTCCCAATACACGTCCACCGGGTGAGGCTGCGCACGTGCCCCCCTGCCCGGTGCACCGTTCAACGTGACTTTCGGCCGTGAATACTGTCGGCCAACACGCACAGAATCTCGAACATGAGCGTCGCCCCAACCAACGCGGTATTTCCGCTCGGATCGAACGGTGGCGAGATTTCCACAACATCTCCCCCCACCAGATTCAACCCCCGCAAACCGCGAATCATGCGCTGCGCATCGAGCGTCGTCAGGCCGCCAATTTCGGGTGTCCCGGTGCCTGGCGCATAAACCGGGTCGAGCGCATCGACGTCGAACGTCACGTAGGTCGGCCCGTCGCCCACCACCCGACGCGCTTCGGCGATGACGGCTTCAACGCCCAGCGCGCGGCATTCCTCGATATCGATTACGCGAATGCCCTGGCGCTCGCCCCAGTCGTTCTCGCTGTCGTTGTACAACGCCCCTCGAATACCGATCTGCACGGTTCGCTTCGGGTCGAGCAGGCCTTCTTCAATGGCGCGCCGGAACGGCGTGCCATGGGTGTACGGGTTATCCCCGAAATATCGGTTCCAAGTGTCCGTGTGTGCGTCAAAATGCACCATGCCGACGGGCCGAGTCTTCGCGACAGCACGCAGAATCGGCAGCGTCACCAAGTGGTCGCCCCCAACGGACAAGGGCACTATGCCCGCATCGCACACCTCTCCATAGAATGCGGCAATACGCGCGAGCGAGTCCATCAGATCGACCGGGTTCACTGGCGTGTCGCCCAGATCGGCACAGTTGCATAGCTCAAATGGGTTTATGCCGCTCGCTCTGTTGACGTTGCGAACCATCGTAGAAAGATCGCGTACCTGACGCGGTCCATGGCGTGCGCCCGGCCGATTGGTGGTACCGCCATCCCAAGGCACCCCAATCAGGCCGATATCCACCGCCCGCACACACTCTTGCGCCAACGCCACGTAGGGCAGCCTCATGAGCGTTGCCACCCCCGAGAAGCGGGGCATGACTGTCCCTGTAATAGGTGCAAATTTATTTTCTCTCATAGACAATTCCTGGTGCGATATACGCCTCGGATACGGCCCATTGACTCGTACTACGGTCCCACGTCATTGGGGGCGTGAAGCGAGTGTGTCTGTAATGCACTACCCATGGAATCCCGGACCTTCAAACTTAACTTCGGCATTTTCCGAAGCATCCCGGCTGAAGGCCGCCCATCGAACTTCGGTCAGCCTCATCCATGAGTCCTTCGTCATGATTAAAGTCACGGACTTCGACCTGCGTCTGATACGCATCTTTAAAACAGTGTCGGATTGCGGGGGATTCTCAGCAGCGGAGTCCTCGCTGAACATGAATCTATCGACGATCAGCACGCACATGGCCGATCTGGAGACTCGCCTGGGTATCCGTTTGTGCGAACGCGGGCGGCGCGGCTTTCGCTTGACGGACGAAGGACGTGCTTTCTATCAGTCGGCCCAGCGGCTTCTCGATTCGGTCGAAACGTTTCGGACGGATGTGGGCGCACTCCATCGTCAGATCAGCGGAGAGTTGCTGATTGGCATCGTCGACAACACGATCACCGATTCACATTCTCAGGTTGCACGCGCGATCGGCGTGCTTAAGCGCCAGAGCCGGGATCTCGAAATCAAGCTGCAGATCCAGTCCCCCTCTGACATCGAGGATGGCGTCCTGCAGAGAAAACTCCACCTCGGCATCGGCCCTTTTCGCAACACGCTGCCAGGCCTGAATTACGAACCGCTTTATCGCGAAGAACTACAGCTTTACTGTGGATTAGGACATCCACTGTTCGACGTCGGGCCCGACGGTTTCGATCTGCGAAGTCTGAGCGACTTCGACTATGTCGCACGGGGGTACCTACGTGAAACGAAGGAGCACTGGCGTTTCATGGACCTCAAGGTCGCAGCGACAGTTTTTCACATGGAGGCCGTCGCAATGCTCATTCTTTCGGGGAGATTCGTTGGCTACCTTCCCACGCACTATGCCCAGTCGTGGGTCTCGCAGGGTTCGATGCGGTCGTTGTGCCCGGGCCACCTCACCCATCACGCCGAGTTTCGGCTGATTTCGCAAAAGGGGCGTGAAATGCCTGCTGCCGCACAGGCATTCGCAGACGCGTTGCGCAGCGATCAACACGATACCTAAGCGCGGCGCATGTGAGCGCGCCGCAAGCGGATCGAACATCGATTTCATCAAGTTGAACTATCGTTCCTGAGCGATGGCGGCCGGAGCCGACAAACAGCCGACAAACAGCCGGCAAGGGAACGCGAAGGATGACGCAGAGCAATCGGCGGATGCCTGCCTCAGCAGTCAGAGCGATCAAAGCGCGCATGGCGCTAACAGTGCTCAGGGCGGTCGAGAGGACGTGGGAGTGCTAAATTCCGCAAGAAGCGCGCTTCTCGGCCTCTGCCAGTTGCAGCCTGGACTCCGTACACGACCAAACGAGAATCAAACGGCGGACGCGTGCGGTAACAGTCTGTCGAATTCACGCTTTACGACCCGATAGCACTCGCATGCACGTGACTCCAGCCCTGACCGGTCCAGCACATTGATGTGACCGTGGCTATAAGCGATCAGACCGGCCGCCTGAAGCTTCAAGGCGGCTTCGGTGACGCTGGATCTGCGTACACCCAGCATGTTGGCGATCAGTTCCTGCGTCATTCGCAGCTCGTTGGACGGGAGGCGATCAAGGCTCAGGAGGAGCCATCGGCAAAGCTGTTGATCGATCGAATGGTGCCGGTTACACACTGCGGTTTGTGCCATTTGCGTGATCAACGCCTGCGTATAGAGCAATAGCAACCGCTGCATCGGCCCAGCCCGGTTGAATTCCGCCTTGAGCACCCGAGCACTCAATTTGTAAGCGTATCCGGCGCTCTGGACAACGGCTCGGCTGGGCGTGCTGTCCCCGCCCATGAACAATGCGATGCCGACGAGACCTTCGTTTCCCACGATGGCGATTTCGGCAGAGGTGCCATTCTCCATCATGTAAATCAAGGCGATGATCGCCGTGGTGGGGAAATACACATGGTCGAGCGTGTCGCCGGAATCATAGATGACTTTGCCAAGCGGCAACTCAACGAGCGCCAACTCGCCTGCCAATCGATCCCGGTCATCGGAAGGGAGCACCGCCAGCAGTCGATTGACGCAATGGGCCGCCCGCGCAATGACGGATTGCTCCTCATGCACAGGCATCGACACATGCTGTCGCCGTCGTGCGACAGATTGACCGGATGTATTCATGGAACTCCCGTCATGGCGCACTGCACTCTCTGCCAGAACTCTGCCCGACCACGCCCGGCAGGCGTGTGCCCCGCTGTGGCTGCGATGCTTGCTCACACCGGGCAGACGATGCCTTGCGCAGTCGTCAGGCGGAATTCAGTGCGAAATTTGTGGGGTTCCACTCCGGCAGTACGACTTGCCGTACTGAGTGACCTCCAGCATCTCGCCGCGTCGCTGAACCAGTTCTCGTGCGAGCAACGCATCCACGACCGCGTCGGTGAGCGGATGCTCGTTCCGTTTGGAGACGCGCCGAATTGCATCCATGATTTGCTGCCTTGAAAGATTGAGCATTCTTGAATCTCCGGATTGATCCGACAATTCAATATACCGATCAACCCCCGCGACCGCGGACAACAACAAGCGAAAACTTGATCCATCGCAAACGGCGAGCCGGCCTTACCGAGCACCTATCGCAATACGCCCCTCCGTGTGCGCCAGTGTGCGGCGCCGCGCCATGGGTTCGAGCGCCTGGCCACCGATTCCGTGAGCGACATCAGGGTCTTGAAGGACGTTCCCGAAAAAACGTGACTGGGCGCGCGGCAAAGCCAAACTGACGATCAGATTGCTCACGCGCATGCCTTGCCCCACGGCGACCGAAGCGAACCATCAATTCCCGCCAGCCCATGCGCACGGGTATTGCCGATAGCAGTCGATCGCCGCATGAGAGTGTGATAAATTTATATATCGCGACCAATTTTCGCAAATACTCCGCATTTCATATCCCTATGCAACCCAAGAAAAGCGCGCGAGATCGAGCATCGTCGTCCTATGCATCCATGCGAACGACAGACCGAGACGCGGGGGCCGAGCGCACACTCTCCGAACACGCTTACTGGCTGATGCATCGCGATATTTTGTCCGGTGCGTTGGCACCGAACGAAAAACTTCGACTTCAAGGCCTTCAGGAGCGTTACGCGCTGGGCATGAGTCCGATCCGTGAAGCGCTCATGCTGCTCAGCCGCGAAGGATTGGTTTCCAACGAAGGCCAGCGCGGCTTTCGGGTAACCCCCGTTTCCTCGGAAGACTTGCAGGATATCGTGTGGGCCCGCGTCAATATCGAGACGATTCTCCTCGCACAGTCGATTCGTCACGGCGACGCCGACTGGGGCGCAGAGATCTCCGCCGCGTTCTACAAACTCACGCACGCCAGCGTGCCAGCGTCGCTCGACGATATCGACAACATCGAGGCATGGGAGTCGGCGCACCGTCGCTTTCATCGCGCGTTGCTTGCGGGCGCGAAATCTCCGTGGCTTCATCGCGTCGACAATCAACTGATCGATCTCACCGAGCGCTATCGACGCATTCGCCTGGCCCGTCTCGGCTTCACCGCACGTACCGAGAGTATCTTCACCGAACACAAGGCACTGATGGAGGCTGCCCTGGCGCGCGATGTCGACAAAGCGTGCATGCTGTTGCGTGAGCATGTGAGCGCTACGTTCGATGCACACACCTGGCTCGACGAGTCCACCGATGCCCCGGGCGCCGATCCCGCGCCTCCCGCCGCGCCAGTCGCCAAGCGCACCCCCAAACGAGCCCAACTCGCTCGCTGAACTTACCTGCCCGGCATCCAACGGCATCCGACGGCATCCGACGGCACCCGACGGCACCCGACGTCATCGCACTTCGATCTCTTCGCACGCGAAGCGGCCCCAACGCGCCGCCTCGCACCGCGCAGCCGTCAGAATCGGTGCCGCATGCCGAGCCCCACAACGATCTGCGTCGGCGTGGATGACTGGGCGTACCCACACAGAATTGCGTTGGCGAACGGCGTCCCTTCACCGCCGATCACGTGTTGATAGACCGCATCGACATACACGTCCGTACGCTTCGAAAAGTAGTAGGCCGCCTGCAAGTTGACCTGATGCCATTTCGGATTTGCCGTCGTGGTTGCATTCGTGTAGCGGCCCAGTGTGAACGCATATGAACCGGTGAACGTAACGTTTGGCGTGATGTTATACGTGACGTTGACGTCGAAGTTGTCCAGGCGAACGTCGGCACCGCCCATTGCCTTGTAGCCGAACAGGTTGACCGAGGTACCGTCGCGCACCAGCGTGTGTGTCCACGTGGCGCCATAGATGCCGTCGCCCCACTTATAGCTGCCGCCCACTCCCCAGACTGCCTGTTTGGCGCCGACGAACGTCGAATCGCCAGAGGTACTGCTGCCATCGACAGCGCCGCCCGCGTTCGTGCCGACGTTGTCGATCACGATGAAGGCAGCGCCAAGACTGAGCGCACCTGCGTCGTAACCCACGCCCGCGCTGTACGCTCGGTTGGCACTTGCAGCCCCTGCCTGGTTGGAGAACGCATACATGCCGCGCATCGAGACGCCACGCCACGTCGGACTCGTGTACATCACCGAGTTGTCGAGGCGAAACGAGTTGCCCATGTTGTCGTTGTCGAACGGATGCGCGAACGCCGTCCCGCCAGTGAATCCGCCCGTATGGACGGCGAGATACCAGATGGTTGGATCGTATTGACGCCCGACGCTCAGCGTGCCGAGGCGATTGTCCCTGATCCCCAGCCATGCCTGACGGCCGAATTCGCGCCCGCCTTGTCCCAGCTTGCCATTGAAGATATTGAAGCCGTTCTCCAACTGAAATATCGCGCTCTGTCCACCGCCGAGATCTTCACTCCCTTTCAGACCCCAGCGCGAACCATTGATCATCCCGCTTTGCGCCTGGTAGCCGTGCGCCCCCGCCTGGTTCGATACATAGTTCAGACTCGCATCGATGCTGCCATAGAGCGTAACGCTCGATTGCGCGTGGGCGACGCCGGTACCGGCAGCGAAAAGTGAGGCGAGAAGAATATTCGTCGGGCTGAGGCTGGGCTTCATATTGACTCCGTGTGGCTTATGAATTGGCGTTGTGGGCGCCTGTTGAAAACTCGGGGATCGGGAACGTCTGACGAATCGCCCCTCGCGCTACGCATCGGGAAGTACGCCATCGTTGGCGAGCATGGCGAGCCGGCGGTACCAGACATGTCCTGGGTCGTCGAGCCGCGTATGGGTGTCGAAGTGATCCGCCCCCGGCTCAATGAATGCGCGGCAAGGGCTGCCTTGCGCTGTCAACACGCTGGCAAGTCGCCGGTTCGAGTGCGCGACGCGCAGGCTGTCGTGTTCGCCCCAAGTGAGCACCATCGGTATGCGGCTGCCGTGCGCCCAGCACAAAGGACTCATCCGTGCATCGTCGGTCTCGGGGCCGAGCACCATGTCGTACACGCGGGCTTCGAGAGAGCCTGCGGCGGGATCGGGATGATGCAGATCGAAGATGCCGCTAAGCGGGAAGCAGCCCGCAATCAGCGCCGGGTTGGCCCCGGCAGCCACCAGCACCTCGGGACGTAGCGCCAGCATGGCAGCCAGGTGTGCGCCTGCGGAGTGGCCTGCCAGCACGATGCGCCGCGTGTCGCCAACACGGCGCCCCATCACCTCGGCCAACAGACCTGGCACGGCCGCCAGCACTGAGGCGCAATCGTCGACAGCGGCGGGCAACGGTGCGCCCGGTGCCAACCGATAGCCCGGTGCGACCAGCACGCATCCCGCCTCGATCACGTGTGGCGCCATGAACGAGACGTACTCCTTGTAACCGTTCGTCCATCCGCCACCGTGGAAAAACACCACAACTGGCGCGTCACGTCGCGTGTTTGGCGCGGCAAACACGTTGAGTCGCTGCATGGCGTCGGCACCGTAGGGCACATCGCGCGCAACGAGGTGTGCGCCTGCGGCGTCACGCGCCCACATAAGGACGCGATCTTCATAGGCCCGCGCGGCAGCACTCGGCAGGGGCATCTGTGGAATTGCGGATATCAACGGCGTTCTTAGCAGGTTCATACGTCAAGATCAGGGAAAACACGGACTAGTGCGGCGACGCGGGTGCCGCTGCGATGAGCTCGTATAATTAACTTAAAAATTTATAAAATCAAACGTTTTTTGTATTGACACGCATTTTTTGTGTTCGTACATTGCACTCATGTATGGCGGCGGTATCCGTGCGAGATGCCGGTCAGCAGGAGACGAACATGACAGTTTTGATAACGGGGGCCGGCCTGATCGGGCGGCTGACAGCGGCAGCATTGCGAGAGCATGGCGATGCCGTGGTATTGGCAGATGTGCGCGAGCCAGCGAGGGATTTCACGGGCGAAGTCGGCGACGTCGCGGCAGTGCAATGCGACGTCACCGACTTCGCCCGTCTGGAGGCCATCGTGGAGGCACATCGTGTCTCGACGATCGTCCATACGGCCGCGTTGCTCTCCAGTGCAATTCGGCGTGATCCGCTCGCTGGCGTGCGAGTCAACACGCTCGGTACGGCCAATGTTCTGGAAGTCGCGCGACGCCATGGATTGGCGCGTGTGGTTATTGCAAGCTCAACGACCGTCGCGTATTCGGCATTCGGCTCGCTCCCGCCCGATGCGATTCCCGAAGACTTTGCAAGTCACGCCGTGAGCGAGGCGCCGGCCAGCATCTATGCTGCGACCAAAGTCGCGGGCGAGCATCTGGCCCTGGCGTACGCGTCGCTATATGACATGAGCGTGGTCGTGCTGCGCTACGGCGCGGTGCTGGGCGCCGGACGTGAGGCCGCCACCAGCGTGCCCGGGCGTCTGCTCGCGAGTCTGTTGGACGCCGGGCAGCACAAGACACCCGCACAGCTCGACGACCCGGTCCTGCTATGGAACGGGCGTGAAGAGTTTGTCGACGCGCGAGACTGCGCGCGCGCGAACGTGGCGGCAGTGCACGCCGCGTCCCCCACGCAGCGCGTCTACAACATTGCGACGGGCGAATGGTTCACCGTTGAAGAATTCGTCGGGGTCGCGCGCTCGCATTTTCCGTCGCTCGAAGTCGCGTCGATGCGACTTCCGACGGGCGGATTCGCGGCCTTCCCGCATAGGCGTCCAGCGCCATCGGACGTCGGTGCAGCACAACGCGAACTCGGCTTTCGCACGACCTATTCGCTGGACCAGACGGTGGCCCATTTTGCCTCGACGTATTTCGACGGCGCCAACGTTGCAGCGATGGAGTGACCCATGGCACAGAACATTCCGGTCGACCTGCCTGAGCTCGGACAGCCCTTTTCATGGGCGACGCGCGCCGCAGGCGTTGTCTTCACTGCGCATGGTCCCGTGCACCCCGACGGCACCATTGAAACGGGCCATATCGACGCACAGGCCGATCTGACGTTCGCGAACCTGCGCCGCACGCTGGAGAGCGCAGGCCTCTCGCTCGCCGATGTGGCCCAAGTGCTGATCTACCTCACCGAGCTCGACGATATGCGTGCGGTGGATAACGTCTACCGCACCTACTTCGAAAGACCCTATCCGAATCGCTCCACCGTGGTCGTCAAGTCGCTGGCCGTGCCCGGGATGCGTATCGAAATCGTCGCCTACGCGGCCCCGGCGTCGTCAAGCGACTGAACCATTGCGCTAATTTCACTCCAACAAGACAGGAATTTCCATGAAGCCATCCGCATACAAGGCGGCAGCGCTACCCGCCGCGAACGATTCCGATATCGCTCGCGAGACCGTCCGGAAAATCACGTGGCGACTGGTCCCACTGATATTCGTTGCTTGGTTCGTCAATTATCTGGATCGCGCGAACATCGGTTTCGCGGCCTTGCAGATGAATCATGAGCTGGGGCTCGGACCGGAGATGTTCGGCTTCGCCGCCGGCATCTTCTATCTCGGCTACATCGGCTTTGAAGTACCGAGCAACATGCTCATGCACCGGTTCGGCGCGAGGGCATGGCTTGCCCGCATCATGGTCACGTGGGGCATCGTATCCGCCGCGACGGCGTTCGTGCAAACGCCCCAGCAACTTTACGCGGCGCGGCTGCTGCTCGGCGTGGTGGAAGCCGGCTTCTTCCCGTCGGTGCTCTATTACCTCGCCCTCTGGTTTCCCAAGGAATACCTCGGTCGCGCCATCAGTCAGGTGTACTCCGCGAACATCTTCTCGTTAATCGTCGGCGGACCGCTCTCGGCGTTGCTGATCTCGCACTTCCACGAGTCGGGCGGCTTTTCGGGCTGGCGCTGGATGATGGTGCTCGAAGGATTGCCTGCGGTAGCGTTGGGCGTCATTGCATGGGCCATTCTCGTGGACAAGCCGGCCGGTGCCAGATGGCTGAGTGCCGAACAACGCGAATGGCTTGTCACGACGATGGCGCGCGAGGAGGCGGTGGCCGCCGAGGCGGGCACGTCGAGTTTCCGACGGGCCATGGTCGCGCCGATGGTTTGGCTGATGGGACTGCTCTATTTCAGTATCGGTATCGGCTTCTTTGGCATCTCAACCTGGCTGCCGCAGGTGATTCGTCAGATGAGTCAATTGTCGATCGTTGAAATCGGTCTGGTCAGTGCGGTGCCGTTCGTGCTGGGCGCCGCCGCCATGATCGGCAATGCGCGCCACTCCGATCGCACGATGGAGCGCCGCTGGCATCTGGCCGGATCGCTTTTCATCGGCGCGGCGGGACTGGCGGGCAGCGGATTCACGTCGGGCATGCCGCTGGTGTCGTTCGCATGCATTTGCGTGGCTGCGGCCGGCATCGTTGGGTCGTTGAGCGTGTTCTGGACGATCCCACCCACGTTCCTTGCCGGCGCAGGGGCCGCCGGTGGAATGGCGCTGATCAACGCCATCAGCGGTTTGGCGGGGTTCTTTGCCCCTTGGCTGGTCGGCGTTGCACGGGCTCGCTCGACGGACTTCACGTTAGCGATCTACTGTCTGGCGGCCAGCGCCGCTCTGGCCGCCCTGCTGGCGGCATTGTTGCCCTACGGCACGACACCGCACAAGGATCGCGGCGCTGGCAACGGTGCGGCCGGCATTCACTGACCGTTCGCCAACTCGTTGCCACGCCCAATCGGTCGTCTGCGACGTGACACTGCACGACGTACCGGAACCCCCTGCCTCCGCTCAGGGGGCAGTTGCGACGCAAGGCGCGGCGGATATCGACCGCGCCTTCTTGGATAAGCGCATGGGGGGACGTACCTGAAACGCTGGCAAATCCGACTTGCCGATCACAGGCGGCCCGGCCGGTGCATCGCACGAACCGATCTCGCTCGCAGTCACCTCCCGGCGCGCTTGCGAGAAATGCGCCGAATGCGCCTGAGCACGTGCACATCGGGCCACAGCAGAATTCGTCGACTGGGCGACTGAGCGACTGGCCACCAAGCGCCGTCAAAAAAATGGCCTGCGAATATTCGCAGGCCCGACATTCGAAGTGCGTTTGGCTTGACCCGTTATTTTGCAGCGGCGATCACGGCAATTTCAACGAGCAGATCCGAGGCCGCGAGTCGCGACTCGACGGTGGCGCGCGTCGGCGTGTTGCCCGGACTCGTCCACGCATCCCACACGGCGTTCATGCCGGCAAAGTCGGACTCGATGTCCTTGAGCCAGACCTGCGCCGAGAGCAGACGGGACTTGTCGATACCCGCGTCGCGAAGATAACCGTCGATTTTCGCCAGCACCTGTTGCGTCTGCCCGGCGATGTCCTGACTGCGATCGTCCGCCGTCTGTCCGCCGATATAGACCGTTCCGTTGTGCACCACGACACGGCTCATCCGTGCATTCGTGTGATGGCGTTGAATATCGCTCATTAACCACATCTCCAAAGGAAAAAAGAAGCGAGTGAGAGGTGCAAGCCCCCCCACTTACTTGGGAAAACCTGCGCCCTCGCTCAAGCTTTCGGGCGCGTCGACCGCCATGGCCAACTCACCCAACGTCACCGGCTTGATCGGTGGACGGATGCGGTAGTACCCAACCTCCGGCACCTGACAGCCCTGCGCTTGCGCGAGCAGTTCCGCAACCGTCAACCCACAGAAGCGGCCCTGGCACGGACCCATGCCACAGCGCGAGAAGCTCTTCGTCTGATTCGGCCCCACACAGCCCAATCCCGCCATTCTCCGTACGTCACCGGCCGTCACCTCTTCGCATCGGCATACGATCGTGCTGTCGTCGGCCGGCAACCGGAATGCCTCGGCCGGCCGGTACAACGCATCGAGGAACGGCCGGATCGCCGTGTGCGCCGCCAACTCACGACGCAGGGAAAGCGCGCGCGAGTCGCGCTTCGCGTTGTCGAGTCTGCCGAGCTTCGTGGCGGCCTGCGCGGCGGCGAGCCGTCCCGATGGTTCGGCGGCGAGCGCACCGGCGATGCCGGCCCCGTCTCCCGCCACGAAGATGCCCGGCAGGCTCGTCTCGCCCCAGGCATCGGTCTTCGGACGCCAGCACAACTGCGCTTCGTCCCACACATGCTCGCAGCCGATGGAGCGCGTGACCTGCGTGTTCGGAATCACGCCTTGATGCAGCAGCACCAGCGCCGCATCGATGCGCTCGGTGCGGCCACCCACGGTATAGTCGACGCCCTCGGCATGTGTGGTCCCGACGACGCGCAATGCCTCGACATGCTTGACGTGCTGCACGCCTGCTGCACGAATCGCGCGCAGCAGCTTGACGCCCTTCATGAGATAAGACGGCGCCCGCAACGCGCCCACCGCATGACGCAAGGCGTCACGCCGCCCGCTCGCCTCGGCGGTATCAAGAATCGCCCGGACCGGCACGCCCGCATTGATGAGCTGCCACGCGAACAGATAGAGCAGCGGGCCGCAACCGGCCAATACCGCTGGCGAGTCCGGCACCAGCGCAGACGCCTTGAGCAGCGTTTGCGCCGCCCCCACCCCCATCACGCCGGGCAACGTCCAGCCCGGAATCGGGAACGGCCGCTCCTGCGCACCGCTCGCCAGCACGATGGCACCAGCTTCGATTTGCAGCGTCGCGCCACTCGCGCCCTGCCGGGTGACGGAGACCCGTTTGTCCGCGCCGATCTGCCACGCCAGCGTCTGGGGCCAATAGGCGATGCCTGTGGCCGTGAATGCATCGACGAGCGCACGCCCGCGCAGATAGTCCGGCCCGAGCACGCCCGGGTCGGCCAAAGGCGAGCGGCTCACGCTGCGATAGATCTGCCCGCCGGGCAACCCATTCTCGTCGACGACCAGCGGCTCGAGTCCGTGACGCTTCGCCTCCAGCGCTGCCGCCAAGCCCGCAGGACCGGCGCCGACGACCAACAAATCCACGATCTTCGTCGTCATGCCACACTCCTCGCGCCGCTCATGCGACGCACCTGCATACCCTCGCGCACGGGTGTCATGCATCCCTGTCGGTTCGGCACACCGTCGATTTCCACCAGACAATCAAAGCACACGCCCATCATGCAGAACGGCGCGCGAGCGCTGCCCGTCACGGGCGTCGTCCGGCATGCCGTCACGCCCGCAAAGAGCAAGGCGGCGGCCACATTCATGCCGGCCGGCACATCGACCGGCGTGCCCTCGATAAACATCTGCACCGTCGCGCCATCCTTGCGCGCCAGCGACTTAAGCAGCGAAACGTTTGGCATAGAAATAATCCAGTAGCTCGGGACGCGGCGCGCCGAGAATCCACGGCGCAATGGTTTCGCAATGCGCAGCGGCAAGCGTCACGCCGCTGTGGCAGGTCGCGAGAAACGCGCCCGGATACGCCTCGGACGCCTCGTAAATCGGCAGGCCGTCGTCCGTCATCACGCGCAACGCCCCCCACGCGCGCACCACGCGCACATGCTTGAGCAGCGGGAACGGCGCGATACCGCGCCGGGCAATGTCGGCAAGCACGTCCGGTGTCACACCGTCGTTGAAACCCACGTCTTCGGCCGAGTCGCCCAGCAGGACCGAGCCCTCGACGGTCTGACGCACGTAGATCGTCGGATAGGCGAGAAACGGTTTGACGCGCTCGGTCACGAGGATCTGGCCGCGCAACGGTTTGACCGGCGCGCTCAGCCCCACCATCGGCGCGAGTTCGCGGTTGCCCAGCCCTGCGGCAAGCACCACACGGCCTGCTTCCAGAGACGCCTCGCCCATGCGCACGCGAAACGCGCTGCCCACCGCCCGAATGTCGGTCACGCGCACGTTCGGCGCATACTCGCCGCCCGCCTGCTCGAACGCGGCGATCAGCGCGCGCAGTGTGTACAGCGGGCTCACGTGACCGTCGTTCGGCGAATAGATGCCGCCCGTCACCTCGGGACCGATGGCCGGCAGACGCTCGGCAAGCGCATCGTGATCGAGCACTTCGTACGCGAGTGCAGGCTCGGCCGCCTTGAGCTTTCGCATGTTCTCGACCTTGACCGCCAACGCCTCCGGGGTCTGAGCGATGTTGAAGCCGCCGGGCCGCTCAAAGCCGACGGACACGCCCGTGCGCGCGAACAACTCGTCTGCAAAGCCTTGCCAGTGGTTCGCGGAATGCAGCGACCAGCGCGCATAGTTGGTGCAGGTGCCGCCTTTGCCCTGCACCCAGACCAGCCCGAAGTTGCCGCGCGCGGCACGCAGCGAATTGTCGTCGCCATCGCACACGACGACGCGTTGCCCGCGCTTGGCCAGCCCGTAGGCGATCGCCATGCCGACCAGGCCGCCGCCGATGACGGCGATATCGTATGTCTTTTCCATGTCTCAGTGATTTCCAACCAGAACCTTGTTCAGTCCATAGATGCGATCGAGCATCAACATCACCGCCAGCGTCAGTCCGATGAGCAGCGTCGAGATGGCCGCCACGCTCGGATCGACCGTCTCGCTCATGTTCATGTAGATGCGCACCGGCAGCGTGATGGTCGTGGGCGACGCGACGAAGATCGTCGCCGTCAGTTCGTCGAAGCTGTTGATGAACGCAAGCACCCAGCCGCCCGCAACCCCCGGCAGGATCGCTGGCAGCGTGACGCGACGAAACGTCGTCCAGCGCCCCGCGCCAAGCGAGCGCGCCGCACGTTCGGCCTCGTCGGCCTGCCCGACGAGCGCCGCCATGATCAGGCGCAGCGCGTACGGGAAAATCAGCAACGCGTGGCACGCGACGAGGCTCACGAACGATCCGCCCATGTCGAGCAGCGTGAAAAGCCGCAGAAACGCAATGCCCATCACGACCGGCGGAATCATCAGCGGCGAGAGCAGGAACGAGTTGATCGCATCGCGCCCCGGGAAGCGGTAACGGGCCAGCCCCATCGCCGTCGGCACCGCCAGTGCCGTCGATGCAGTGGCCGACGTCACGCCCAGCCACAGACTCGTGCGCAGTGCCGCCTGAAAGTCTTCATCGCCCATGAGCGACGAGAACCAGCGCAACGAGAAATGGTGTGTCGGGATCGACAGAAAATCGTCCGGCGTGAAGGCGACCAGACACACCACCACCAGCGGCGCGAGGATGAAGACGAGAAACAGCACGTGAAAGGCCAGCGCCGCCGCACCGTTTCGGTCATACCGAGCGTCTTGTTGATTCATATGCCCCTCCCTTCAGCCCAGACGGCGCGTGAAACGCCGCTCGAGCGCACGGTTGTACCCGGCAATGATGGCCACGTTCACGATCAGGAGGACGATGGCTATGGCGGCGCCCAGCGGCCAGTTCAGCGTGCCGAGAAACTCGTCGTATGCCGTGGTCGCCACCACTTTCAGGCGGCGACCGCCGATCAGCGCAGGCGTTGCGAAAGCGCTCGCCGTCAGCGCGAAAACGATCAGGCTGCCCGAGAGAACGCCCGGTGTGATCTGCGGCAATACCACCCGCCACATCACCGTTGCACGCCCCGCACCGAGCGAGCGCGCCGCATGCGCGACCGCCGGGTCAAGCCGGGTGAGCGACGTCCACACCGAGAGCACCATGAGCGGCACGAGCACATGCACCAGCGCTACCGTGACCGCGCCCATCGTGAAGAGCATCTGCAAGGGATGACCGATCAGCCCCACTTTCATGAGCACCGTGTTGATCAACCCCTCACGCCCGAGCAGGATCGACCAACCCAGCGTGCGCACCACGACGGAGATCAGCAGCGGCCCGAGGACGAGCACCAGACACAGCGATCGCCACGGATCGCGCATGCGAAAGAGGAAGTAGGCCTCCGGCACGCCGACCACAACGCACAGCAGTGTCACGCCGACCGAGAGGAGCAACGTGCGCAGGAAGATCTCGTAGAAGTAGCTGTCCGTGAGAATGTCCGCGTAGTGTTGCAGCGAGATCGTCGGCAGCACGCCGCCCAGATTCGCGTCGAAGCCATGCAGGCTCAACACGAATGTCATGACGAGCGGTACCGCCAGCAACAACACGAAGTACAGTGTCGCCGGCATGACCAAGGTCCAGGCGGCACGCCGCTGGCTGGCGATTTCGGGCGAGCGCGCCGCAGTTGCTTTCACTTCGTGCACGGCCGATACCCCCGGTGGTGTAGACGTTGCAGCGCTCATGCGCCCTCCTGCACGAGACGCAGTGCGTCATCGGCCCAATCGAGCCCGACCGCCTCACCATCGTTGGCCGCGACCACGCCATCGTTGGACACGAGCACACGCAGCTCGCCCAGCGCCGTCGACACGGTGACCACCCAATGATTGCCGTGAAAACTGCGCTGGCCCACTCGGCCGGCGAGCCGCCCCGCTGTCGCCGACGTCAGGCGAATGCGCTCGGGGCGCAGACTGAACGTGGCCGGGCCGTTACCCCCCGCGCCCGAGATCGGACCGGCTTGCGGGCGCGACACGGCGAGCCGGTGCCCGTGCGCGTCGAGCACCGCCACGTCGCCGCGCACGTCGAGTTGACCGGTGATGAGATTGGTCTGCCCGATGAAATGCGCGGCGAACGTGGCGCGTGGATCTTCGTAGACGTCATGCGGCGTATCGATGCGCACCACACGTCCCGCGTTGAGCAACACGACGCGGTCGCTGATCGCGAGCGCCTCGGCCTGATCGTGCGTGACCATGATGGTGGTCGTGCCGACCTTGCGTTGAATCGCGCGCAACTCGTCCTGCATCTGTTCGCGCAACTTGGCGTCGAGATTCGAGAGCGGCTCGTCGAGCAACAACACGGGCGGCGCGATCACCAGTGCCCGGGCGAGCGCGACACGCTGACGCTGGCCGCCCGAAAGCTCGCGCGGATAGCGTTGTGCGTGCTGCCCGAGATGCACCAGCTCCAGCGCGTCCTGCACTCGGCGTTGCTTTTGCGCGGCGTCCACGCGGCGCATGTCCAGACCGAACGCCACGTTCTGCGCCACGGTCATGTGAGGAAACAGCGCGTAGCTCTGGAACACGATACCGAGTCCGCGCTTCTCCGGGGGGACCGGCGTGAGGTCGCGGCCCTCCAGAAGAATGCGGCCTGCACTCGGTGCGACGAAACCGGCGATCATCTGCAACGTGGTGGTCTTGCCGCAGCCGGACGGGCCCAGCAGGGAGATGAACTCGCCCTGCGCAACCGACAGGTCAACGCCCTCGACCGCAACGGTCTCGCCAAAACGCTTGCCGAGTTGCTCGAGACGCAAATATGGGGTGCTCATCACGCTTATGATCTCCGTACGGCTTAACGCTCGATCTGACGGTTCCAGCGCTGCGTCCACTCGGCACGCTTCGCATTGACGACATCCCAGTCCACACGCAAGAGCTTGTCGATCTGCGCGGGCGACGGCACACGTGCGGCCACGGCCATCGACAACTGTGTCTTCTTGTTGGACGGGGCAACGCCCTGGCTCTCGGCGAGCACGGCCTGCGTCTGCGGCGAGAGAATCGTCTGAACGAACTTCTGTGCGAGCGCGTCGTTGGCCGACTTGTCCACCACGCACATGCCCATGGCGAGCGCCACCGCCCCTTCCTTCGGATACACGAACTCGACCGGAATGCCCTGCTGACGCAACGCCTGCACCCGGCCATTGCCCCATGCCGCGATGGCGACTTCATCCGACTGGAACAGCTCTGCGATCCTGCCCGGCGACGGATCGAACGACAGCACATTCGGGGCGATCTTCTCCATCTCGCGGAAGCCCGGGTCGATGTTGCTGTCGCTGCCGCCATTCAACCTCGACTCGACGAGCAGCGCGTGCAGGCCATACGTGTTCTTGATGCTCGGTATGACGAGCCGGCCCTTGAACTTCGGATCGGCGAGATCTTTCCACGACGTCGGTGCGGGCCATCCCTTCGACTGGAACAACCGCGTGTTGTAGGCGATGCCGGTGGCGATCAGCCCGGCCGCCACGGCGTTGCCGCCCTTGAACTTCGCGATGTCGTACAGATCCCGATAGACCGGTGCGTCGGCGAGCTTGCCGCAGAAACCCATCTGCATGGCCTGGTACATCGGACCGTCGTCGAGGAAAACCACGTCCATGCCAGCCTTGCCCTTTTGCGCCTGCAACTTGGCAAGCGTCGTCGTCGAATCGCCCGGCACGATCACCACCTGGGTGCCGGGATTCGCCCGCTCGAAACCGGGAATGACATCCTTCTTGAGCATCTGTTCGAAGGAACCGCCATAGGCGCCGACGTACAGCGTCGTGTCGGCATGGGCAGCCGTCGCGCCGAATACCCATCCGGCAATACCGACCGAAACCGCAGTGGCACGTGCAAGCTTGCGAAGCGTTTGGGGAACGACAGTCTTCATCGGGAAGCTCCTTGCGTGATGTAGTGATATGTGATGTTATGGCCCGGCATTACGAAAAAAAATCAAACTACTGCGTGGTTTCCGTAGAGTCATTTTCGGCGCACTCATCGTCAAATCACATTTTTTCGCCCGACCATACGCAAATGTTATGGGCCGGGTCAGACGAGGCTTCAATGAAGATCCGGCAGTTGGAGGCATTTCGCGCGCTGATCCTGCGCCAGACGGTGACGCGCGCGGCTGACATGCTTCATATTTCGCAACCGGCGGTCACGCGGCTGATCAACGATCTGGAGGCCGACATAGGGTTTTCCTTATTCGACCGGATCAACGGCCGGTTGAACCCGACGCCCGAAGCACTGGTGTTGTTCGAGGAAGTGGAGCGCTCGTTTGCGGGCATCGACCGCATTGCGCAAACGGCCGAGCAGATCAAGTCGTTGCGGCGCGGCTCGCTGCATATCGCGGGTGCCCCGGCGCTCGCGCTGGAATTTCTGCCTACCACGTTGACCGGCTTCATGCGCGACCATCCGGGCATCAGCACGACGCTGCTGATTCACGCGTCAAGCACGGTGGTCGACATGGTGGTTGGACGGCGTTGCGACGTGGGCTTCATCGCGCATCCGATCACGCATGCGGGTGTGAACGTCGAGACGCTGCACCGCGCGCCCATGCGCTGCATCTTGCCGATCGGACACCGGCTTGCCGCACGCGACGTGATTCATCCCGAAGACTTGCGCGACGAGCCGTTCGTGTCGTATCCCAAGGAGTTCGACGGACGCATGTACATCGACCGCATCTTCGCGGAGCGCCAGATCGACCGGGTGATGAGCGCGGAGTCACAACTGTCCGCAGCGATATGTGTGCTCGTGCAGCACGGTGCCGGTGTGGCGATCATCGATCAGATCACGGCCCGGTATGCCGCGGGACGCGTCGTCGTCAAACCGTTCGAGCCGGCAATCCTGTCGGGCTTCTCGCTCGTTACGTCGAACCAGCACCCGCCTTCGCAGCTCGCGAAAGCGTTCGTCGACTACACCAGACAACGCATGATCGCCCAGTTGGCCGACTGAGCGGCTCGCCGCGCGCGCGGGCAATGCAACAGGCTATACCTGCGGCACGACAGTGCACCCGGAAGCGTCGGCTGTCGAAGTGAGCGCAAGCAAGGCCTGCGCCTGAGGGCGCAAATCTTGCGCCATCGGATGAAATGCGAACGGAATGGCCGTCGCCAAGCCCTGCAGCAACTTGCGCGAGCTTCGCGAATAGGCCGGATCGTAGTGTTTGGTGATCAACACTTCCGAGAGTTCGCGCTGCTGCCCCGCATCGAGCAACGCGAGCCATTGATCGATGACGACGCGCCCGTGAAGCGGCACCAGCCGAAGAAGTTGTGTGCGGAAATGCTCGGGCTGCGCCAACAGATGGCCGTACTCCTGAACCAGCAGATCGACCCGTTCCTCGACGGGGACACTCACTTCGACACAGGTCGCCGTGCCGCGCAGGGACGCCATGAGCGTTTCGGGCAGCGTGATGAGTCCGATTCGGCGGCTCTCCGCTTCGACGAACACTGGCCGTCTCGGATCGAAACCGCGTAACGCGGCGATCAGCGACGTATCGAACGAGCGCTGCGACGGCTGACGCACGTCGGGTACCGCGCCGAGCACCGACCCACGATGCATCGCCAGCGCTTCGAGATCGAGCGTCTGGGCGCCGACGTCCGCCAGGGCGCGCAACAGACGGGTCTTGCCGCTTCCCGTGTGACCCGCGAGCACGATGTAATCGAGCATCGGCGGCAGCGCGTCGAGCGATGTCACAATGTCGCGCCGGTAGGTCTTGTAGCCACCCTCGAGCTGGCGCGCCCGCCAGCCGACCATGTTCATCACGACGGTCATCGACTCGGAACGCTTGCCACCTCGCCAGCAATAGATGAGCGGGCGCCAGTTGCGCGGCCGGTCGGCGAATGTGGTTTCGAGATGAGCGGCAATATTGCGCGCGACCATGGCCGCACCTGCACGCGAGGCATCGAACGCAGACACCTGTTTGTACATCGTGCCGACGATGACACGTTCTTCGTTGCTGAGCACGGGTGCGTTGATCGCCCCGGGAATATGGTCGTCGGCGAATTCGAGCGGTGTACGAACGTCGATGATGTCGTCGAAGTCGCCAGCGCTCTCCAGGGGAACGCGCAGAAAGTTCATCGTGCACCCGCCGAGCGTTGGCCGCAATGGGTGCCGTATGGCGTGCGTAATGTCGCTGGCCCGAGGGCCGCATCGCCAAGGTCGGCCCGCACCTTCGCCGCGCGATCGATGATGCGCGCGGCCGCTTTGGCGTCGCCCGCGCCACCCAAGGCCAACGCATAGTCGTCGAGCAACGCGGCATAGGCGAAGGGCATTTTTCGCGCCGCCTCCTTCCGGTCGAGCGACGCCAACGCCTGCCTGAAATATTTCACCGACAATGCAAACTGGCGCTGCTCGAGTGAAAGCCGCCCCAGCTCGACCAGCGCCGGATACCGGAAGTGCCCCGTCAGAATATCGAGGTCGTACGCGAGATTCAACTCACGCTCCGCTTCGGTGTAGTAGCAGGTCACGCCCAGCGCGCGGCCGTAGTCGAAGTGCATGGCCGCACGCTGCAACGCCGGCCACCCCGACTGGTCCGCCACGAGCACTGCCTGCCCGAAGGCCCGGCGCGCGTCGTCCCAGTCGCCACGCGCCTCGGCCGCCCCGCCGATCGCAGCATAGTCGGGACCGGACGGCCTGCGCGCGGGTGCACTGCACCCGGCCACGCTCAATATCGCGCCAAGCGCATACGTCATTGCCAGCCACGTCGAAAATCGAATCATCAGGAAGTAGAGACCGTCGGAAAATCACCTGTCGCGTGGCGCCCCCGCCCCACGCTCGCCCGACAGGATACCGCGTCGTACCTGAACGCCCCAGCGCTGACGCCCGCTCAGGAAGTGCCCCCAGCCCAGCACCGCCCCCGTGTGTCGCATCAGTTGGAAAGAAAACGGCTCCAATACCGCCGCGACGAACGCCCACCCGAGGCTCGTGCCGGCGCGGTGTCCGGTCCAGCGCCGATAGGCATGCACGGACCAGAGATGAAAGCCCAGATCGAGAACGATCTTGCCGAGAATGATGCCCGAGACCGGTAGCACCACACCGTAATGCCCCTTGCAGACGAACGTCACGAGCAGCGCGAAGGCTGTCAGTCCGTAGATCGGCTGAAGCGTGTCGAAGGCCTTCACCGGCAGCATCCAACGCCCCAGATTGCCGTAACGGCGGTTGCCGACCATATCGCGATACCAGTATTGCGTCTGCAAAAACCCCGCAAACCAACGGCGACGCTGACGCAAGAAGCTCGCAAGCGTGCCGGGCGCATCGGTGATCGCTTGCGCACCGCCAACCACGCGAACCTCCCATCCCAGCGCGTGCGTGACCGAATAGCGGCGCAGGCGATGAATCAACTCGTAGTCCTCGACCAGACAGGCCGGATCGAAGCCCCCCACCGCCAGCACCGCGTCGCGTCGAAAGCAGGCGAACGCGCCCGAAATCAGCAACAGACCGTCTGCGCGCATCCACGCGAAACGCGAGATGAAGTTTCGGATGTACTCGTACGTCTGGAAAAACTGCAACACGCGAGCGCTCGCCGAATGTCCGCACACAGGTGTGAGCACACCGGTCGCGGCGACCAGTTGCGCACGGCGCGCAAAGGCATGGTGCATCGCGGCGCACGCTTCAACGTCGAGCAACGTGTCGGCGTCGACCGTCATCACGATATCCGTATCGATGTCCCCCAGCGCAGCGTTGAGTGCGCGCGCCTTACCCCCATGGGGCAAGCGCAGCCATCGCAAATTCGGATAGCGCGTACTCGGCCCACTCAGGCCACCCAAGCCGGGGTCTACGAGTCCGTATTCGCCGGTGAGCAGCGCGGCCGTGCCGTCGCTCGAACCGTCGTCGGCGATGACGATGGCGTCCGGCACGCGCCGCCCCGCCATGAGCGCGCGCAAGGTGACCGGCAATGCCGCCGCCTCGTTGTGCGCCGCAACCACCACGCCCAGCGACAGCCGAACGGCGGTGGCGTCACTGGCTGCGCCAGCGGCGATGTCGTCCGGATCGGGGCGCATCAAGCGCCGCGCCTGCCAGAACACGAACGCGAGCAGCACCGTGTCGTACACGACGTACGCCACCCCGGTTCCCCACGCGAACACCCCTTTGAGGAAGAAAGCCTGCGCAAACAGCAAGCACCACAGGACCGCCACGCCCGTATGCACAAGCCAGCTCGCAAGCGGTGTCGGCGGCAGCGTGAAGCGCGGCGAGTGCTGCTCGCGTGCGGCTTCGAGATGCGACGCTTTCGCCGTCAGATCATCGCTCATGGCAGCATCCGACCGAGCACCGAGTGACGATCGATCCACTGATGCTTGAGCGCACCGCCGACGTGCAACGCCAACAACACGTACAAACCGTAGGCGCAATACGTGTGGACGCTCCCCAGCAAGGTATGCCAGTAGTCCTTGCTCGCATCATTCATTGCCATCAGAAAGCCCATGCGCGGAAAGGGCACGACGCCGAACAGGGTCAGCGGATGGGTCGACGCTGCCACCCACGCCGAGTCGTGTGCCCAGCCCGAGAGCGGCAGCACGAAAATCAGGACATAGAGCAGCCAATGCGCCAGATGCGCGGCCGTGCGCTCCCAGGAAGCAAAGACCTGCGAGAGTGCGGGCGGACGGTGCGTCGCCCGCCACAGCAAGCGCAGAATCGCGAGCCCCAGCACCGTGATGCCGATGGACTTGTGCAGATCGATCCAGAAACGCACGTCGATCTTCTCGAGCGTGGCGTCGGGCAGCAAGGCAATCGTCTGACCGATAGCAGCGTTACCGAGTATCAACAGCGCAATCGCCCAGTGCAGCAGCATCGCCACTCGGGTGTACTTGACGTCTTCATACAAGGCAACGCCTGGCTTGCGTGCCGACGCGGATGAAACGGAGGGAGGCAAACGATTCACGTCGCAGATCCTGGGAATGCAGAACAAGATGATTGCATAACGCGGATTAAATGGCGCTTATTCCCGCAATGTCGCAAAAAAAGTTGTTACAGCGAATTACACGCCGGGCGGATACCTGTGTCGCGTGGCGATCGGCGAAAAACGTCTCCAAGTCGTCATTGCATCGCACCTCGCCGGACGCAGCCTTGCGAGCATGATGCAAAACCGCGATGATCGGGCATTGCATGCGCCGCGAGAACGACCTCGCGCGCGCTCAAGGAGACATGACCATGCCACGCAGCACTGCCGAAAAACGCGCCGCCTTTCGCGAACTCCACCGTGCCGGTTGCTTTGTGATCCCGAATCCGTGGGACGCGGGCAGTGCCCGATACCTCGAACACGCGGGGTTCAAGGCGATTGCGTCGACGAGTTCCGGCTTCGCCTGGTCGACGGGCCACCCCGACAATGGCGTGACGCGCGACACCGTCCTTGCGCATTTGCGCACCCTTGTCGACGCCACCGAGCTGCCCGTCAACGCCGACTTCGAAAGCGGCTTCGGCGATACGCCCGAGCAAGTGGCGCAGAGCGTCAAAATGGCCGTGGCGACGGGCGTTTCCGGGTTGTCCATCGAAGACTCGACCGGCGACGCCAACGCGCCGCTATTCCCGCTGAGCGAGGCGGTCGAGCGCATGAAAGCCGCGCGTCGTGCAATCGACGAGACCGGCGGCGACACCCTCCTCATCGGCCGCGCCGAGAACTTTTTCGCGGGCGTGCCCGATCTCGACGACGCCATCGCACGTCTTCAGGCCTATGCCGAAGCTGGCGCCGATTGCCTCTACGCGCCGGGTATTCAGTCCGCAAAGCAGATCCGGGCCGTCGTCGCGGCCGTGGCGCCGAAACCGGTGAACGTGTTGATCGGCAGCAATTCGTCGCTCACGCTGCAGGCGCTTGCCGATCTCGGCGTGCGGCGCGTGAGCGTGGGCGGTGCGCTCGCCCGCGCCGCGTGGGGCGGCTTCATGCACGCGGCACAGGCACTCGCCGAAGGCCGCTTCGACGGCTTCGGCGGCGCGGCGAGCGGCGCAACCCTCAACGCAATGTTCCAACCGGGCGCATGATCCGCCCGCGGCGATGTCCAGCGCCGTGAGAAAACAAAACGGCCCGCCGTGCCGGAGCATCGACGGGCCGTGAATGGCCGTGAATGGCCGTGAATGGCCTCGAATGGCAGCAATGCGCTGCGCTTACTCGACGTGCGCTACGCCGCCCGCAAGGACAGCGCCGCCGGCAACCTCGGTGGGCAATGCCCACGACATCCAGTGCGTGCGCAGCGCCGCGACCAGCACGAACGCGAGGGCCGCCAGGGCGCCGAACGTGGCGAAGCCCATCTGGTAGCTGCCCGTCGATTCCTTGGCAATGCCCATGATGACCGGCAGATAAAATCCGCCGATGCCGCCGGCCGCGCCGACGATGCCCGACATCAGGCCCGTCTTGCCTTGCCAGCGCTGCGGCACGAGTTGGAACGTTGCACCGTTACCGAGCCCGAAGCACATGTAGATCAGCACCAGCAGTGCGATACCGGCCCCTTGCGGCGGCATCCACGCGGCGAAGACAAAGTCGATGACCGAAATCGCAGCGAGCAACAGCACCAGCGCGCGCACGCCCGAAATCCGGTCGGCCACCAGCCCGCCGACAGGACGTACCAGCGCGCCGAGAAACGCGAGCAGCGACATGAACAGCCCCGCTTCGATGCGCGGCATGCCATACAACGAGATAAGCAGCGTCGTCACGTACGACGACATGCCCACAAATCCGCCAAACGTAATGCTGTAGACCAGCATGATGACCCAGGTATCGCGCTCGCCCAGCACACCGCGATAGTGGCGCGGCAGCACGGCAATCGCGAGCAACGCGCCAAGCACCGGCAGCAGCAATACCCCGGCCTTGCCTTCGCCGAACGCACCGGCATGCACGCACAGCACGAGTGCGACGAGACCGAACACGGTGATGAAGAAGCTCGTGAACGCACGCGGTGCGCTGCCCGATTTCACGCCCTGGTCCTTCGCCCAGAACACCACTGCCAGTGCAGCGAGCGCGAGCAACGGCAGCGCGGCGCCGGCCGCACGCGCCCAGCCGAAATGCTCGGCCAGTCCCGGGAACATGAAGCCGTCGAGCACCGCGCCGATGTTCCCCGCGGCGGCAAGTCCAAGCACCAGTCCCTGCACCTTCGGCGGATAGTTGCTGCCCGCCATCGGCAACGCCACGGCGAAGCTCGCCCCGCCCACGCCGAGGAACACCCCGAGCACGAGCAGCAGCGTGTAGGTCGGCGTGCCCGGCATGAGCAACAGCACCACCGACGGAATGGCCGACAACGCGAGCCCCATCAGCGCCACCTTGCGACCGTCGAACGCCTGATAGAGGTTGCCCAGCGTTACGCGCAGAATCGCCGCGCCCAGCACCGGAACCGCCACCAGAAAACCCGTTTGCGCTGGCGTCATCGCAATGTCTTTGCCGATGAACGGTGCCAGAGGCCCGAGCATCACCCAGACGGTGAAACCCGTGTCGAAGTAAAGAAAACACGCAACCAGCGCGCGCCAGTTGCCACTTTTCAACGATTGCGTGAGCGTGCTCATGGATACCCTCGTGTTCGTATGCCGAAAAAAAAGGCGTCCCGAAGCCGTACGCCTGTGAACAGGCTTATGGCTTCGGGACGCCGTTGCCCCGAAGTCCCCGCTCACGCGGGGAAATGCATGCGGTGCAGAAAATTCGCTTGTCTTCACTCGGCCGCCGTTGGCCTTACGCAATCACTAGCAAATGGCGTGCCATGTGTACGCATGACGTCGCCACAATCGCTGGCACAGCCCCGCAGATCGTGGCTGGACACGCCATGGGCGCCGCATGGAAAAACGGGCGCGGGCGGCGTGTCGGCGTGTCGGGATGTCCGCGCCACATGCTCAATGACATCGCAACGGGCACGATGCCGCATCGCGATGCGGCGGTGCACCACAACCGTGCCCCCTTTCGATAGCGACGGGCGCGTGGCTGCGTTGGGGGATAATGGATCCGCCCGCCGTCAACGTCCGGATTTCCCCCATGAACGCCAAGCTGTTTCCGCATCTGCTCCGCTTTCACCCGCGACTGCTCATCGCGATTGTCATTGGCGTGCTTGCCGGTCTCTTCGCCCAGGGCATCGTGCGTGGAGAATTGAGTGCACTCACGCGCACGCTGATTGGCTGGAACGCCAGCGTCTGGTCCTATCTCGCGATGATCTGGTTCATGATGGTCACCGCGCCCAAACGCAGCATCGAACGCTTCGCCGAACAGGAAGACCAGAGCGCGGCCGTCGTGCTCACCCTGGTCAGTTTGTCGGCCATCGCCAGCGTGGCCGCCATCATCCACGTCCTCGCCAGCGCGAAGACCGGCGCACCGCATCAAGCGTCCGAACATGTGCTGTTCGCCGCCTCCACGCTTATCGCCGGATGGTTTCTCGTGCCGACGATCTACACGCTGCATTACGCGCGTCTGTACTTCACGGATACGGAATCGCCCTACGCACTGGCCTGGCCAGACCACGACTGCGATCCGGATTACTGGGACTTCCTGTATTTTTCGTTCACCATCGCCGTCGCCTCGCAAACGGCCGACGTGGCCCTGAAATCGCGCCGCATGCGCCGCACCACGCTTGCGCAGGCCATTCTCTCGTTCTTCTTCAATCTCGCCGTGCTGGGCCTGTCGATCAATATCGGCGCCGGCCTCCTCGCCTAGCGAGCTGTCCCCCTCGCCGCCGCGCGCAGACGTGCCCTGGATGTGACATGAGGTCGCACCGAGCGTGAACACGAATCCCTTGCAAAACAGACAAGTAGCGCGAGGCAAGGCGTCAAACGGTACCGCGTCAAGTCGCCACATGTGACGACTTGTCACGCGTGCTGCGGTGCAGCACGGCTTAATATGCATGCAAACAAATGGCGTACAGCGGTCATTGACGCCATACAAGACAAGGTTCGTTTGCATACATAGAGCACAACATGACTGCCGTTCCGGAAGCCCTCGACCTGGCGCGTCTGCAATTCGCGTTCACGGTTTCGTTTCACATCATTTTCCCTGCCGTCTCCATCGGTCTGGCCAGCTTCATCGCCGTACTCGAAGGTCTATGGCTCAAAACACGTCGGCAACACTATCTCGACTTGTGCCGCTTCTGGTCGAAGGCTTTCGCCGTGTGCTTCGGCATGGGCGTCGTCTCCGGCGTCGTGATGGCGTATCAGTTCGGCACCAACTGGTCGGGCTTTTCGAGCTTCGCTGGCGCGGTCACCGGGCCGCTGCTCACTTACGAGGTGATGACGGCGTTCTTCCTCGAAGCGGGGTTCCTCGGCATCATGCTGTTCGGCTGGAACCGCGTGAGTCCGCGCGCGCACTTCGCCGCGACGTTATGCGTCGCCATCGGCACGTTGATCTCGACGTTCTGGATTCTCGCGTCGAATAGCTGGATGCAAACGCCGCAGGGCTTCGAGATCGTCGACGGCCGCGTGGTCGTGCTGTCGTGGTGGGACGTGATCTTCAACCCGTCCTTCCCCTATCGTCTGGCGCACATGAGCATCGCAGCGTTTGTCGTAGCCGCGCTCGTCGTGGCGGGCACCGGTGCGTGGCATCTGTTGCGCGGGCGGCGCGATCCGGCGGTCAAGACCATGTTTTCGATGGCCATGTGGCTGCTGCTGATCTTCGCGCCCCTTCAGGCGTTCGTCGGCGATCTTCACGGGCTGAACACGCGGGAATATCAGCCCGCGAAGATCGCCGCGATCGAAGGACTTTGGGAGACGAAGACCGGGGGCACGCCGCTGAACCTGTTCGGCTGGCCCGACATGGACGCCGAAACCACCCGCTATGCGCTCGAAGTGCCGCATCTGGGCAGCCTCATCCTCACCCATAGCTGGAACGGCGAGATTCGCGGCTTGAAGGAATTCCCCAAGGACGAGCGCCCCAACGTGCCGCTCGTGTTCTGGAGTTTTCGCGTCATGGTCGGCCTCGGCCTCGCGATGATCGCCGCTGCGCTCACCGCCGTGTGGCTGCGCCGTCGTGGCGCGCTCTTCACGTCGCGCCGCTTTGCCCGCGTCATGCTCGCCCTCTCGCCAACCGGTTTCGTCGCCCTGCTCGCGGGCTGGGTCACGACCGAAGCCGGCCGCCAGCCGTGGGTGGTCTACGGCGTGATGCGCACCGCACAGGCCATGTCCCCGGTGAGCGCGCAGCAAGTCCAGGTCTCGCTGCTGGTGCTCGTGCTGACTTACTTCCTCGTGTTTGGCACCGGTGTCTATTACCTGCTGAAGCTGCTGCGCGGGGGGCCGGTACTGCCCGGCGACACCTCGGCGCCCTCCGGCGGCGATCTCTCGTCGCAAGACGCCCCCGCCATGTCGGGCCTGTCGGGGCGCATGGACACCCACGGCGCGCACGCGATCTGATCGTCGCCCGGCACGCCATCGACCTTAACGAGAATTCTCATGGATCTGACCTTAGCGTGGGCCGCCATCATTGCGCTCGGCCTGTTTCTCTACGTCGTGCTCGACGGCTTCGACCTTGGCATCGGCATTCTCTTCCCGTTCTTTCCCGATGCGCGCGAGCGCGACACGATGATGAACTCCGTCGCCCCGGTCTGGGACGGCAACGAGACGTGGCTCGTTCTCGGCGGCGCGGGGTTGCTCGCCGCGTTCCCGATGGTGTATTCGGTGCTGCTCTCGGCGCTCTATCTGCCGCTCATGCTCATGCTTGTCTGCCTGATCTTCCGTGGCGTGGCGTTTGAGATTCGCGGCAAATCGCGTCGTACCCGGCCGTGGTGGGATCTCGCCTTCATCGGTGGCTCGGCCGGTGCGACGTTTTTCCAAGGCGTCGCGCTCGGCGCGTATCTGTCGGGCATTCCGGTCGAGAACGGTCAGTTCGCGGGCGATGCATTCGGCTGGGTCACCGCGTTCAACCTGTTTACCGGATTGGGGCTGCTCGTGACATACGCGCTGCTCGGGGCCTGCTGGCTGATCGGCAAGACCGAGGGCGATTTGCAGCGCCGTCTGCGCGTGCTCGCCTGGCCGTTGACGCTGGCGCTCGTGGCAATCATGGGCGTCGTCTCGCTATGGACGCCGCTGCGCCTGCCGCTCGTCGCCGAGCGATGGTTCGACGGTCAGTGGTTCTGGCGCTGCCTGCCGGTGCCGTTCCTCGTGGCGGGCGCCACCCTTGTGATGCGCCGCGTGCTGCGCCGGGCGCACGATGCGACACCGTTCTGGCTCGCCATCGGACTCGTGTTCCTCGGCTACAGCGGCCTTCTCATCAGCGCGTATCCGTACGCGATTCTGCCTGGCATCACGCTGTGGGATGCGGCAGCGCCGACGTCGAGTCTGTCGTTCACGCTCTGGGGCGCCGCCTTCATCATTCCGGTGATTCTCGCTTACACGATGCTCGCGTACTGGGTGTTCCGTGGCAAGGTGACTCGCGATGCGCACTATCACTGATCTCGTACGTCCCGCCGTGCGCCAGCAGCGCGAGCGGGCCGTCGCTCAATGCCCCTGGCAGCAGCGGCTGATTCGCTGGGGATGGTTCGTCGCGCTCTGGTGCGCCGGTGTGGCGGGCACCGCCCTGCTTGCGCTTCCGTTCAAGCTCATCATTGCGTCGGCCAAATAAGGCGGCTACTTGTCGCGAGCGAGCGCGAGGAACTCGGTGCGCAACGCCAGATTCGGCTGCAGTTCGCCGAGCATGGCCGATGTGACCGTCTCTTCGCCCGCCGTGCGAATGCCGCGGCTCTCCATACACATGTGACGGCACGACACCACCACGCCAACGGCCTTCGGTTGCAGGTGCGTCATCAGCGCTTCGGCGACCTGCGTCGTCAGACGCTCCTGCACCTGCAAGCGGCGGGCGAAGCAGTCGACCAGGCGCGTGAGCTTCGACAATCCGACGATCTTCCCATTGGGCAGATAGCCGATGGTCGCCTTGCCGAAAAACGGGGCGAGGTGGTGCTCGCAATGGCTGTAGACGGGAATTCCGCGCACGACAATCAGTTCGTTGTACTGCTCGGCCCCGTCTTCGAAGACTTTGAGGACTTCTGCCGGGTCCTGGTCGTAACCGGCCGTCCATTGGCGCCACGCCTTTTGCACCCGCGACGGTGTTTCGTGCAGGCCGGGGCGGTTCGGGTCTTCGCCGATGTGCTTCAGAAATCGCTTCCAGTCGTTTTCGTCGAACGTGTCGTGGGACATATCAATCAAGCTCCTTGCATGAAGTCCGGTGCGCAGCGCCGCTACCGCTCGCGCGCCGCCGGACATGTGCGCACACAATAGCAGAGAGTCCCCGCGCGCGCATGCCGCCCGTGCGATGTCCCGTCATTGCCCCGTAGCGCCGATTTTGCGCTAAGGTGGCACAGAACAACCGCAACGATCGAGGCGCGTCATGCCGGCCATCTCACGCATGTGCACTAACGCCATGACCCTTGCCGTCACGACTGCGCTGGTCGGTTGCGGCGAGCACGGTCCCAGACCGTGGCAAGGCTATGTGGAGGGCGAGTTCGTCTATGTGGCTTCATCCCAGGCCGGAACGCTCCAAACGCTCTCGGTAACCCGCGGCCAGCAGGTCAAGACGGGCGACGCACTCTTCGAACTCGAAGCCACTTTCGAACAGGCGGCTCAGGCCCGCGCGCGCGACGCACTTGCCAGCGCCGAAGCCCAGTCGCGCGACCTTCAAACCGGGAAGCGTCCCGACGAAATCGCCGTCGCGGCCGCCCAGCTCAAGCAGGCCGTGGCCGTGCGCGACAAGGCGCTCGCTCAGTTCGACCGGGATCAGACGCAGTACGCTGCGGGTGGCATATCGCGCGAACAACTCGACGCCAGCCGCGCCGACGCCCGCAGCAGTGCCGCGCGCGTGCAGGAGTTGCAAAGCAGTCTGGCGGTGGCGAGATTGCCGGGCCGGCAAGCCCAGCAACAGGCGCAAACGGCGCAAGTGGATGTCGCACGCGCGTCGCTCGCACAAGCCGACTGGCAACTCGCTCAGAAGCGTCCGGCCGCCAGCGCCCCGGGGCGCGTCTACGACACGATGTATCGCGTCGGGGAATGGGTGCCCGCCGGGAGTCCCGTCGTGCGTCTGCTACCGCCGGGCAACATCAAGGTGCGCTTCTTCGTGCCCGAGACCACCCTGGGCCACCTGCGCGCAGGGCAGACCGTGCACATCGCCTGCGACGGATGTGGCGCAGGAATGCCGGCCCGCATCACGTACGTCGCCGACCAGGCCGAGTACACGCCCCCCGTCATCTATAGCAACGACACGCGCGACAAGCTCGTCTACATGATCGAAGCTCACCCCGCCCCGGCGGACGCCGTCAAGCTCAATCCGGGACAGCCTGTTCAGGTGACGCAACCATGAATGGCCGCGCCGCGCGCCCGCGTGAAATCGTCACACCCCGAAGTGGCGATGGCGATCTTGCCATCGACGTGAATCGCTTGAACAAGCACTTCGGCGACAAGCACGTCGTCAAGGACGTGTCGCTACAGGTGCGGCGCGGCGAGATCTTCGGTTTTCTCGGACCGAACGGCAGTGGCAAGACGACCTGCATCCGCATGATGTGCGGGCTGCTCACACCCGATTCGGGCAGCGGCACGTGCCTGGGTTTCGATATCGTGCGCGAGAGCGCGCAGATCAAGCGTCACGTGGGCTACATGACGCAGCGATTCTCGTATTGGGAAGACCTGACGATTCGCGAGAACCTCGATTTCGTGGCGCGGGTGTATGGCATGGCGAACCGGCGCGACGCCGTCGACCGGGCCATCGATGCGCTCGGCCTGAAAGGCCGCGCAAAGCAGCTCACGGGGTCGCTCTCCGGCGGCTGGAAGCAGCGTCTGGCGCTCGCGGCGTGCATGTTGCACGAACCGCAGGTGCTGCTGCTCGACGAGCCGACCGCAGGCGTCGACCCGTCCGCCCGGCGCGCCTTCTGGGAAGAACTGCACACGTTGGCCGCGCGCGGCATTTCGGTGCTCGTGAGTACCCATTACATGGACGAAGCGGAACGCTGCCACAAACTCGCCTATATCTCTTACGGCGAACTGCTCGCGCAAGGCACGGCCGCCGAGGTCGTCGCCAGCCAGCATCTGTCGACGTGGAGAGTCCTTGGCGATCATCTCGTGGATCTTGCGCGCGAACTCCGCGCACAACCCGCGGTGGCGCAGACGGTCGCCTTCGGCGACGCGTTGCATGTGAGCGGACAGGACGCCGGCGCCCTGGAGCTATTGCTGCGCGATCTGGCCAGCGAACGAGGGCTCCAGGTCTCGCCCATCGACACGAGCCTGGAAGATGTGTTCGTCTACCTGATGCGCCACGCGAAAGACAACTTCGGAGACAACGCATGAGCACGCCGCTGGGGTTCTCCATCGCACGGTGGTGGAGCATCGTGTGCAAGGAATTCCTGCAACTACGCCGCGACCGCGTCACATTCGCGATGATCGTGGGGGTGCCGCTCGTGCAGCTCACGCTCTTCGGCTTCGCCATCAACTCCGATCCCAAACACATGCCCACGGCGGTGCTCGTTGCCGACAACAGCGAATTCACGCGCAGCTTCATGGCCGCAATGGAGCATTCGGGCTATTTTCGCTTTACCGAGACGTTGACGAGCGAGGACGCCGGGCGCGCCGCGCTGGCGCAAGGTCGCGCGCAGTTCGTGCTGAACATTCCCGCCGACTTCACGCGCAGGCTGCTTCGCGGCGAACGCCCCGCCCTGCTCATCGAGGCCGATGCCACCGACCCGATGGCAATGGCCTCGGCACTTGGTGCGTTGCCCGCCATCGCCCAATCCGTCGCGCAAAAAGACCTGACGGGCCCGCTGGCCGCACTGGCCGGCGCACCGGGCGCGTTCGACGTGCAGGTGCATCGCCTCTACAACGCGGAAGGCATCACGCAGTACAACATCATTCCCGGCCTGATGGGCGTGATTCTTACCATGACACTGGCGATGATGACGGGACTTGCCATCGTGCGCGAGCGCGAGCGCGGCACGATGGAGAATCTGCTCGCCACGCCCGTCTTGCCCATCGAAGTCATGACAGGCAAGATCGTGCCTTACATCGCCATCGGACTGCTCCAGGCGAGCATCATCCTGATCGCCGCACGCTATGTCTTTCACGTGCCCTTCCAGGGCAGCGTCATCGCGATCTACCTCGCCGCACTGGTATTCATCGCCGCCAATCTGACCGTCGGTATTGCGCTGTCGTCGTTCGCACAGAATCAGTTGCAGGCCATGCAGCTTACGGTGTTCTACTTTCTGCCGAGCATGCTGCTCTCGGGCTTCATGTTTCCCTTCGGCGGCATGCCCGCCTGGGCACAGGCGATCGGAAACGTGCTGCCGCTCACCTATTTCAACCGGCTCATTCGCGGCATTTTGCTCAAGGGCAATGGTTGGAGCGATGCCTGGCAAGACCTGTGGCCGTTGCTGGTCTTCTCCGCCGTGCTCATGGCGGTCGCGGTGAAGTTCTATAAACGAACGCTCGATTGAGGCCATCATGTGCGTTGTCCAACGTCCGCATCGTCGCCGCCGCTCGCGCAGCCCATCGCTGTGCGCGGCGCTCGGTCTGAGCGCGACGCTCGCAGCCTGTACGCTCGGCCCCGACTTTCGCACGCCCGATGCCACGAGCGTCGCGCAATACACCACCGGCGCTCAGCCGTCGACGACCGTCGGGGCCAACGGCGCCCAAGGCGCCGCGCAGACCTTCGTGACCGGCGAAGACGTGCCGTCCGGGTGGTGGACGCGCTTCGGCTCGCCCGCGCTGGACACCCTCGTCGCACAGGCCTTAGCCGATAGTCCCACGCTGCGGCAAGCCGAGGCGAAGCTGCGCCAGGCCCAAGAGGACTATCGCGCGCAGGCAGGCGCGCGCGAACTGCCCTCGGCAAATCTGAAGCTCTCCGGCACGCGTCAACAGGTCGATCTGGCGTCGCTCGGCGTGACCAACGTGCCGAATCCCGGGCCGTTCACGCTATACAACGCGAATGTCTCCATCTCCTATACGCTCGACGTGTTCGGCGCGAATCGCCGTGCACTCGAAGCGCTCGCCGCACAGGTCGACTATCAGCACTTCACCCTGGAAGCCGCCAGACTCTCGCTCGCGGGCAATGTGGTCACGGCCGCCTTGCGTCAGGCAAGCGCGCGGGCACAGCTCTCGGCGCTCGAAGGCATGGCGAGTTCGCAGCGCGTACAGCTCGACATCACGCGTGCACGCGAACGCGCAGGCGGTGTGGCCAGGCTCGACGTCGAGAATCAGGCCGCGCTCGTTGCTCAGACCGAAGCCCGACTGCCCGCGTTGCGATCGCAGATCGCACAATACGATCACCAGTTGGCACGTTTGACCGGCCAGGCACCGGGCGCATTCGCCTCGCCGGTCATCGATCTCGACACGCTCCGATTGCCGCAGACGGTGCCCGTCTCGTTGCCGTCCACCTTGGCGCGGCGACGCCCGGATATCCGCGCCGCCGAAGCGCTGCTGCACAAGGCGAGTGCCGATGTCGGCGTCGCGAGTGCGAATCTCTATCCACAGTTCACCCTCTCCGGCACCTTCGGCACCCAGCGCATGCGAGCGGCCGATCTGGGCGACGGCATCAATATCTGGAACATTGGGATGAACCTGCTGCAACCGCTCTTTCGCGGCGGCGAGTTACGTGCGCAACGGCGCTCGGCCATCGCGGCTTACGACGCCGCGCTGGCGGCGTATCAGGACACCGTGCTGCTTGGCCTCGCACAGGTCGCCGACGCCCTGCGCACGCTCGCGTCCGATGCCAGCACGCTGGCCGCGCGGGCCGAGGCGGCACAGCGAGCGGAAACGTCCCTGCAGATAGCGAGCGAGCGGTATCGGGCTGGCGGCATCAGTCATCTGTCATGGCTCGACGTGCAGCGCCAAGCGCTCGACGCCACGCGTGCCCGGCTCGAAGCTCAGGGAGATCGTCTGACGGACACGGCCGCACTGTGGCAAGCGTTGGGCGGGGCAACGGATAGGCCGGCTCAGCCCCGCACCGGTCCCTGGCCGCGCGACTGAGCCTCGTCGGCAAGACACTGCATCAGTGTCGCGACCGGCGCACGTCGGCGTGCCGACTGGCGCACGAGCACGCCCAACTCGCGCGTGAGCGGCACGCCACTGAGCGGCAGCACTTGCACGCCACTCGCCCCGCCCCTGCCCCCTGTCGACGCCGCCTTACCCCCGACCGGCAAGCCGATGAGCGTGGCGGGCACGATCGACCACCCCAGCCGCGCCCGCACCATGCGCAGAATGACTTCGGGCTCGTCCAGCTCCACCCCCTCGCGCACCCAGAGCCGGTGCCGTCGCAGGTATCGCTCGACCAACTCACCACCATACGAGCGACGGTTGTAACGCACGAACGGCATGGCTGCCGACCAGTCGGCTATCGTCCCGCCCGTGCCTTTCGGCGCGATCGCCACGTAGGGCTCGTGCATGAGTGTCAGCCACTTCATATCGGCGGGCACGCCAATGCGTGGCCGGATCATGATGGCCAGATCGAGCTCCTTCGCGTCGAGCTGCGCGAGCAATTGCACCGACATGCCCGGCACGACGTTCAGATGCGGCATCGCACCGAATGCCGTCCAGCGCGCCACCGCTCCCGGCAGTAGGCCGAGCTGAACCGTGAGGATCGCGCCCACGTGAATCGGCGCGAGTGCCGCCTGACCGCCGTGTGCCGCCGCCTCGCCGCGCATGGCTTGATAGCCCGCAATCAACCCCTGCGCCTGTGCAAGCAGTCGGCGGCCGTCGTCCGATAACGACACCGCGCGTGCCGTGCGCTCGAAGAGCTGCACGCCGAGGTCGTCTTCAAGACGCTGAATCTGCGCGCTCACGGCCGACTGGGTCAGTCCGAGACGTGCACCTGCCGCCGAGAAAGATGCCGTTTCGGCGGCCGTGACGAAGGTTTTCAGGTAACGAATCATGGATCGAAAATTTTGTGGCTGAGACGCCGAATTATTCGTTTCTGATTATTTTTATCGATGGATAGAATTTACCGCAAATGGGCAATGTCGTTCACCTTGTCGGCGGCGAAGGAAAATTCGCCCGCGAGTCCTCGTCTCGAGCGACGCGCATTCACCCCTACACTGCACTGGAGTCTCTTATGACAACGCCGCTGTTTCATCTCGCATTCCCGGTCGACGATCTCGACGCGGCCCGCCGCTTTTATGGCGGCGTAATGGGCTGCGCCGAAGGTCGCAGCTCGGACCACTGGATCGACTTCGACTTCTTCGGCCACCAACTGGTCGCCCATCTCGCGCCACAGGACGCGGGCAAACGCATCACGAATCCGGTCGACGGCGACGACGTTCCCGTGCCGCATTTCGGCGTTATCCTTGACATGCCCGCGTGGCACGCGTTGGCCGATCGCCTGCGCGCCGCCGGCACCCGCTTCGTGATCGAGCCGCATATCCGCTTCGCCGGGCAGGTGGGCGAACAGGCGACACTGTTCTTCTACGACCCGGCCGGCAACGCGCTGGAGTTCAAGGCGTTCGCCGATATGTCGCAGGTCTTTGCCAAGTGATGCGGTCGTGTCGTGTGGCGTGTCGTGTGTCGTGCCGGTAGGCGCGACGGAATCGGTGCCCCCTCGCGTGCCGGCCTCTGTGTCTCGTTCGTTTTTGTTTCGTATCTGCCAAGAGTCTTCTCATGAGCCAATTCGTTATTCCGGCACCGTCCCAGGCGTCGGTCGCCGTCGCAGGCAGCGACGCCCGTTTCCCTGTGCGCCGCGTGTTTTGCGTCGGCCGTAACTACGCCGCCCACGCCCGCGAAATGGGCAGCAATCCGGACCGCGAGCCGCCGTTCTTTTTCATGAAGCCGGCCGACGCCGTCGTTGCCGCCGAAGGCACGCTGCCCTATCCGCCGCTCACGCGCGAGCTGCACCACGAAATCGAACTGGTGGTCGCCATCGGCGCGCAAGGGGAGAATGTCGACGCCCGTCAGGCGTTGTCACTGGTGTGGGGCTACGGCGTGGGCGTGGATCTCACGCGCCGCGACTTGCAGCAGCAAGCCAAGGACACGCGCCGTCCGTGGGACTGGGGCAAGGCGTTCGATGCGTCGGCACCGTGCGGCCCGCTCCACGCCGTGTCCGATATCGGCCATCCGAAGGAAGGCCAGGTGTGGCTGAACGTCAATGGTGAAAATCGCCAGACCGGCGATCTCAATGAGTTGATCTGGTCGGTGCCCGATCTGATCGCTGAAATCTCGCGCAGCGTGAAGCTTGCCCCCGGCGATCTGATCTTCACCGGCACACCGGCCGGCGTCGGGCCGCTCGAACCCGGCGACCGGGTCAACGCCGGCGTGGCGGGTGTGGGCGATATCACCTTCGTCATGGGCCAGCGACCCGCCGCCTGACGAATCGTTATCCGATCGATCAGGTCTCGCCTGCGCCGGGGCGTTCACGAGGATATCCACAGCAACTGTTGATAACCCTTTGCATAAGTCCCGTGCCGGCGGCGCAAACGCCCGCCGGCATTGGGTGTCAAGTGCATTGCCCAATTTACCGTCACCGTGACGGCGAAAGTCCACGAAACCGCGCCCGACCGGACGTTGCAACGCTCGGCGCTCAGCGCTCACTGCGCAGTGCCCTCCCCGTCGTTCATTCCTGAAACGTTTTTCGCCAGATGACAGCGCACGCGCCGATTCCGGCGATCAACTTCTCTTTCCATTCAATGAGTTGCACTCGTTGGCATGTTTCTAGCATCGATGAGGAGGCAAACCGTCCGCCCTCGGGGAAGCCTCTTCGCCAGGGTCGACTGCTTCGGGAATTACGCCATGCACGCCACATGGCCCCGGCACGCCCGATGCCTATCCCTCGCCCGGAGCACCCCTGGGGCGGACGGATTGCACCCGTGACCGATTGGGGTTGGACGACGAGCAAACGTAAGGGAGGGGATCATGCAAATGCGCCGCACCGGGCCTTGCGCCCTCAGTCCCTGTGGCCGGTCGCTCGCGCCTGCGAGTCCGGCCAAGTCGGCCCGCCGTCATCCGCGCGAGCGGTGTGCGAGCTGGCGGCATCGGCGGCACGACAGCGCCGGCGATCGACGCCACGTCGCCCCAGGAAGAGCGCTACGCTGAAGCCACCCCTTTCTCGAGCGGCTTCAGGCACCATCTGGCGGAGTCAGGCGGAGTCAGGCGGGATCGCGCCGGGATGAGGCGGGATCGCGCTGGGATGAGGCGAGGTATCAGCCCTCTTCCGCCCAGAACTTCGCGGCACGCACCGCCCGTTGCCAGCCGCTGACGGCACGAGCGACCTCGCTCTCGGAGAGCTTGCGGGAAAAGCGTCGCTGCAATTGCCACTGGCGTTGCAACGTGTCGATGTCCGGCCAGAATCCGACGGCCAGCCCCGCGAGATAAGCGGCGCCCGCCGCCGTCGTCTCGATGACTTTGGGGCGCACCACATCCGCGCCCACCAGATCGGCCTGCCATTGCATCAACAAATCGTTCGCGGCAGCGCCGCCGTCGACACGCAACTCCGAGACGTGCAACCCTGCATCGGCCTCCATGGCGCGCAAGACGTCGAGCGTCTGGAACCCGATGCTGTCGAGCGCGGCGCGCGCCACATGCGCTGCGGTCGTGCCGCGCGTCGCGCCGAAGAGCGTGCCGCGTGCGCGCGGCTGCCAATGCGGTGCGCCGAGTCCTGCGAACGCCGGCACGAGCACAACGCCATCGGCGTCGGGCACGCTGGTGGCGAGCGCCTCGACATCACGCGAATGACGAATGATGCCCAGCCCGTCACGCAACCACTGCACGACCGCGCCACCGATGAAGATGCTGCCCTCGAGCGCATAGTCGACCCGGTCGCCGATCTTCCAGGCCACTGTCGTGAGCAGGTTGTGGCTCGACGCTTGCGGTTTGCTGCCGGTATTCATCACCATGAAGCAACCCGTGCCGTAGGTGTTCTTCACCATGCCCGGCGAGAGGCACATCTGCCCGAAGAGCGCCGCCTGCTGATCGCCTGCGATGCCGCCGATCGGCACCTCGACGGAGAACAGCGGTGTTGCCGTGTGCCCGTACACTTCACTCGACGAGCGCACTTGCGGCAGCATGCCGCGCGGCACACCGAGCAGCGCGAGCAGTTCGTCATCCCATTCGAGCGTGTGGATGTTGAAGAGCATGGTGCGCGATGCGTTCGAGACATCCGTCACATGCAGCTTGCCGCCCGTCAGATGCCATACCAGCCAGCTATCGACGGTGCCGAAGGCCAGGTGTCCGGCGTCGGCCGCTTCGCGCGCGCCGTCCACGTTGTCGAGAATCCAGCGGATCTTGCTACCGGAGAAATAGGCATCGATGCGAAGCCCGGTTCGGCGCGCAACGAGATCTTCGTTCCCGTCCTCTCGCAGGCGGTCGCAAAAATCCGCCGTGCGACGGTCCTGCCAGACGATCGCGTTGTAGACCGGCTCGCCCGTGCGGCGATCCCACACGATGGTCGTCTCACGCTGGTTCGTGATGCCGATGGCGGCAATGTCCCGACCGGCAGCCCCCGCATGCGTCAGCGCTTGCGCCGCGACGCCGGCCTGTGTCGCCCAGATTTCGCGGGGATCATGTTCGACCCAGCCCGGATGCGGATAGATCTGACGAAATTCCTTCTGCGCAGTCGCCACGACACGGCCGTCGTGATCGAACAACAACGCTCGCGAGCTGGTCGTGCCCTGATCGAACGCGAGGATGTATTTTCCTCCTGCCATTGCCATTGCCCTTGCCTCCTGTTCGGTCTCGTGTGCGGAATTCAGGCGGCCATGTCCATGTGTTGTGCAAACCACTGCTGCACGCGCGCTTCGCCATCCTTGCCAACATGCAAGCCGAGTTTCGTCCGGCGCCACAACACGTCTTGCGCCGTGCGCGCCCATTCGAACTGCGTCAGATAGCGCAGCTCGGCCTCGTAAAGATCGCCGCAGATGCGCTGGCCGAGATCATCGAGCGAGTTGGCGCGCCCGACAAGCACCTGCGTGCGCATGCCATAGGTGCGGGCATAGCGGTGTGCCAGCGCCTGCGGCAACCACGGCATCTGCGCACGCAGCGATGTCTCGAACGCGCCGGCATCCGGCTCGGCCATGTCGCCGCCCGGCAGCGGTGCGCCCGCCGTCCAGTCGCCGCGCGCGATGCCCAGCGGCCCCTGCAGATGCGACATCGCCTCTTCCGCAAGACGGCGGTAGGTCGTAATCTTGCCGCCGAACACCGACAGCAGCGGCGCACGTGCACCCGGCGCGTCGAGTTCGAGCGTGTAGTCGCGCGTCACGGCCGAGGGGTTCGAGACCTCCTCCTCCATCAACGGACGCACGCCCGCATATGTCCAGACGACATCGGCGGGCACGATCGGCTGGGTGAAGTATTCGCTCGCGGACTTGCAGAGATAGGCGATCTCGTCGTCGTCGATCGCCACGTTCGCGGGATCGCCGTGATACTCGATATCGGTCGTGCCGATCAGCGTGAAGTCGCGCTCGTACGGAATCGCGAAGATGATGCGCTTGTCCGGGTTCTGGAAAATGTAGGCGTGATCGTGATCGAACAGCTTGCGCGTGACGATATGGCTTCCCTTGACCATGCGCACGCGATGCGTCGCGCGCTGATGCAGCACGTCGCCCAGCAGATGACCCACCCACGGCCCTGCCGCGTTGACGATGGCCCGCGCGCGCACGCTCTGGTGCGAACCTTCGGGGGTCTCGAGCTGGGCCGTCCATAGGTGCTCGCCGCGCTCCGCGCCAGTGAGCCGCGTGCGCGTGAGAATCGTCGCGCCATGCTCGGCTGCGTCCTGCGCATTGAGCACCACCAGACGCGCATCCTGCACCCAACCGTCCGAATAAACGAAGCCGCGCGTCAGGTCGCGACGCAGCGGCACGCCGGCCGGATGCCGGCGCAGATCGATACCGCGCGAGCCGGGCAGTATTTCGCGGCGCGCGAGATGATCGTAGAGAAACAGACCCGCGCGAATCAGCCACGCCGGACGCAGGTTCGGCATATGCGGCATCACGAAACGCAGCGGCCACATGATGTGCGGCGCAGCGCGCAGCAACACTTCACGCTCCTGCAGCGCCTTGCGCACCAGACCGAACTCGTAATACTCGAGATAGCGCAGACCGCCGTGAATCAGCTTGGTACTGGCCGACGATGTATGAGACGCCAGATCGTCCTGCTCGACGAGCAACACGCGCAGCCCCCGACCGGCGGCGTCGCGCGCAATCCCCGTTCCGTTGATCCCGCCGCCCACGACCAGCAAGTCATAAGCGGCCAGGCCGTTGTCCAATGGCGATTGAGCGGGTGTCTGCACGGCGTCACTCCCGGGTGATAGGCATCAAGTCAGAAAAAGTTCGAGAATGCTCATTCGATATGTTCGTTTACGAACATTCTGAGTCAAATTCTAACAGATAACGTCATTTGAGTTTCGAATTCGCACATTTCAACGCCTGGATGCGCGAATCCGCGCCTACCGGTGGTCGCGCATAACGGCGTCAGTCCGCAACGTGCACCTGCGTGCGGGCTTCCTCGATCACTTGCGCCATACCGGCGGGCACGGGGCGATCCGTGAACAGCGCGTCGACTTGCGACAGGTGCCCCAGACGAACGAGTGCCGGGCGTCCGAACTTGCTGTGATCGGCGGCGAGGAATACGGTGCGGGAGTGGGCGATGATCGCTTCCGCCACACGGACTTCGCGGTAATCGAAGTCGCGCAGCGTGCCATCGGCGTCGATGGCAGAGATGCCCACGATGCCGAAATCGACTTTGAACTGACGAATGAAATCGAGCGTGGCCTCGCCGGTCACACCCTGATCGCGCGCGCGCACGACGCCGCCGGTAATGATGACTTCGGCGTCGGCATAGTTGCTCATCATGGCGGCGACATGCAGATTGTTGGTAATGACACGCAACCCCCGATGCCGCGATAGCGCCCGGGCCACGGCTTCGGTCGTGGTGCCGAGATTGATGAAGAGCGACGCGTGATCGGGGATCTGCTCCGCAAGGCGCACGGCGATGCGGCGCTTCTCTTCCGCCAACTGCGCCTGACGGGCATCGTAGGCGTCGTTCTCGGCCCCGCCCGGCAGTCCGACGCCACCGTGGTATCGACGTACCCACTTGCGCTCCGCCAGGAAGTTGATGTCGCGCCGGATGGTCTGCGGTGTGACCTCGAAGCGCGCGGCAAGCTCGTCGACGGTCAGAAAGCCGTCACGGCGAACCGCGTCGAAGAGCGCCTGCTGGCGCGCATTGAGCGATGCCGGGCTGGCATCGCCGGCATCGCTGGCGGTCGCCGACATCTCGGAGAGATCGACGGATTCGGTAGGGGACATTGGCACGCACGCAGTAGAAACCTTCGTGCGGCCCGGCCGGCTGCACGTTCGCCGTCATGATACCTCGCCGTGGCATGACGCCAAGGTGAGCGCCGCACGGCGGCGCGGCCGTCATTCGGGGCGCGGTCCCCTCAGAGGCATCGACGCACGGCGTCGGCGAGCGACTGGGGACCGGTCGACCCGAGATACAGCGAGCCTTCGCTGCCCGGCTTGTGCGGGACCAGATCGAGAACGGCGAGAATGCCGTCGTCTTTCGATGAAAGTTGGAGTGTCTGACCCGCGCCTGCCTTCATGCGTTGCAGACTCGCGTGGGGCAATTGCTTCTTCCAGAGATGCGCCGTGCAGGCGCTCACGCGAGCGAATGTCTTCTTCGACGCGCCCTGCCAGACGGCACCGTTGCTCCGTGCGTCCTCGACGGTGCCGCGATAGGCGGGCAACGTCTCGACTTTTACGTTTTCCGGTGCAATGTCGGCCAAGGTCCCTACAGGCGGTTCGTCATGATCGACCGCTGGCGCCATCTGCGCGCACCCGGCGACCAGAACCGCGAGCCCCATGCCTGCTGCGGCAACCGCGAGCGCAATATCGCGCCGCCCCTCACGCATCGTGCCGGAATTGCTGTCTTTGCCCCGGTTCATGCCCCGCTCCACGCTTGCTGACGATATGGCGATATGGCCTGTCCGAGACGGATCGGACGACGCGCCGTTGTTTGGCGCTCATCTTACCCGCGTTATTCACAGCATGGCAATTCGCGCAATGCGCGCTGGCCCGAATCGCGTATATTGCTGGTTTCTGTCACACTGCGTTGCACCGTCTTGCGCCCAACCCTGCTGCGAGGCGACGTGCAATCCCGTCCACCGGGCCCAGGATAAACCGTCCGGCCGGTACGCCATAAGCGATCACAATCCAGCGGGCATGACGCAAGCGTGAATCCTGCCAACCCGTATCAATTTTTGCGACTGTCCCGATTTCCATGTCCAGCATTGCGCAAGCCCCGATCATCGTCATCGCACCCGATTCGTTCAAGGGTTCACTGAGTGCCCCGGAAGTGGCGCGCGCCATCGCGTCCGGCATCGCCCGCGCTCTGCCGCAAGCCGATCTGCGCTTGCGTCCGATGGCCGATGGCGGCGAAGGCACGCTCGACGCCCTGCTGTCCGCAGGCGGACGCCGTGTGCCGCTGTCGGTGCGTGGCGCCGGTCAGGCATCGGTCACGGCCGAGTACGGCATCATGCCCGATGGCACGGGCGTCCTCGAAAGCGCCAGCGTGGTGAGCATTACCGACCCTGTCGGTATGCAGACCCCGGTGGCCGAACGCTCGACGGTTGGCCTTGGCGAGTTGCTGCGCGCACTGCTCGATACGGGCGCACGCCGGGTACTCATCGGGCTGGGCGGCAGCAGCACGAACGACGGCGGCGCAGGCCTGCTCGTCGGCCTCGGTGCGCGCTTGCTCGACGCATCGGGCGAAGCCGTGCAGCCGGTGCCTGCCGCGCTGCATCGCGTGGCATCGATCGATCTGAACGGGCTCGACGCGCGTCTGAAGGACTGCGAACTGATCGCCATGTCCGACGTGAACAATCCCCTCAATGGCCCTCAGGGCGCCACGGCGATCTTCGGGCCGCAGAAGGGCGTGAGCGACGCACAGGTCGATCCGCTCGACCGTTCCATCGCGCATTTCGCAGGGCATGCCCATCGCGCGTTCAATGCCAACGAGGCGTCGAGCCGTGCGGGGGCGGGCGCTGCCGGCGGCCTGGGTTTCGCCTTGCATTTGCTGGGCGCAAAGTTCCGCTCCGGCGCGGAGGTCGTGGCCGAGCGCGTCGGCCTGCCGCAGGCGGTGGAAGGCGCCGACTGGCTCATCACCGGTGAAGGCCGCAGCGACGGACAAACGCTCTCCGGCAAAACGCCGATGGTTGCCGCACAGGTGGCGATCAAGGCGGGCGCCACGGCGTCGCTGCTCTCGGGCGCCATCGACCGCAGTGCGCTCGATAGTCTGTCGCGTGTGTTCTCGGGCTGCTTTTCGCTGACCTTCGGTCCGACCACGCTGGAAAAAGCCATTGCCGACGCCGCCGGTCTGCTGGCCGACAGCGCGGAACAAATGACTCGGCTGCGATACACGCACAAGGGCTGAGGTCTGCGCGTCACGATGTCGTGACGCCCCGGCATTCCGTGTATCTCGGGCGTATCCCGGACGTACTAACGTCATTCGACGATGCCAAGCGCGGCGGCCGCCAGGCACGCCACGTCCAACGTGCGACGGGCATCGCCGCCATCTTCCGTGCACCACACGCTCGACAAGCCCGCCCACGCCAACACCCACTTCAACAGCCGCTCACGATCGATGTCGGCTGCTTGCGTCACGACGTCGACTCGCCGCGCGAAAATCCCGGGCGCGAGCGCCGTCTCTCCGTCCGGGTTACAGAAGAGATTCGCATAGTCGAAACCGCGTTCACCATGGAGCCCCTTCGGATCGATGGCGAGCCAATCCATTTCGCCGAAATCGAGCACGTTGCCATGGTGAAGGTCACCGTGCAACACCACCCGCTCCTGTGGTGCACCCAGCAATTCTCGCGCCGCACGGGCGCTATGCGCCAGTATCGGCGGTTGCGTCGATGACAGTGTCGACAGCGCGCTGAACCACTGCGTCAAAGACGTGAGGGGCGGCGTGGGGGCGGCGCGTGGCCGATGCAAGCGCGCGGCCGTTGCGCAGAGAATTCGTGTCGCGTCATCGTCGCGCCCCTCTCTGGCCATTCTCGCGAGCGATGCCGAACCCTGCGCTCGCACCATCAGCAGCGCCTCGCCGTCGTGCGCGAGCACCGGCGCAGCGCCATCGCCCGCCCACCATGACATGACATCTGCCCCCGCGATTTCCTCGGGTTGGTGCGAAAGCTTCAGAATGGCAGGGGTGTCCCGGAACCGCACCGGCAGGAGATGACCGCTGAGTGAAGCAAAGGCATCGCCATCGCGCGTCAGGTTCCACCGCTGAAGGTAAGGTTCGAACATGTGCCCTCCTCAGCGAATATCGGGGGCGATCCGAGCCCGCAAGCGCGGCGTCGCGAAATCGAGAAACGCGCGCAGCTTGAGCGGTAGCGGTGTCTGCCCTTGGTGAACCAGACTGACCGGGAGTGGCGCCGCTTCGAAGTCGCCAAGTACCACCCTCAAGGTATCGTCTTGCAACGCCTGCGCGACCTGGTAGGACAGTACACGCACCAGCCCCACCCCCAGCACCGCCACCGAAATTGCCGCCTCCGCCGTGTTGACCGCCAGTCGCGATCGTATACGCACAGACTGCTCGGATCTGCCCGAACGAAAGACCCAGGCACGCCGCGATGCGAGCACCTCGAAGGTAATGCACGCGTGGCCGACGAGATCCTGGGGCGTTACCGGAACGCCGTGTGCGTCGAGATAACCGGGGCTGGCGCAGACGACACGGCGCACGGCCCCCATGCCGATGGCCACAAGCGCGCAGTCCGGCAAGTCGCCGATGCGCAGCGCCACATCGGCATGCTCGTCCATCAAGTGCACCACCCGGTCCGTCAGCACAAGACTCACGTCGATCTCCGGGTACTGCGCGAGGAACTCCGCCACCACCGGCAAGACATGCAGACGCCCGAACACAACCGGCGCGGTGAGCACCAACTCGCCCTTGGGCATCGCGGACTCACCCGTGGCGGCTCGCTCGGCTTCACCGATCTCCTCGATAATCCGGCGACACGCCGCCACGTACGAACTGCCCGCATCCGTCAGCGACAACTGTCGGGTCGTGCGGTGAAGCAAGCGCGTCTTCAAATGCGACTCCAACTCGGCCACCTTCCGGCTCACCGTCGCCAGCGGCATCCCGAGACGGCGCGCGGCAGCCGACAGGCTACCCGCATCCACGACGGCAATCAAAACGGACATGGATTCGAGCCGACTCATGGACCCTGCCGAAATTCGGAAAGATGATTCCCGATGTTGACGGATTCTCTACGTGGATGCAACCGAGTAATGTCTGCAACCAGGGGATGGCGAGCAGATGGTGTGTCGCATCGGGTGGCCATCGCTGTAATTCCGCCGACCTCGTTACAGGAGTGCACCATGGGCCCAACGCGCCTATTCCATGGCTCACCGCGATCGCAGCCATCGCAGTCCACACCAGCGATTGCCTCCCGGGGCAAGATCGTCATGATGGCCGTCATCGCGGGGGCGGTCGTCACCAACATCTATTGCACGCAGCCAATCCTGCCGTTGATCTCGACAAGCCTGCATGTCGACCTGAGCACCGTCAACCTCGTCGCCGCTGCTGCGCTTCTGGGCTTCGCGACGGGACTGGCTTTGCTGCTGCCGTTGGGCGATCGTTACGATCGTCGCACGCTGGTGCTAGCGCAGATCGCCCTGGCCTTCGTCTTCGCGCTGGCTGCCGCGTTCGCACCGGGCATTGGAGCGTAGATCGCCGCCTCGTTCGGCGGACGAGCCACCGACCGGCTCGGACCGCGCATCGTGATCGCGGCGAGCATCGGCATCGTTACGCTCGCCTGCGTGCTGCTCGCAGGTGCCGACACCTCGCTGGCGCTGCTTGTGGCCGGCGTGATCGTGCTCGACATTGGCGTGCAAGCGGGACTCGTGTCGAATCAGACGCGCGCCTTCGGCGTCGACCCGAGCGCGCAAGGCCGCATCAACAGCCTATACATGACGGCCACGTTCTTTGGCGGCGCCGTCGGTGCAACAATAAGCGGCTGGCTAATGGCACGTTCCGGATGGGATGGCATCACCGGGCTGGGGATCGCACTCGGCATCGTGGCCCTCGCCCTCCATTGGCAGGGGGCGCGGCGATTCGACAGTGCCACGTGAAGGCGACACGGTGTGACACGGCTCACGGCGCCCGCATCGGCGCCAGATACCTGACTACCGCGTCACACCATCAAATCGACGAACTGGTGCACCGGCATCGCTTCGAGCCGCTGCTGATCCAGCGCGACCTCGAGAATATGGGCCTGCGCACGGGCAGCGAAGCGCCGGGCCAGATTGGTCTTGAACTTCTCCACGAGCAGCGGAATGCCCTCGGCGCGACGGCGACGATGCCCGATGGGATATTCGACGAGAACTTCGTCGAGCGTCGTACCGTCGGTGAAGGTCACGCTCAGCGCGTTGGCAATCGAGCGCTTGTCGGGGTCGTGATAGTCGCGCGTGAACTGCGGATCTTCCTCGCAGACGATCTTCGCGCGCAGCGCATCGATGCGAGGGTCGGCCGCCACACTGTCTTCATAATCGGCCGCCGTCAATCGTCCGAACAGCAACGGCACGGCCACCATATATTGAATGCAATGATCGCGGTCCGCCGGATTGGCGAGCGGCCCTTGCTTGTCGATGATGCGAATCGCCGCGGCGTGCGTGCGAATCCGCACTGACTGGATGTCCTGCGCGCTGCGCCCCATCGCCTGCAACCGACGATGCAGCGTCATTGCGCTCTCTGCCGCCGTCTGCGCGTGAAACTCCGCCGGGAAAGCAATCTTGAACAGCACGTTCTCCATCACGTACGACCCGTAAGGCCGCTGAAACGCGAATGGCCGGCCCTTGAGCAGCACGTCGTAGAAGCCCCAAGTCTTGGCAGTGAGCACCGACGCATAGCCCATCTCGCCGGTGCGCGCCATGAGCGCGAGCCGCACCGCCCGGCTCGTGGCATCGCCGGCCGCCCATGATTTGCGACTGCCTGTGTTCGGCGCGTGGCGATAGGTGCGCAGACTCTGCCCGTCGACGAACGCGAGCGAGAGCGCGTTGATCAGTTCGTCGCGCGAGAGTCCGAGCATCTCGCCGACCACCGCCGTCGACGCGACTTTCACCAGCACCACGTGATCGAGTCCGACCTGATTGAACGAGTTCTCCAGCGCAAGGCAGCCCTGAATCTCGTGCGCCTTGATCATCGCGGCGAGTACGTGCCGCATGGTCAGCGGCGGCTGCCCCTGCGCCACCGCCGTGCGCGAAAGCCAGTCTGCCGTCATGAGTATGCCGCCGAGATTGTCGGACGGATGTCCCCATTCGGCAGCCAGCCAAGTGTCGTTGAAGTCGAGCCAGCGAATCATCGCGCCCAGGCTGAACGCCGCCTGCACCGGGTCGAGCTGATATGGCGTGCCGGGAACCTTCGCCCCGTTCGGGACGATTGTGCCCGGCACGATCGGGCCGAGCAGTTTGGTACATGCGGGATACGAGAGCGCTTCGAACCCGCACCCGAGCGTATCGATCAGGCAGTTGCGCGCGGTATCGAAGGCGAGATCGCTACGGATTTCATAGGTGAGGACGTAGTCGACAATGTCGGTCAGAACCTTGTCGGGCGTGGGACGCACATTCGAGATGCCTGCGGACATCGGCCGCCTCCTGTGACGTTGATGAAAACCGCCCTCGCACCCGTGCGCGGCAGCTTCCCGAGACCTCCCATGATAAGCGGCTGGCGAGCGCGATGCTCGTCAGCCGCCCGAGACTGTCCGTTGCCACGCCCTGTCGCCGCGCAGGGTGCGTCACGCGCTCACAATGCGTCGCCGGGAATGCGCACCCAACCTTCCATCAACACGCGTGCACTGCGACTCATGATGGCCTTGGTGACGGTCCACTCACCGCCCACCGCTTGGGCTTGCGCGCCCACACGCAGGGTGCCCGACGGATGCCCGAAACGCACCACCTCGCGAGCACCGCCGCCCGCCGCCAGATTCACGAGCGTGCCAGGAATCGCCGCTGCGGCACCGATGCAGACCGCTGCGGTGCCCATCATCGCGTGGTGAAGCTTGCCCATCGACAGTGCGCGCACCAGCAAATCCACGTCGGACGCATTCACGACCTTGCCGCTCGACGCCGTATAGCCGGCAGGCTTCGCCACGAACGCCACCTTCGGCGTGTGCTGACGCGTAGCGGCCTCCGAGACGTCCTTGATCAACCCCATGCGGATGGCGCCGTATGCACGAATCGTCTCGAACATCGCCAATGCCTTGGCGTCGCCGTTGATGGCATCCTGCAACTCCGTGCCCCGGTAGCCGAGGTCCTCGGCATTGAGGAAGATCGTCGGAATGCCCGCGTTGATCATCGTTGCCTTGAACGTGCCCACGCCGGGGACTTCGAGATCGTCGACGAGGTTGCCGGTCGGGAACATGGCTCCGCCGTCACCGTCGTCCTCGGCGGACGGATCGAGGAATTCGAGCGGCACTTCGGCGGCCGGAAAGGTCACGCCGTCGAGTTCGAAATCCCCCGTCTCCTGCACAGCCCCGCCGGTCATCGGCACATGCGCGACGATCGTCTTGGCGATGTTGGCCTGCCAGATACGCACGACGGCCACGCCATCGCGCGGCACTCTCGCCGGGTCCACCAGCCCGGCGCTGATCGCGAACGGGCCAACGGCCGCCGACAGGTTGCCGCAGTTGCCGCTCCAGTCGACGAACTTCTGATCGATGGACACCTGCCCGAACAGATAGTCCACATCGTGCCCCGGCCGCTCGCTCTTCGCGATGATGACCGTCTTGCTCGTGCTCGACGTGGCCCCGCCCATGCCGTCGATCTGCTTGCCGTAGGGGTCGGGGCTGCCGATCACGCGCATGAGCAGTGCATCGCGCGTCGCGCCCGGCACCTGCGCGGCGGCGGGCAAGTCCTGCAGGCGAAAGAACACGCCCTTGCTGGTGCCGCCACGCATATACGTAGCGGGAATGCGGATTTGTGGCTGATGCGCCATCGCGTCTCTCCTCAGGCAGCCGCCTGCGACGATTCCAGAAAGTCCTGCGCGAAGCGCTGCAACACGCCACCCGCCTCGTAAATCGACACTTCCTCGGCCGTGTCCAGACGGCACGTCACCGGCACTTCCACGCGCTCGCTGCTTCCGTCCTGCTTATGGCGGTGAATGACCAGCGTGAGGTCCGCGCGCGGCGTGCGCTCACCGATCACATCGAAGGTTTCGCTGCCATCGATGCCGAGCGTCTTGCGATTCGTACCCGGCTTGAACTCGAGCGGCAACACGCCCATGCCGACCAGATTGGTGCGGTGAATGCGCTCGAAGCCCTCGGCGACGATGGCCTCGGTGCCTGCCAGGCGCACGCCCTTGGCCGCCCAGTCGCGCGACGATCCCTGGCCGTAATCCGCCCCGGCAATGACGATGAGCGGCTGCTTGCGCGCCATGTACGTCTCGATGGCCTCCCACATGCGGGTGATTTTGCCTTCGGGCTCGATACGCGCGAGCGAACCGGCCTTGACCTGACCGTCCACCACGACCATCTCGTTCTTGAGCGTCGGATTGGCGAACGTGGCGCGCTGCGCCGTCAGATGATCGCCGCGGTGCGTGGCGTAGGAATTGAAGTCCTCTTCCGGCAGGCCCATCTTCGCGAGATACTCGCCCGCTGCGCTGTCGGCCATGATCGCGTTCGACGGCGAGAGGTGATCGGTCGTGATGTTGTCGCCGAGCACCGCCAGCGCCCGCATGCCGCGCAGCGTGCGCTCGCCGGCGAGCGCGCCCTCCCAGTACGGCGGACGACGGATGTAGGTACTCATTTCACGCCAGTCGTACAGCGGCTCGGCCCGCTCGCCTTGCTCGATCGATGCGGCGAACATCGGCTCGTACACGCGGCGGAATTGCTCCGGCTTGACG
>NZ_JAYRUC010000025.1:0-85670 GCF_041919235.1 Pandoraea sp.
CGTTCTCGTCGTATTTGCCCGGAATGAACTCGGCCGGCTCAGGGTTGAGCATCCGCTCTTTGGCGGCGAAGAATTCGTCGCTGGCCACCAACGCCTGCGCTCCCAAACGCGGATCGGCCAAATTGACGTAGCGGCGCACGAATTCCGGTGCGTTCGGATCTTGCGGGACGAGGGCCATGTTGCGCTTGACTCCTGAAAAAAGTGCCGACGCGCTGCGCCGGCGGAAGGTTCGTGGTGTGGATCGCTCGCGGCATGCGCCGCGACGCTCAACGTGTCAGTACCGCATTGGCAGGGGCCGCCACATTGTCGTCGGCCCCGGCGTCGACGGATGCCGCTGTCGGCTCGTAAGGCAGCACACCATTCAGTACTTGGTGCGCTCTCGCAAAGTCGACGTCTTTTTCCCACGCAGCCACAACGAGCGTCGCTACGCAGTTGCCCAGCAGGTTGGTCACAGCCCGTGCAATGCCCACGAACCAGTCGACCGGCAGTATCAGCACGAGGCCGATGACGGGAATGGCGGGAATGGCGGTCAGCGTCGCAGCCAATATGACGATGGCCGATCCCGGAATGCCATGAGCACCCTTGGACGTCAGCAGCGATACGAGTACAACGAGAATCAGGTCGTGTATCGACAACGCCGTGTTGGTCGCCTGCGCAATGAAGATGACCGCAAGCGTCAGGTAGATGGAAAAGCCATCGAGGTTGAAGGAATACCCCGTGGGTATCACCAATCCCACCGTCGACTTCTTGATGCCCATCCACTCAAGCTTGCGCATGATCGTCGGCAGTACGGCATCGGAGGACGCAGTGCCAAGGACAATGGACATCTCTTCGCGGAAGTATTTGATGAACTTGAAGATGTTGAAGCCCGCAAGCCGTAATACGCCACCCAGCACAACTGTGACGAAAACGAAGCAGCTCAGGTAGAACACGAGCACCAGCATTCCCAATTGCTTGAGCGATGCCGCGCCATATTTGCCTGTGGTGAACGCCACCGCACCCAATACGCCCAGCGGCGCCAGCCGAATGATGAACGCCATCACCCGGAAGAAGACATGGCTCAGGTCTTCGATGAATCGCGCTACCGGACGGCCTCGCTCTCCCAATGCCGCCAACGCACATCCAAACATCACGGAGAAAACGAGTATCTGCAGAATGTCGCCCTTGGCAAAGGCATCGGTAATCGTGTCGGGAATGATCTTCAACAAAAAGCCAGCCGTGTCCTTCAACCCCTTGGCATTCTCGGTATACGCCGCCATCGCGCTAGGGTCGAGACTGTGAATGTCGATGTTCATTCCCTCGCCCGGGCGCGTTACCCAAGCCAGCACGGCACCAATGACCAGCGCAAAGGTGGTGATGATCTCGAAGTACAAAACTGCCTTGACGCCAACCCGGCCAACTTTTCGCAAATCACCCGCGCTCGCCATACCACTCACGACGACACAGAAGACGATCGGTCCAACGACCATCTTGATGAGCTTCAAAAAGCCATCGCCCAACGGACGCAACGATTCTCCCAATTGCGGAAACCATATGCCAAGCGCCACACCTACTATCAACGCAATGACGACTCGGCCAAATAACGAACGAAACAGCTTGGGCATGGTTTGTCTCCTCTGCCTGCGGAAATCCCTCTCTCGGATTTCACGATCTCTACGTCTGATGTACTGCTCTCAGGGGGCGGATTTCTCTATCGCTATATCAACTTGGAACCTGCAACGCTCACCACTTCCGCCCGTGTACTCACACAAGTCATACCGGTCTGACCAGTGGTGTTATGAGGAATATTAGAAAGCCAATATGGTGCGGTCAAGGCGAGTTTTCTGAGGGGATTCCCTAGGGGGCGTGATTGACCACGGCGCGAGCCGCGCGATTCGCGCGATTCGTCCTGGAAGGCAATCCGCTCGGATTCTCCCGTTTTTGCTGACCGATCCGCTTTCATTTGTATGAACTTCGCGCTGCGGTGCAGGATCGCGCTAGCATCTGGGGCGCTGTTCCAGCCCCTCCGGCGTTGACGGGTTATCCGTCGTGGTGCGCCCACGCCTCGGCGATCTCGCGGATCATCACGCCCGCCGGATGACCGCCGCAACGCCATCCGCCCGGTACGCTCGCCATGCCCCACGCGCCCAGAATGTCGGCAGGCCCGCTAAGGCGCAGGTTTCTCCGTGCACGGTGCCCTGAACAGGTCGCGGAACATTTGGCGTCGTACAATGCGCCATACGCATACCCGCATTTCCTGTGAGGCCTCATGAAGCATTCGGCGCATGCCGTAACCGACGCCGCCGTCGCCATCATCCGCGAGCGCATCGAACGCCAGGTCTATCCGGTCGGCGCGATGCTGCCGTCGCAACGTCAACTCGCCGAAGAACTGGCGATCAGCCGCGCATCGCTGCGCGAAGCGCTGTCGACGCTCGAAGCGCTCGGCATGGTCGCCATCCGCCCCGGTAAAGGGGTGTACGTGAGCGACGCTTCCTCGCGCGTGGGCGTCGCCTGGCGCTTCGCCGACCAGATCTCGCTCGCCGACACGTATCAACTGCGCTATGCCCTGGAAGGCTTCGCCGCCCGGCTCGCCGCCCACGCGGCAAGCCATGCCGAGATCGAGTGGCTCACGGATAACGTCGAATCGATGAAGGTCGCGCTCATCGACGGTGATGTCGATACGGCCGCGCAACTCGATTTCGCCTTCCATCTGCGTATTGTCGGCCTGGCCGGGAACGGCGCGATCGCCGATATCCTGCGCGGCAGCACGGAAATCGTCATGGAAAGCCAACGCCTGCCGTTCTACCACCGCTAACTGGTTTTGTCCACCTATCATTAACATCTGTAGATCCGCGACGCCCTGCGACGCCGCGACGGCGCCGTCGCGGGGGCCGCGATGGAACGCCATATCGTGCTGGCGGCCCAGCGGGCGGGCATTCATTTCCCTATCCCCTCTGCGTATTCGTCTGCCGGCAGCCTTACCCCCAGGGAGAACGCAGAGCGTACTGGTGTCTCGCACGTTCAGCTTTGAGATGATTGGGATTTGCGCTATACTTTGAAGGTTTTAGTCATTTAACCCTCACCCTAGCGCCTACCCGCCTGACATCTCGTCCGCAGTCCGAGCATCCGCTGTGCGCATATTCCGCGCAATTCCGGTGCCCGCGCTGATGTCATCGCGAGCGGACGATGGGGCTGGCAGCCGGGGTGAACCCTTCAGGAGTTTCCCGTGCTGCCGTCATTCTCACCCGCCATTCTCGCGCTCGCTGACGGCACGGTCTTTCGTGGGTACGCCATCGGCGCTGCCGGTCACACCATCGGCGAAGTGGTTTTCAATACCGCCATCACCGGCTATCAGGAAATCCTCACCGACCCGAGCTATGCGCGTCAGATCGTCACGTTGACGTATCCGCACATTGGCAATACGGGCGTCAACGGTGAAGACGTTGAAGCTACGAAAGTCCATGCCGCTGGCCTGATCATCAAGGATCTGCCGATCCTCGACTCGAATTTCCGCGCCGAAAAGACGCTCTCGCAATACCTTAAGGACGAAGGTGTCGTTGCCATCGCCGGCATCGATACGCGCCGCCTCACCCGTATCCTGCGCGAGAAGGGCGCTCAGAACGGCTGCATTCTCGCCGGCGAAGAAGCCGACGAAGCCAAGGCCGTCGCGCTCGCCCGGTCCTTCCCGGGACTCGCCGGTATGGACCTCGCCAAGGTCGTCTCGACCACCGAGCAATACGCGTGGACGCAGACGGAGTGGCGCCTGGGCGAAGGGTACGGTGAGCAGAAGGACCCGAAGTTTCACGTGGTCGCCCTGGACTACGGCGTCAAGCGCAATATCCTGCGCATGCTCGCCGAGCGCGGCTGCAAGGTCACGGTGCTGCCCGCGCAAAGCTCGGCAGAAGACGTGTTCGCCCTGAACCCGGATGGCGTGTTTCTCTCGAACGGCCCTGGCGACCCCGAGCCGTGCGATTACGCCATTGCCGCTACGAAGACGTTCCTCGAGCGCCGCATTCCGACTTTCGGCATTTGCCTCGGCCACCAGATCATGGGCCTTGCCGTCGGCGGCAAGACACTCAAGATGAAGACCGGCCACCACGGTGCCAATCATCCGGTCAAGGACCTCGCGACCGGCCGCGTGGTCATCACCTCGCAGAACCATGGCTTCGCCGTGGACGCGAACAGCTTGCCCGCCAACGCGCGCGTCTCGCACGTGTCGCTGTTCGATGGCACGCTGCAAGGCTTCGAGCTGACCGATCGCCCGGCGTTCTGCTTCCAGGGCCACCCGGAAGCCTCGCCCGGCCCGCACGACATCGGCTACCTGTTCGACCGCTTCGTGCAGTCGATGGCCGACGCCAGGCAGCCGGCGTAAGCCCCGCGAGACGAGATACGGATAAGGAACGCGCATCATGCTCGGAAACTCGATCGGCATCGTCAACCTCTGGACCTATCTGGCCGGTGTGGTGGTGATCATTCTGCTGCCCGGCCCGAACTCGCTCTATGTGCTGTCGGTGGCAGCGCAGCGCGGCGTTCGCCAGGGCTACGCGGGCGCGTGCGGCGTGTTCCTCGGCGACACGATCCTCATGACCCTGGCGGCCGCCGGCGTGGCGTCGCTGCTGCACGCACAGCCGGCACTCTTCTTCGTGGTGAAGTCGCTCGGCGCGGCCTATCTCTGCTGGATGGGCTTGAACATGCTGCGCGGTGCGCTCGCCAAGGCGCGCACCGCCCAGACCCATTCGGGCGCAGCGGTTGCACCGCCCAAGCCGGTCGACGCGGATCACCCGTTCAAGCGCGCACTGTTCATCAGCCTGCTGAACCCGAAAGCCATCCTGTTCTGCGTGTCGTTTTTCATCCAGTTCGTCGATCCGGCCTACGCCTATCCCGCCGTGTCGTTTGCCGTGCTGGGTGTGATCGTGCAGACCTGCAGTTTCCTGTATCTGAGCACGCTGATCCTGGCCGGTTATCGCCTGGCCGAGCACTTCCGGCAACGTCGCCGGTTGAGCGCCGGGGCAACCGGCGGCGTGGGCGTGCTGTTCGTGAGCTTCGGTGTGAAGCTCGCGACCGCGACGCTGAGTTAAATTTTTGTTGAGAACGTTATGCCAAAGCGCACAGACATCAAGAGCATCCTCATCATCGGCGCCGGCCCGATCATCATCGGTCAGGCATGCGAATTCGACTATTCCGGCGCACAAGCCTGCAAGGCGCTGCGCGAGGAAGGCTACAAGGTCATCCTGATCAACAGCAACCCCGCCACGATCATGACCGACCCGGACACGGCCGATGTGACCTACATCGAACCGATTACCTGGGAAGTCGTCGAGCGCATCATCGCCAAGGAACGCCCGGATGCCATCCTGCCGACAATGGGCGGCCAGACGGCGCTGAACTGCGCCCTCGACCTGCACAAGCATGGCGTGCTCGAGAAGTACAAGGTCGAGCTGATCGGTGCGTCGCCGGAAGCCATCGACAAGGCCGAAGACCGCCTGAAGTTCAAGGACGCGATGACCAAGATCGGTCTCGGGTCGGCCAAGTCGGGCATCGCCCACTCGATGGAAGACGCGCTCGCCGTGCAGGCACAGATCATGTCGGAGATCGGCGGCAGCGGCTATCCGATGGTGATCCGTCCGTCGTTCACGCTCGGTGGCTCGGGCGGCGGCATCGCCTACAACCGCGAAGAGTTCGAAGAGATCTGCAAGCGCGGTCTCGACCTCTCGCCCACGCGCGAACTGCTCATCGAAGAGTCGCTGCTGGGCTGGAAGGAATACGAAATGGAAGTCGTGCGCGATCGCGCGGACAACTGCATCATCGTCTGCTCGATCGAGAACCTCGACCCGATGGGCGTGCACACCGGCGACTCGATCACCGTCGCGCCGGCCCAGACGCTGACCGACAAGGAGTACCAACTGCTGCGTAACGCGTCGCTGGCAGTGCTGCGCGAGATCGGCGTGGAGACGGGCGGCTCGAACGTCCAGTTCTCGATCAACCCGAAGGACGGTCGTATGGTCGTCATCGAAATGAATCCGCGCGTGTCGCGTTCGTCGGCACTCGCCTCGAAGGCCACCGGCTTCCCGATCGCCAAGATCGCCGCCAAGCTGGCCATCGGCTACACGCTCGACGAACTGCGCAACGATATCACCGGCGGCGCCACGCCGGCCTCGTTCGAACCGACCATCGACTATGTCGTGACCAAGGTGCCGCGCTTCGCGTTCGAGAAGTTCCGCGAAGCCGACGCGCGCCTGACCACGCAGATGAAGTCGGTCGGCGAAGTGATGGCCATGGGCCGCACGTTCCAGGAATCGTTCCAGAAGGCCATGCGCGGTCTCGAAGTCGGCGTGGACGGTCTGGACGAAAAGTCGACCGACCGCGACGAGATCGTGGCCGAAATCGGCGAGCCGGGTCCGGACCGCATCTGGTACGTGGGCGACGCATTCCGTCTGGGCATGAGCCTGGAAGAGGTGTACGCCGAGACCGCCATCGACCCGTGGTTCCTCGCCCAGCTCGAAGCCATCGTCAAGAAGGAACAGGCGTTGGCCGGCCGCACGCTGGAGAGCCTGACGACCGAAGAGCTGCGATTCCTCAAGCAAAGCGGCTTCTCGGACCGCCGTCTCGCCAAGCTGCTCGGCACCGACCAGACGGCCGTGCGCCAAGCCCGTATCGCGCAGAAGGTGCGCCCGGTCTACAAGCGCGTGGATACCTGCGCCGCCGAATTCGCGACCAACACCGCCTACATGTACTCGACCTACGAGGAGGAGTGCGAAGCCCAGCCGACCGACAAGAAGAAGGTCATGGTGCTGGGCGGCGGCCCGAACCGTATCGGTCAGGGGATCGAGTTCGATTACTGCTGCGTGCACGCCGCGCTCGCACTGCGCGAGGACGGGTACGAGACCATCATGGTCAACTGCAACCCTGAAACGGTGTCCACGGACTACGACACGTCGGATCGTCTGTACTTCGAACCTGTCACGCTGGAAGACGTGCTCGAAATCGTCGACCTCGAAAAGCCGGTCGGCGTGATCGTGCAGTACGGCGGTCAGACCCCGCTCAAGCTCGCGCTCGATCTCGAAGCGAACGGTGTGCCCATCGTCGGCACCAGCCCCGATATGATCGACGCCGCCGAAGACCGTGAGCGCTTCCAGAAGCTGTTGCACAACCTGGGACTGCGTCAGCCGCCGAACCGCACGGCCCGTGCCGAAGACGAAGCGCTGAAGCTCGCCGCCGAGATCGGCTATCCGCTGGTGGTGCGTCCGTCGTACGTGCTGGGCGGGCGTGCGATGGAAATCGTCCACGAGCCGCGTGACCTCGAGCGCTACATGCGCGAAGCCGTCAAGGTCAGCCACGACAGCCCCGTGCTGCTCGACCGCTTCCTCGACGACGCCATCGAGTGCGACGTCGACTGCATCTCCGACGGCACCGATGTCTACATCGGCGGCGTGATGGAGCACATCGAGCAAGCCGGCGTCCACTCGGGCGACTCCGCGTGCTCGCTGCCCCCGTATTCGTTGTCGGCAGAAACCGTGGCCGAACTCAAGCGCCAGACGGCAGCCATGGCCCGCGCACTCAATGTGATCGGACTGATGAACGTGCAGTTCGCGATTCAGCAAGGCAGCGGCGTCGACACGATCTACGTGCTCGAAGTGAACCCCCGTGCATCGCGTACGGTGCCCTACGTCTCCAAGGCGACCGGACGCCAACTGGCCAAGATCGCGGCCCGTGCCATGGTCGGTCAGTCGCTCAAGTCGCAAAACGTGACGAGCGAGGTGGTGCCGCCGTATTTCAGCGTCAAGGAAGCTGTGTTCCCGTTCGTGAAGTTCCCGGGCGTCGACCCGGTGCTTGGACCGGAAATGCGTTCGACGGGCGAAGTGATGGGGGTGGGCCGTACGTTCGGTGAGGCGCTCTTCAAGTCGCAACTGGCGGCTGGCTCGCGCCTGCCGGCCTCGGGCACGGTGCTGCTCACGGTGAAGGACGCCGACAAGCCGCGCGCGGTCGAAGTGGCCCGCATGTTGCACGCGCTGGGTTATCCGATCGTGGCAACGCGCGGTACGGCGGCGGCCATCGAAGCCGCCGGTATCCCGGTGCGCGTGGTCAACAAGGTGAAGGACGGCCGTCCGCACATCGTCGACATGATCAAGAACGGCGAGATTGCGCTGGTGTTCACCACGGTGGACGAGACCCGCACCGCGATTGCCGATTCGCGCTCCATCCGGATGTCGGCGCAGGCGCACAAGGTCACGTACTACACGACGATCTCGGGCGCTCGCGCTGCCGTGGAAGGCCTGAAGTACCTGCAGAACCTCGAGGTCTACGATCTCCAGGGCCTGCACGCCCTGTTGCCGGCCTGAGTGCTCGCCGCCTGACGCGGGCAATGTCACAAAAATAGGGGGCGCCCGCCGGGGAACCGATCTGCGTCGGGCGCGCTCAATGCTTCTTGCGTGGCGCGGTGTGGTGCGTCCGGCCCTCGGGTTGGCAGCGCCGGCAACTCTGCTACACTAGCGCCGTATAGGTGTCACAGCCGCGGTCAAGCGGCGTTCGCGAAAAGTGCGAATGCGGCTTTGCTGCGGCAATTTTTTTGTCTTTCGGAACAACGCGCATGAGTACCATTCCTCTGACCAAACGGGGCGCGGCGCTGCTCAAGGAAGAGCTGCACCGCCTGAAGACCGTCGAACGTCCGGCCGTGATCACTGCGATTGCTGAAGCCCGTGCGCAGGGCGATCTGTCGGAAAATGCGGAATACGACGCCGCCAAGGAAAAGCAGGGCTTCATCGAGGGACGCATCGCGGATCTCGAATCGAAGCTCTCCGCCGCACAGATCATCGACCCCGCGTTGCTCGACGCCGAAGGGCGCGTGGTGTTCGCTGCGACGGTCGAACTCGAAGACCTCGATAACGGCGGCACGGTCCTGTATCAGATCGTCGGCGACGACGAGGCCGACCTGGAGCACGGCAAGATTTCGGTGAGTTCGCCGATCGCGCGTGCGCTCATTGGCAAGTACGCGGGCGATGTGGCCGAAGTGCAGGCACCGAGCGGCGTGCGTGAGTACGAGATCATCGATGTCCGCTACGTCTGAAACGACGCCTGCCGGCGGTGCACCGCGCCTGGCGCGGTTGTTCCGCCTGATTGCAACCCTCTGGTGCGGCAGTCAGTGGGCCATTGGCTACGTCGTGGCGCCCACGCTCTTTGCGGTGCTTGAATCGCGCGCCGTGGCCGGAACGGTCGCCGGCCGCCTGTTCCACACGCAGGCCTGGCTGAGCCTCGTCTGTGGTGTCCTGGTGGTTTGGCTGGCGACGGCGCTGATTGCACGTGCGGGCGACGCGCAGTCTGCGCGCAGCTATCGCGGCCTGCGCTGGCTGGCGGTGGCGATGATGGTGTGCGTGTTGATCGGCTCGTTCGGCTTGCAGCCATTCATGGCCGACCTGCGGGCGCAAGCGCAAGCGTCGGGCGTCGATATCGGCCAGTCGGCCTTGGCCGCGCGTTTCGGCATGCTTCACGGCATTTCGAGCGCTATTTATCTGCTGCAAAGCCTGCTTGGCGTTGCGCTGATCTGGCGTCAGCCGATGCGCGGCTAAAGGTGGAAGAGGGCGCAGCGGTGCTGGCCCAGTTGCCAGACCGATCGCAATGCCCATAAAAAAACGCGCCCGCTTGTCTTTGGGCGCGTTCTTTTTGCGAACTGGCGGAGAACTGCTTTCCGCTCAGTCGTTACGTTGGCGCTTGACGCTGGTCTGGCGCTTCTTGGCCTTCTTGACGATGCCGCCAGCGGTCATGCGTTCATTCCCGCGCACGGTCACTTTCTTGACGGTCGGGCGACGTCCGGCATTGGTGCTGCTCTTGACGACGGTGACGGTGCGCGGTGCGCGGCCCTTGACGGTCGCGCCGGTGCCGCCGGATCGGGGGCGCACGGGCATTTCCTGCTCGTCCGGGGTGGGGCGATACATGACGAGCAGTTTGCCGATGTGCTGCACGGGCGCTGCGCCCAGTTCGTCGCAGATGGATTCGTAGATGGCTACGCGCGCGTCGCGTTCGTCGCCGAACACACGTACCTTGATCAGTTCGTGGGCCTTGAGGGCACCGTCGATTTCCTTGAGCACCGCCGGCGTCAAGCCGTCGGCGCCGATCAGAACGACAGGATTCAGCGCATGGGCGGCGGAGCGCAAGTCGGCGCGTTGCGCCGGGGTCAGGGTCAAAGCGGGCATAGAGGACAGACGAGACAAACGAGTTAGGATGCGCCCGCAAGCGGCAGCCGGGGTGCCTGCAGTTACCACAGGCCGGCTCACGCATTTTGGGCGCGCAAGGGCGTATTATCCTGCAAATTCGCAGCGTTTTTGAAGAATTATGGCAAAAAACCGTTTCAGCCACGCTTGGCTGCACGATCACATCAACGATCCCTACGTCAAAATGGCGCAGCGCGAGGGCTATCGTGCCCGCGCGGCGTATAAACTCAAGGAAATCGACGAGCAGGACCGTTTGATCAAGCCCGGTCAGGTGATTGTCGACCTGGGGGCTACGCCTGGCAGTTGGAGTCAGTACGTGCGCAACAAGCTCGCGGCGGGCAAGCGCAATGACGGCGGCATCGACGGCACGATCATCGCGCTGGATATCCTGCCGATGGCGCCGATTGCCGATGTCACCTTCCTGCAAGGCGATTTCCGCGAGGACAGCGTGCTCGAACAGTTGGAAGAAATCGTGGCCGGACGCAAAGTCGACCTTGTAGTTTCGGATATGGCCCCCAACTTGTCAGGTGTTGCGACGGCGGACGCCGCGCGAATCGAACATTTGTGCGATCTGGCGCTGGAATTCGCGCAGCGGCACTTGAAACCCGAGGGAGCGTTACTGGTCAAATGTTTTCACGGCAGCGGCTATAGCCAGATTGTCGAAAAATTCAAACATCAGTTCAAAACCGTGGCGCCGCGCAAGCCGAAGGCGTCCCGAGACAAATCTTCCGAAACGTTCATTTTGGGACGGGGATTGAAAAATCCGGCTTGATGCCCGTTCAACCGGCGCACTGGCGCTATGGTGGCGGTAAAGAATCACTATGGCGGTGCGCCTGCGAGTGGATTAGAATGAATTCCTGGCGCGAAGCGATTTCATGAAGGAGTAACGCTTTGAACAATAATATGTTTTCCAAAGCGGCGGTGTGGTTGGTCATCGCGCTGGTCTTGTTTACTGTGTTTAAACAGTTCGACAAGCCGCACGTTCAAGAGGGCGTGACGTACTCCCAGTTCATGGATAATGCCAAGAATGGCAAGATCAAGAGCGTGATAGTGCAGGGGCGCAGCCTTCAGGTAACGCCCAGCGACGGCCAGAAATACACCATCGTGTCGCCTGGCGACATCTGGATGGTGGGCGATCTGATGAAGTATGGCGTTCAGGTTTCGGGCAAGGCCGACGATGAGCCGAATGTGCTCATGTCCGCGCTCTACTACCTCGGACCCACGCTGCTGATCATCGGCTTCTGGTTCTTCATGATGCGACAGATGCAAGGCGGGGGTAAGGGCGGTGCCTTCTCCTTCGGCAAATCGCGCGCGCGCCTCATCGACGAGAATGCCAATCCGGTCACCTTCGCCGATGTGGCCGGTTGCGACGAAGCCAAGTACGAAGTCGGCGAACTCGTCGACTTCCTGAAAGATCCTCAGAAATTCCAGAAGCTGGGTGGCCGTATCCCGCGCGGCGTGCTGCTTGTCGGCCCGCCGGGTACCGGTAAGACGTTGCTCGCGCGCGCCATCGCCGGCGAAGCCAAAGTCCCGTTCTTCAGCATCTCGGGTTCGGACTTCGTGGAAATGTTCGTCGGCGTGGGCGCTGCCCGCGTGCGCGATATGTTCGAGAATGCGAAGAAACAATCGCCTTGTATCGTGTTCATCGACGAAATCGACGCGGTCGGTCGCCATCGTGGCGCCGGCATGGGCGGCGGCAACGACGAGCGCGAGCAGACGCTCAACCAGATGCTCGTTGAGATGGACGGCTTCGAAGCGAACTCGGGCGTGATCGTGATCGCCGCAACGAACCGCTCGGATGTGCTCGACAAGGCCTTGCTGCGTCCGGGACGTTTCGACCGTCAGGTGTACGTCGGTCTGCCGGATATTCGCGGTCGCGAGCAGATCCTGAAGGTGCATCTGCGCAAGGTGCCGATTTCCAACGATGTCGATGCCTCGGTCATCGCACGCGGTACGCCGGGCATGTCCGGTGCCGATCTCGCGAACCTGGTGAACGAAGCAGCACTGTTTGCGGCACGCCGCAACAAGCGCATCGTCGAGATGCTCGATTTCGAAGACGCGAAGGACAAGATCTTCATGGGTCCGGAGCGCAAGTCGGCGGTGATGCGCGATGAGGAACGTCGTGCAACGGCGTATCACGAGTCGGGCCACGCCGTGGTGGCGATGCTGCTGCCGGGCGCCGATCCGGTGCACAAGGTGACGATCATCCCGCGTGGCTGGGCGCTCGGCCTGACGATGCAGTTGCCTGAGCACGACAAGTATTCGGAGTATCGCGACACGATGCTCACGCAGATCGCCATCCTGTTCGGGGGGCGTGCAGCGGAAGAAGTGTTCATCAACAAGATGTCGACGGGGGCTTCGAACGACTTCGAGCGCGCCACCAAGCTCGCACGCGACATGGTGACCCGCTACGGCATGTCGGATGCCCTGGGCCCGATGGTCTACGTCGACACGGAGCAGGACTCGGTGTTCGGCCGGATGTCCGCCAAGTCGGTCTCGGAAGCCACGCAGCAAAAGGTCGACGGGGAAGTTCGCCGCATTCTGGACGAGCAATACGCCCTGGCCAAGAAGCTGCTTCAAGACAACCGCGACAAGGTCGAAGCGATGACCACCGCGCTGATGGAATGGGAAACGATCGACGGCGAGCAGATCGGCGACATCATGGACGGCCGTCCGCCGCGTCCGCCGAAGGGCGGCTCGACGAACGGTGGCGCATCGGGGGGCAATCCGCCGCTCAAGCCCAGCAGCACGCCGGCGACCGTCTAACAATACGCAAGCCCAGGCACGCGAAAGCGCTGCCATCGCAGAAAGGCCGGCATCTTGTGCCGGCCTTTCTGCGTTTCGAGCACGCGCAGCCCGCTAACGTCTTTGCGGCCTGAAGGCGACGAAAGTCGTTCAAAGCCATGGTTACCGAGTGTTTCCACGATCGATGTGACAAACGATTCCGGTAACATTACGGCCATACGTGGCGTCCGGCCCCCGGGCGCGCAGGTCCGATCCTTGCAAGCAGGCCGCCTGATGGGCCTTACTGAGTCGAGCTTCCGAATGTCCTCCGAGCTTTCGCAATCCATTCCTTCCGACCCGCCTGACGCCGACGACATCCTGCCGTCCAGTGACGCATCGGACACCCCGGCAATGCCCGCCACGCTGGCATTCGGCCCGCGCTTTCAGCTTGATGCCCACCGGGTTCACATCATGGGCATTTTGAATGTGACGCCCGATTCCTTTTCCGATGGCGGCAAGTTCGTTGCCCGCGACGCCGCCTTGCGTCATGCCGAGCGGTTGATCGCCGAGGGGGTCGATATTCTCGATATCGGGGGGGAATCGACCCGCCCCGGTGCCGAAGCCTTGTCGGAAGCGGCGGAACTCGAGCGCGTTGTGCCGATTGTCGAAGCGCTGCGCGATTGTGGCGTGCCGCTGTCGGTCGACACGTACAAGCCCGGCGTGATGCGCGCCGCGCTGGCCGCCGGTGCGGACATGATCAACGACATCTGGGGGTTCCAGCAGCCTGGCGCGATCGACGCGGTGCGCGACAGCGAGGCCGCGTTGTGCATCATGCACATGCTGCATGACCCCAAGACCATGCAGGACGCACCGATCTACACCGACGTCGTCACCGAAGTCGCCGCCTTCCTCGATGCACGGGTGGACGCGATGCTCTCGGCCGGTGTGGCGCCGTCGCGCCTGTATCTGGACCCCGGATTCGGCTTCGGTAAGAATCTTGCTCATAATTTGGCGTTGCTCAAACACTTGCGCGTGTTGTCGCGCGATGATTTGCCGTTGCTCGTCGGCATGTCGCGAAAGCGGATGCTGGGCGAGATCACGGGCCGTCAGACGCCGCAGGAGCGTTGCGCAGCGAGCATTGCCGCAGCAATGTGCGCCGCGCAGCAGGGCGCTGCCATCGTGCGCGTGCACGACGTTGCGGAAACGCTCGACGCGCTCAAGGTCTGGCAAGCCGTGCGCGACGCCGAGTAACGCGACACGAATCGGAATCGCTGTACGCCGGTGGGGACCGAGCGGGGACGCTCGCCATGGAAAATGTGGGGCGGCGGCGCGCTTGCCGCCTGACGACGAGCAGCACAAAGAACGAAAGACGCGCGCGTGCGGTGCATCCACCGGCGCGACGCATCAACTGGGAACGATGCAACGATGAAACGACGCTATTTTGGGACCGATGGGATTCGGGGAACCGTAGGCGAGACGCCGATCACACCGGAGTTCGTGCTGCGGCTCGGTTATGCGGCTGGCCGCGTGCTGGCCGGCAATCAGATGCTGGGGCGTCCGACGGTATTGATCGGCAAGGACACGCGCGTCTCCGGCTACATGCTCGAAGCAGCGCTGGAAGCCGGTTTCGCCGCTGCGGGCGTCGACACCATGTTGGCGGGCCCGATGCCCACGCCTGCCGTGGCCTACCTTACCCGGACGCTGCGACTGGCGGCGGGCGTCGTTATCAGCGCGTCGCACAACCCGTATCACGACAACGGCATCAAATTCTTCTCGGCGGACGGTAACAAGCTGCCGGACCAGACCGAGTCGGCCATCGAAGCCGAGCTCGACAATCCGATGACCTGTGTGCGCTCCGAACAGCTCGGCAAGGCGCGCCGTCTGGACGATGCCGCGGGCCGGTACATCGAGTTCTGCAAGAGCACGTTCCCGAACGATTTCGACTTGCGCGGCATGAAGATCGTGGTCGACTGCGCCAACGGTGCGGCGTACCACATCGCCCCGCACGTATTCCACGAGTTGGGCGCAGAGGTCATCGCGATCGGCAATCAGCCGAATGGCTTCAACATCAACGAGGATTGCGGGGCGACGGCACCGGACGCGCTCATGCGCGCCGTGCGGGCGAACCACGCGGATCTCGGCGTGGCGCTCGACGGTGACGCCGATCGACTGCAGATCGTCGACGGTGCAGGGCGCCTCTATAACGGCGACGAACTGCTGTACCTGCTGGTCAAGGACCGGCTGGCCAATGGCGGGGTGCCGGGCGCGGTAGGCACGTTGATGACCAATATGGCCGTCGAAGTCGCGCTCAAGGACCTGGGCGTGCCGTTTGTGCGCGCCAAGGTCGGCGACCGCTACGTGCTCGAGCAGTTGCGCAAGCACGGTTGGCAGATCGGTGCCGAAGGCTCCGGCCACATTCTCTGCCTCGACAAGCACACCACGGGCGACGGCATTATCTCGGCATTGCAAGTACTGGCGGCCATGCGGCGCGCAGACAATCAACCGCTGGCGAAGCTGCTGGATGGCGTGCGCCTGTTCCCGCAGCACATGATCAACGTGCGTACCCCCGCCGGGTACGACTGGCAGACCGACACCCGTCTCGCGGCAGAGCGGGAAGCCATCGACGCGAAACTGGGGAATACCGGGCGGGTGCTCATCCGCGCCTCGGGTACCGAGCCGGTGCTGCGCGTGATGGTCGAGGCGCGCGACGAGTCGCAAGCCACGTCCTTCGCCCAACACCTGGCAAACGTCGTCAAATCGGTGGCTTGATCCGCCTCGGCGCGCCCCGGCTGCAATCGCAGGCAGGGCGCGCGGGCCGCCATCGCGTATGGCGGCCCCGTCGATCAATCCCTATATCCCTATCGCGCAACGAAGCGCACCGCCCGGCAAGGCCGCTTCGACGCGTCGCCGTCCTCCCCGCTGGCCAATCCTTCCTGCCATGGCATGCTTGGCGCCGCCCGACGTCCACATATGTGACAGGATGTTGAGCGCCGTCAGACCCTTTCCGACACTTTTCAGTCACAGTCACGACGTTGGCATGCGCTGCGAATCCGCGCATTGCGTGCCCCAGCCCTGAGAATGAGCGCTGGGAATGGTCCGAAACCCGCGCCAAATAACGATTCCGCGTCACTGGCGAGCTTTAGCGGGCGTTGTATGCAATGTGATGTTTCCGGGGCGTCATCATGACATTCGCATGGTGGGCTTTCACAAATGACACATTACTGTCACATTCAAACCCTATGCTTCGGGTCATCCACACGCTGTACCCCACCAACTTGGAGATATCCATGAAGCTGATGAAGACTGCGATTGCCGGCCTGGCTGGCGTTCTGTTCGCCGCGGGCGCGATTGCGGGCGAGATTACGGGTGCCGGCAGCACGTTCGCCGCTCCGATCTACACGAAGTGGGCCGACGCCTATCAGAAGGCGACGTCGAACAAGGTCAACTATCAAGGCATCGGTTCGTCGGGTGGCATCAAGCAAATCCAGGCCAAGACGGTTGATTTCGCCGGTTCGGACGCTCCGTTGACCGACGAAGAGCTGGCCAAGCAAGGCCTGTTCCAATTCCCGACGGTCGTGGGCGGTATCGTGCCGGTCGTCAACGTGCCGGGCGTGAAGCCGGGCGCGCTCGTCCTGTCGGGCGAGGTGCTGGGCGACATCTACCTGGGCAAGATCAAGAAGTGGAACGATCCGGCCATCGCCAAGCTGAACCCGAAGGTCAAGCTGCCGGATACCGACATCGCCGTGGTTCGCCGCGCCGACGGTTCGGGCACGAGCTTCGTGTTCACGAACTATCTGTCGAAGGTCAACGCCGAGTGGAAGAGCAAGGTCGGCACGGGCACTACGGTGAACTGGCCGACCGGTACGGGCGGCAAGGGCAACGACGGCGTTGCCGCCTTCGTGCAGCGTCTGCCGGGCGCGATCGGCTATGTCGAATCCGCCTACGCCACGCAGAACAAGTTGACGTACACGGCGATGACGAATGCCGACGGCAAGACGGTCGAGCCGACCACCGAGACGTTTGCCGCTGCTGCCGGCAAGGCCGACTGGTCGAAGACTTTCTACCAGATCCTGACCAACGAGAAGGGCGACAAGTCGTGGCCGATCGTGGCAGCGACCTTCGTGCTGGTGCATCAGAAGGCAGACGCCGGCAAGGAAGCGCAGAACGCCGACGTGCTCAAGTTCTTCGACTGGTCGTTCAAGAATGGTGAGAAGACCGCCAAGGAACTGGACTACATTCCGCTGCCGGAAGGTGTTCTGAAGCAGATTCGCGCAGGTTGGAAGGCAAAGGTTGCCGAGTCGGCCAGCAAGGCTGGTATCTAAAGCGCCTTGCAGGCGACGGGCAATGCATCGTTGCATTGCCCGTCACCTCAAAACCGGCAATATCCGCGCCGCCTGTTCCGAAGCCCGAACTCTGATCTGGCAACGGCAGGCGGCGCGCTCACGCTGAGACGAGATCATGGCAGAAGCCCCCAGTCCCCTCGCAACGGCGGGCGCGCAGCGCGCTCCGTCTTCCGTTGGCGACTTTATTTTCGCGTCGCTCGCCCGCGCCGCCGCCCTCATCACGCTGCTCTTGCTCGGTGGCATCATTGTGTCGCTGGTTATCAGCGCGCTGCCATCGATCGAGAAATTCGGCTTCGCCTTCCTGTGGACGAAGGAGTGGGATCCTCCCGCAGACCAGTTCGGCGCGCTCGTGCCCATCTACGGCACCGTCGTGACGTCGATCATCGCCCTTATTATTGCGGTGCCGGTCAGCTTCGGCATTGCCTTGTTTTTGACTGAACTCTCGCCCGTATGGCTGCGCCGCCCGCTTGGCACCGCCATCGAGCTGCTCGCTGCCATCCCGAGTATCGTCTTCGGTATGTGGGGGCTGCTGATCTTTGCCCCGATCTTCAGCCAGTACTTCCAGAAACCGCTGCAGACTTTGCTCGGCAATGTGCCGGTCATCGGCGCGCTGTTTCAGGGCCCGCCGCTCGGCATCGGCATTCTGCCCGCCGGCGTGATCCTCGCGATCATGATCATTCCGTACATCGCTTCGGTCATGCGCGACGTGTTCGAAGTCACGCCCGTGCTGCTCAAGGAATCGGCTTACGGCATCGGCTGTACGACCTGGGAAGTGATGTGGCGCGTGGTGCTGCCCTTCACGAAGTCGGGGGTTATCGGCGGCATCATGCTGGGTCTGGGACGCGCGCTGGGCGAGACGATGGCCGTTACCTTCGTGATCGGCAACACCAACCTGCTCGATAACGTCTCGCTGTTCTCGCCGGGCAACAGCATTACTTCGGCGCTCGCCAACGAATTCGCCGAAGCCGACCCGGGCCTGCATACCTCGGCCCTGATGGAACTCGGCCTGATTCTGTTCTTCATCACCTTTGTGGTGCTGGCGCTGTCCAAGCTCATGCTCTTGCGCCTTGAGAAAAACGAAGGTAAAAAATGACCCAACAAGCGCTCGAACTGGAAACCCCAGCCGTGAAGCCCACCGACGCCTTTACCCGCGTGCGGCTGCAAGCCTACCGCCGCCGCAAGAACATTTTCGCGATCGTGCTCTCGCTCGCGGCCATGGCGTTCGGTCTGCTCTGGTTGCTGTGGATTCTCTACACCACGCTTTCGCTGGGCATCGGCGGTCTGTCCCTGTCGCTGTTTACCGAAATGACGCCGCCGCCCAACACGGCGGGCGGAGGCCTCGCCAACGCCATTGCGGGCAGTGTCGTGATGGTCGGTGTGGCCACGCTGCTTGGCACGCCCCTGGGCATTCTGGCCGGTGTGTACCTGGCCGAGTACGGACAGAAGTCGTGGCTCGCCAGCATCACGCGGTTCATCAACGACATTCTCCTCTCGGCCCCGTCGATCGTGATCGGGCTGTTCGTCTACGCATTGGTCGTGGCGCAGATGGGACACTTCTCCGCCTGGGCCGGCATCGTGTCGCTCGCGCTGCTGCAGGTCCCGATCGTGATCCGTACGACGGAGAACATGCTCAAGCTCGTGCCGAACAACCTGCGTGAGGCGGCGTTTGCGCTGGGGACGCCGAAGTGGCGCATCATTGTCAAGATCACGCTGAAGGCCTCGATCGCCGGTATCGTGACGGGCGTGCTGCTGGCCGTGGCGCGTATCGCGGGCGAGACGGCCCCGCTGCTGTTCACGGCGCTCTCGAACCAGTTCTGGTCGATGAACCTGAACCAGCCGATGGCCAACCTGCCGGTCACGATCTTCAAATTTGCCATGAGCCCGTTTGCAGAGTGGCAGTCGCTTGCCTGGGCGGGTGTATTCATCATCACCCTCGGGGTGCTGTTCCTGAACATTCTGGCGCGCACGCTGTTTGCCAAGAAGTAACCGGCAACGCGGGACGACACAACGCGGCGACACGACGCATACCTGACGGTTGAGACGAACATGACGAATCCGACGCAAGAAATCAAACTGCCCTCGAAGATTGAAGTCAAGGGCCTGAACTTCTTCTACGACAAATACCACGCGCTCAAGAACATCAACCTGCGCATTCCCGACCGTAAGGTCACGGCCTTCATTGGCCCGTCGGGGTGCGGCAAGTCGACGTTGCTGCGCACGTTCAACAAGATGTACGCCCTGTATCCGGAGCAACGCGCCGAGGGCGAGATCAACATGGACGGCGAAAACCTGCTGACCTCGAAGCAGGACATCGCGCTGCTGCGCGCGAAGGTCGGCATGGTGTTCCAGAAGCCGACACCGTTCCCGATGTCGATCTACGACAACATCTCCTTCGGTGTGCGTCTGTTCGAAAAGCTCTCGCGCTCCGAGATGGATGACCGTGTGGAGTGGGCGCTGACCAAGGCGGCGCTGTGGAGCGAAGTGAAGGACAAGCTGCAGCAGTCGGGCTACGGCCTGTCGGGCGGTCAGCAGCAGCGCCTGTGCATTGCGCGCGGCATCGCCATCCGTCCCGAAGTGCTTTTGCTCGACGAGCCGTGCTCGGCACTCGACCCGATCTCCACGGGCCGCATCGAAGAGCTGATCGCGGAACTCAAGGACGATTACACCGTGGTGATCGTCACGCACAACATGCAGCAGGCGGCGCGTTGCTCGGACTTCACCGCTTATATGTATCTGGGCGAGCTGATCGAATTCGGTGAGACCGAGAAGATCTTCATCAAGCCGGACCGTAAAGAGACCGAAGACTACATCACCGGCCGTTTCGGTTGATGCCCACGAGGAAAACCGCGACATGAACGATAAACATCTCTCCAGCCAGTTCGACACCGACCTGAATCAGCTTTGCTCGCGCGTCCTCGAGATGGGCGGGCTGGTCGAATCGCAGATCGTGACGGCCATGCAAGGGCTCAACACGTTCGACCGCACGCGGGTCGACGAAGTGATCGCCACCGAGCAACGTCTGAATACGATGGAAGTCGAGATCGACGACGAATGCAGCAAGATCATTGCGCGCCGTCAGCCGACCGCGCGCGATCTGCGGCTGCTGCTCTCGATCTCCAAGTCGATCACCAACCTCGAGCGCGCGGGCGACGAGGCCGAGAAGATCGCCAAGCGTACGCGTCACCTCTTGGAGGACGGTTCGGCGCAGAGCGTGAATTTTGCCGAAATCAAACTCTCGGGCGAGATGGCCGCACAGTTGCTGCGCCGCACGCTGGACGCGTTTGCGCGTCTTGACATCGTGGCCGCCGCCGAAATCGTGCGCGACGACAAGGCCATCGACAATGAATTCCGTGGCTTCGTGCGAAAGCTGGTCACGTACATGATGGAAGATCCGCGCACCATTTCCGCCGGCCTGGATTTCCTGTTCATCGCCAAGGCCATCGAGCGCATTGGCGATCACGCGAAGAACATCGCGGAATTCATCATCTACATTGTCAAGGGCACCGACGTCCGGCACATTTCGCGCGAAGACCTGCAGCGCCAGGTGCAAGGCGAATGAAAGCCCTGACATTTCCGAAGGATTGAGAGGGAACCCATGCCCAGCAGCATTCTGATTGTGGAAGACGAGCCGGCGATTTCCGAGCTGATCTCCGTTAATCTGCAACACGCGGGTCACTATCCGATTCGGGCCTACAACGCGGAACAGGCGCTGACGCTGATCAGCGATGTACTGCCGGATCTCGTTCTGCTCGACTGGATGCTGCCCGGCAAGTCGGGCGTGACCTTCGCGCGCGAGCTGCGTGCGAACGAGCGCACCAAGCATGTGCCGATCATCATGCTTACCGCGCGCAGCGATGAGCAGGACAAGGTGATGGGCCTTGAGATCGGGGCGGACGACTATGTGACCAAGCCGTTCTCGCCCAAGGAATTGATGGCGCGTATCAAGGCGGTGCTGCGCCGCCGCGCGCCGCAGTTGACCGAGGACGTGGTGAGCGCGAACGGGCTGAAGCTCGATCCTGCGACGCATCGCGTGACGAGCCACCAGTCGGACGGTGACATCAAGCTCGATCTGGGGCCGACGGAGTTCCGATTGTTGCACTTCTTCATGACGCACCCGGAGCGCGTGCACAGCCGCTCGCAGTTGCTCGATCAGGTGTGGGGCGATCATGTGTTCGTCGAAGAGCGCACCGTGGACGTGCACATCAAGCGACTGCGTGCTGCGCTCAAGCCGGCAGGCCACGATGCTATGATCGAGACCGTACGCGGCAGCGGCTACCGTCTGACGAAGTCGGTCTGAGGCATCGCGCTTCGTCGCCGACGAAGACCTGCCGCGCCAATGCCGCGCCTGCCCGATGCGTGGCGGGCGGCAAAACTCCTGTGCATCGTCTATGAATATCATCTGGACCCGTGCTCTGGCGTTCCTGATCCTGCAAGCGGCCATTTCCGTGGTCGTCGGCTGGATCTTTGGCGCGAGCGCGGGCTACGTCACCGCCATTGTTCTGCTGGTGACGCAGCTCATCTTCAACATCTACCACGCCCAGCGCCTCTGGCGTTTGCTCGACGCCCCGGTCTATGGCGAAGTGCCGAGCGCACTCGGGTTGTGGGGTGAAATCTATTACCGGTTGCACAAGCTGGCCAAGCGCTGGCATAACCAGGTCAAGCAGGTGGAACAACAGCACGCGCGCTTCATTCAGGCGATCCAGGCATCGCCCAACGGCGTGATCATGCTCGACGAGCACAACCAGATCGAGTGGTGCAACGCGATCGCCGAGGCGCATTTCGGCATCGACGCCAGGCGCGATCTGCGCCAGCAGATCACACATCTCCTTCGCACACCGGCATTTTTGCACTACCTGTCCTCAGAGCGCTACGACGAAGCGCTGCTCATGCATCACATGGGCGAGAAGCGCAACAATGTACTCTCCATGCAGGTGTTTCCTTACGGAGACAACCGCAAGCTCATCATCTCGCTCGACGTGACCGATCTTGAGCGCACCGACGCGATGCGCCGTGACTTCGTGGCCAACGTCTCGCACGAACTCAAGACACCGCTCACGGTGCTCTCCGGTTTCCTGGAGACCGTCGGCGAACTGCCGCTCTCGCCCGACGAGATTCAGCGTTACGTCGAGATCATGCGTCAGCAGGCGGGGCGCATGCAGAACATCGTGAACGATCTGCTCACGCTCGCAAAGCTCGAAGGCAGTGCCAAGCCGCCCGCGGACGATCGCATCGACATGGACATGCAACTGCGCTCGCTTCGCGGCGATGCCGAAGGCCTTTCGAAGGGGCAGCACATGATCGAGGTGACAGGCACGGAGGGACTCGATTTGCGCGGCGCCGAAGGCGAGCTGCACAGCGCGTTCAGCAATCTAGTGAGCAATGCGGTGCGTTACACGCCGCAGGGCGGCAAAATCCGGATCGAATGGGGGCCGAGCGACGATGGCGGTGCACGTTTCGCTGTGACCGACTCGGGACTGGGCATTCCGGCAGCGCATATTCCACGGCTGACGGAACGTTTTTATCGCATCGACGGCAGCCGATCGCGCGATACCGGAGGCACGGGGCTCGGTCTGGCGATCGTCAAGCATGTGCTGACCCGCCATCAAGCCGATTTGAAGGTGACCAGCGAGGAGGGGCGCGGTAGTACGTTCGCGATTCACTTCCCGCCGACGCGCGTGGTGCATCGCGCACCGGTCAACGCCGCTGCGGCGGCGACGGTGATCGAATAACCGGTCAGTCGCGCGTTTGCATGTGCTGCGCGATGTCCTGCATCAGCGCCATTTGACTGTTGAATGGTCGCTTTCCCGGCTTGCGACGCAGATAAGTACCGTCCGGACGCATCAACCACGAGGCGGTGTTGTCGCGCAGATGGACCATGAGACCCTCGCGAATCACGCGCGCCTTGAGGCGCTTGTCTCGAACCGGGAAGGCCACTTCCACGCGGCGGAAGAAGTTGCGCTCCATCCAGTCGGCGCTTGAAAGCATGACCTTCTCATCGCCATTCGCATAGAAGTAGTAGATGCGATGGTGTTCCAGAAAGCGTCCGACGATCGACCGAACCGTGATGTTCTCGGAGAGACCCGGTACACCGGCGCGCAGCGAGCACACGCCGCGCACGATCAGATCGATTTTCACGCCGGCACGCGACGCCTTGTACAGCTCGGCAATGATCGTCGGTTCGAGCAACGCATTCATTTTCGCGATGATGCGGGCCTTTTTGCCGGCGGCTGCGGCTTCTGTTTCGCGACGGATCGCTTCGAGCAGATGGGTGTGCATCGTGAACGGCGACTGCCACAGCCCATGCAGGTGCGTCTGGCGACCGATGCCGGTGAGTTGCTGGAAGACGACGTGAACGTCGGCACATAGCGCCTCATCGGCAGTCATCAGGCCGAAGTCCGTGTACAGACGCGCCGTGCGAGGGTGATAGTTGCCTGTGCCGAGATGAACGTAACGCTTGAGGAATGTCTTCTTGCCCTGACGCGTGCGGCGCACCACGAGCAGCATCTTCGCGTGGCATTTGTGACCGACCACGCCATAGACGACATGAGCACCCACCGCTTCGAGCTGGGCTGCCCAGTTGATGTTCGTCTCCTCGTCGAAGCGCGCGAGCAGTTCGACCACGACCGTGACCTCCTTGCCGTTGCGGGCCGCTTCCATGAGCGCGTCCATGAGCGCGGATTTGGTGCCGGTCCGGTAGATTGTCTGCTTGATGGCCACGACATCGGGGTCGCGCGCGGCCTGCAGCAGCAGCTCCAGCACAGGCTGGAAGCTGTCATAGGGGTGATGCAGCAACAGATCGCCCTGATCGATGAGGTCGAAGATCGCGGGCGACGCACTCATGCGCTTGGGCAGCGCCGGCACGAATGGGGCGAATTTCAGATCGGGTCGGTCGACCATCTCCGGCAGCGGCATCAGACGTACGAGGTTGACGGGTCCCTTGACGCGGTAGCAGTCCGAGTCGCCCAGGCCGCACTCGGTCTGCAGCCGTCGCACGAGGCGCGACGGGGCGCCGGCATCGACTTCGAGACGCACGGCGTCGCCGAGGTGGCGCGCGGGGAGTTCTCCCTGCAGCGCAGTACGCAGGTTGGTGATTTCGTCTTCGTCGACGAATAGGTCGCTGTTACGGGTGACGCGGAATTGATGGCAGCCTTTGGCGGTGAGTCCGGGGAACAGTTCGCTTGCGAAGCGCAGCATGAGCGAGCTGAGCAGCACGAAGCTGTTGGGCAGGGGGGCCAGGTCCGGGGGCATGGGAACCAACCGGGGCAGGGCGCGCGGGGCCTGGACGATGGCCAGTTCGGCGTCTCGGCCGAAGGCGTCCTTGCCTTCGAGTTCGACGGCGAAGTTCAGGCTCTTGTTGAGCACGCGCGGAAACGGGTGTGCCGGGTCGAGTCCGATGGGCGTGAGCACCGGGACGAGTTCGCGCATGAAATAATCGCGGGCCCACTCGACCTGGGTCTCGTTCCACTGACCGGACGGGTGAAACGCGATGCCTTGCGCTTCGAGGCGTGCCATCAGACTATCGAACATCGCGTACTGCTTTTCGACGAGCGCCTGTGCTCGTGCGCAGACTTGCGTGTAAACTTGCTGAAATGTCATGCCGTCGGGCGTGAGCATGCCCGGATTCTCGCGCATCTGCTCTTTCAGGCCGGCGACGCGGATTTCGAAGAATTCATCCAGATTGCTACTCACGATACAGACGAAGCGCAGTCGCTCGAGCAGTGGCGTTGCCGGATCGGCCGCCTGGGCAAGCACGCGTTCGTTGAACGCCAGAATGCCGAGCTCGCGGTTGAGCAGCGGGTAGTTCATAGTGAACGTGCGAAAGACATGGGATTGGTGTGAATTCTTCATCCGTATTGTTACCGTTATATGACGTTCACATTTGTCAACGACGTGTCATATCCGATTTGTAACGTATTCGTCATTTATTTGTCGAGTGCGCGTCATGCTTTTCATGCGAAACATCGCCCACTCCGACACTCTTCGCTCAGGCGTATCCCGACATGAGTACTCCATCGCCCTTGCTAGCGGCCGTCGATCTCGGCTCGAACAGTTTTCGCCTGATCATCGGCCGCGTGGAGGAAACGTCAGCCGGAACGCAGATCTATCAGGTCGATGCGCTGCGTGAGCCGGTTCGACTTGCGGCTGGCCTGAACGCTGAAAAGTATCTCGATCATCCGTCGCAACAGCGCGGCTGGGACGTGCTCAAGCGTTTCGGCGAGCGCTTGCGCGGATTTCATCCCGATAAGGTACGCGCGGTGGCCACGAACACGCTGCGCGTGGCAAAGAACGCGGAGGACTTTCTCGGCGAGGCGCAGCGCGCGCTCGGGTTTCCCATCGAAGTGATTGCCGGGCGGGAAGAGGCGCGGCTGATTTACGCGGGTGCGGCGCATTCGGTGCCGATGTGTCCGGGCAATCGGCTGGTCGTGGACATCGGCGGCGGTTCCACGGAATTCATCATCGGGCAGGATTACGAGCCGCTCGTCATGGAGAGTCTGTATATCGGCTGCGTGAGTCATAGCAGACAGTTCTTTCCGAGTGGAAACGTCGACGACTATGCCATGAAGCAGGCCGAGTTGGCCGCCCGTCGAGAGATTCAGATCATCTCGGCGGTCTATCGCGACGCTGGCTGGTCGCAGGCGATCGGCTCGTCGGGCACGGCACGCGCGCTGGCCGAACTGCTCGAAGCCAACGGGTTCAACGATGGCGGTGTGCATGGCCTTACCCGAGGTGGACTTGAGCGCCTCAAGCGGGCGCTCATCAAGGCCGAGAATGCCAACCGTCTCAAGCTTGCCGGACTCAAGCAGGATCGTATCCCCGTGCTGCCGGGTGGGCTGTCCATCATGTTGTCCGTCTTCAATGAACTCGAAGTCGATCATATGGAGACGACCGATGCGGCGCTGCGTCTGGGGGTGATGTACGACTTGCTGGGCCGCACGCAACATCAGGACATGCGCGCGGTGACGGTCGAGCAGTTCGTGCGCCGCTATGGCGTGGATCGGGCGCAGGCCGAGCGCGTGGGACGTCTGGCGATCTCGCTGTACCGTCAGTTGCCGGTCGACGGGGTCGGGCGCGACGATGCGCAGGGCGATCAGGACGAGGGACGCGCGGAAGGCGAGGCATTGCTCAACTGGGCGGCGTCGCTTCACGAGATGGGCTTGTCGATCTCGCACAGCGCCTATCACAAGCATTCCGCGTATATCGGCAGCAATGCCGATATGCCGGGCTTTTCGCGCCCCGACCAGGTGCGATTGGCCGAGTTGTTGCTCGGGCATGTCGGCAAGCTGGGCAAGCTCGCATCGCAGGCCCAGCAGGTCGATTGGCAATTGCTGTTCTGCTTGCGCCTGGCGGTGTTGTTCTGTCGCCGCCGCACGGACGCGCTGCCCGACAGTATCGACGTCAAACGGCTTGGCGACGGCTTTCAGGTGTCCGTGCCGCGCGTATGGATCGAGGCTAATCCGCTCACTGACTACAGCCTTCAGCGTGAGGCGCAGGAGTGGGAGAAGATTGGTATGCGCTACAAGGTGGTGTACGCCTGAAGCGTGACGGTTTGCCTGCCGCCGTTTGCTGCGGGCGAGTGAGGTGCGAAAGCCCGGCGGATGCCGGGCTTTTTCGTCTGTGGCCGGGAGGAAATACTTTTAGGGGCTGGTCAGGCCTGTTTGAGCTTATTCACAATTTCCGGGCCGAGGAAATGCCGGGCGTAGCGTGGGTTGATGTCGGCCAGTCGGAACAGGGTGAGGAAGTCGGCGGTATTGAAGTCGGGGTCCCAGGCCGGCGCGCCGCAGATGCGGGCGCCGAGGCGAAGGTAGCCTTTGACCAGCGCGGGCGGCTCGACATCGAGCGTCGATTGCAGCTCGTTGACCGGCAGGGCGATGCGCGGCACGGCGTGATATTCGGCCGGCGCCATGGCGGAGTCTCGCAGTTTGCGGTAGAGGCTGGCAGCGTAATGGCCGCCGTCGCCCATCGGCACGCTGGCGCAGCCGAGCATCGTCTCCAGGCCGTTGCGCAGCATGTAGTCGGCCAGACCGCTCCAGAGCGCCATGATGACGGCGCCGTTGCGGTAGTCCGCGTGCACGCATGAGCGGCCGGTCTCGAGCATCTTCGGGCGAAGATGGTCGAGACGCGAGAGATCGAATTCTCCTTCGGAGTACAGACGGCCAAGGCGTTTGGCCTGGGCGGGGGGTAATACGCGGTAGGTGCCGACGACCTTGAGCGAGTCTTGATCGCGCACGATCAGGTGGTCGCAGTACTGGTCGTACTCGTCGACATCCAGACCTGCCGGGCCTTTGACCGACGCGCCCATTTCTTCTGCGAAGACGCGGTATCTCAGATGCTGGGCTTCCCGAAGCTCGCTTTCATCGCGAGCCCACGCCACAGCCAGATTCGGTTTGACAGGGGTTTCAGGGCGAGGAAGACGCCTCCGCGAGGCGGGGATTAGCGAAGAGAGCGGCATGGTGGGGTTCGGCAGGTCGCGCATAAAGGCCCTTTTTGTGACGGTCGCGTTGCGACGTACTTTAAAAAGCATCAATGTCGATTCCGTGAACGATGGGCGACAATTTTATGACAGAACATCTGCTGACATGCGCGAGGTCTCGTGCTCGATGCCTTTCACCGTCCACATTTTGGCGTTCGGAGAGGCGGTTTCAGCGTGTTTGCGTGCGGCTCAAAGCAAATCGGGATTGATGACGGCGCGCACGACCACTTGGCTTTCGTCTTCGCGGCGGCGTGAGGCGAGCCACCAGATACCGGCCTTCCTGATGGTCCAGAAGGCTTCCTGGCCGGTCAACAAAAGGGCGGCGAGTTGGCCGAGGGCCGGCTGGTGGCCGACGATCACTACGGTTTGTGCGTTGCCGGGCCAGCCGATGGCGCCCAGAAGCGTCATGGCGTTCGCACCGGGGGCGAGATCGCGCACGATGCGCGGCGTCGGGGTGAGTGCCTGGGCGGTTTGGACGGCGCGCACGGCGGGGCTGGACAGGATGAGGGCGTCGTCGGGGAGATGGGTGCGAAGCCAATGGGCGGCCTTCTCGGCCTGTTTGCGGCCACGCTCGGTGAGTTCGCGGGCCAGATCGGCTTGTGCACTGAGGGCGAGGGAGGACGGCAGGTTTTCAGCGTCGGCGTGACGCCAGAGAATCAGGTTCATCGACACGGGTTCGAACATGGAGAACCTCCCACTATGACGGCGTTTCGTGGCGACGGGATGACCGTCGGCGAATCATGGGCGACGCCGATATTGTGCCAGCCATCGACGAGGAAATATCCCCGCCGAGCGGGACGATTTGACGCGGCGCGCTGAACCCTCTAGAATGCGACCTCTTCGTCGGAGCGTAGCGCAGCCTGGTAGCGCATCTGATTTGGGATCAGAGGGTCGTAGGTTCGAATCCTATCGCTCCGACCATTCAATACATGGGGTTGGGACAGGCAACATCGATTGTCCCTAATCTCTGCCCTTGTATTTCCCTGAAAGCGTCAATGTCAATGTATTGCGGGCACGCATATGGCGTGTCATCGCGTGGGCTGGAAATTCCAGTACCCTGTACGTTGTCGCTTCGCGTTGTCCGAGGAAGGGCATCGCCCGTCGATCCGGCGATGCTGTCCGGACGCCAAACGACCGACAAATCAATCTGAAAAAGCCGTCTGGATGTTTGACGTCAGAGCGGCCGCACTTGTAGTGCGGAACCTGCTGGGCGATTTATTCCTGCGGCGCGCTATCGGTTTGGGCAATGGCGTTGCATTCGGCGACTTCGCGCTCGCTAGCGGTGTGCCTGGCGGCATTGGCGCTTCGCCGAAGCCAATGCATGCAGGCGCGCAGATTACGTCGTGGTAGGATCGGACGCATCCACGTGATTCACTTCGATCCAATCTGGACTCGTCGCGGGGCGGGTCTATCAGGAGGCCAATATGTCTGCCGAACAGAAGACGTCGCATCGCGGATTCACCATCATCACCGTTGTCGAGCGTCTTTCCAAAGGGCGTGCGCGGCTCTCGGCCAAGGTGCTCGCCAATGACGAAGATCACAAGCGACGCCTTGGCGGAAAGAAGCTCCTGCACGCCAAGCGCTGGTACGACCATTTCGCGGACGATCTGGCCGCGCCGGTGATTGCGGGACTCAAGCACACCATCGATCTCGAGCTATCGGCAGCTGCGGAGACGACGCCGAAGGTGGCTCCCAAGGCGTCAGTGAAGTCGGATAGCGCCAGTGCCGTCGCCAAAGCAGGAAAGGCCGCGAAAGCTGTAAAACCCATGAAGCCCATGAAGCCCATGAAGCCTGTGACGGCGGGCAAGGTGGGCAAGGCAGGCAAAGCGGGCAAGGCGGAGAACGCCGTGAAGCCCGCAACGATGCCGAAAGCCAAGGCGAACACGAAGGCGAAGGCGGCTGAGGGCGCGAAGGTGCGGGGTGTGGCAGCCAATGCTGCACCTAATCGCGTGGCCTCGGCCAAATCGACGCGCGCGTAATCGGGGAATGAGGCGACGAAACCTCTCCCCGTCGCGAATGAGCCGCCCGTCCGCCGGCGTGGGCCGTTGGGCATTGCGGGGGCTCTGGGCATGTACATTTCTTGCGCTTTGCATGTATAATCTCGACCTTGTCCAAAATTTGGGCATGGAGGGAAGTGGCGCTCGCTGACGAACGACGAGTGGGCTGCTTCGCTATCAATCAACCGTTCAGCCAGTCTGGAAGGCACGATGCGGGGTTCGCGGTGAGTGAGCCGGGCGTCGAGAGCCAATCGGGAGATCGCAGAGGAGGTGAGTCGCGGTCCCGCCGGATGTGGTGTAGTGCAGTCCGTAGCAAGTCCGTTCGTCGCGCCTGGCAGGAGAAGTCTCCGGCAGGGCGGGGAAGGGTGTCTTTGCGCGGTACGTTAAATTTGCGGCTCTCGTGAGCCAAATCACTATACGAGTTATTGCATGACGAAGATTCTCATTAAAGACGGTGAACCCGTTGAAGTCGCACTGCGCCGTTTCCGTCGCGCAATCGATGGCACGGGCCTGATCAAGGAAGTCAAGGCACGCGCTGCTTACGAAAAGCCGACGGCCGAGCGCAAGCGCAAGAAGGCCGCTGCCGTGGCCCGACTGCGTAAGCGTCTGCGCAGCCAGACCCTGAAGAAGAAGATGTACTAAGCATGGCGTTGCACCTTCGGGTGCAGTGAAATGCGAAGTGAGAAACCCGCCGTGAGGCGGGTTTTTTTATGGACGGATGGCGGCGCATCGATTTGCTACACTCTTCGCCGTCATGTCACGCCATGCCCGCATCATTCCTTGACTCCCCACACGAATTCCCATGAAAACGTTGACTTTTGCCGCTATCGACGCGCTGACGCAGCAAGCCGAGCAGTCACCGCGTGCCCGAATGAACCAGAACCTCCACACATCGCTGGACGACCCGATTCAGCGTCTGGCCATCGCGATGGAGCCGGCAACGTATATTCGCCCCCATTTGCATTGCCTTACGTGGGAGCTGCTTACGGCGCTGCGCGGCCGCTTTGTCGTGCTGACGTTCGACGAGGCCGGTGTCGTCACCGATCGCAAGGTGCTGGGTGACGATACGAGCGTGACGGAGACAGCGGCAAGCGTTCACCATACCGTGCTCTCTCTGGACCCGGGTGGCGTGATTTTCGAGGTCAAGCATGGCCCGTACCGGCCGTTCGTCGAGTCCGACTATGCAAGTTGGTCGGCACCGGCAGATACGCCCGAAGCGGCCGAGTTCATGGAATGGGTCAAGACCGCGCAGGTGGGCGAGCGTTGGGCAACCTGACCTGTGGGTGCCTCGCCTGACGACTCGTGCCATATCACTTTGCAAGGCTTGCCATCTTGATGTGTCCGAAAGAGACTTGCGAGTCGCGCGCATGTCCGAAAGGGTTTGAACCGGCGTTGACAGTGATGTGCTCGCTTTCCAAGACCGACCGGGGTACTTGGGCCTCTAAGAGGTCCTCAAAGGCCCACAGCGCACCCGCAGGAGTTTCCTCAAGGTTTGGCCGGGTCGACGCCGTACTGCGTCAGCAACTCGCGAGCTTCCTGCAGGTGCCCCGCCCGAGTGGGATTGCGTAGCCGCTCCCAGTCCTCGTCGGTCTCCTTGACCAACTTGGCGACCTTTGGTGCTGCGACCCGGACGTCAGAGGTCTGCAGCGAGACTACGTAGTGAGCTTTGCCTGCGTATTTCGATCCAGCAGGTAGCAACGGCTTGATGTCGTCGGGGATTCGGCGCTTGAAGAGCAGCAGGGAGCTACCCGTCTTGGGCCGAGTGTATTTGCGCTTCACTGAGACGATAGAGGAGAGACGCAGCAAGGACATGTAGTACCCATTGTAGCAACCAATGTAGTACCTACAAACGACCGGGGAAGCCCGCCAGGTAAGCCGGACTGGGCTTTGCTGGGGTTTTCTGGTCCCCCCGACAGGAATCGAACCTGTATCTAGCGCTTAGGAGGCACTCGTTCTATCCATTGAACTACAGGGAGGGACTGGATTCTATCCAGTAGCGCGACGTCCTTTGAAATCAAGGGCATCGCCTTATTCCACGGCGCTTTCCGGCGGATCGTGATACCCCTACCGTATCACTCCGGATTACCCCGCGACCTGCTCGTTCACATCGTTGTCGCGACAAATTTGCGACCGCAAGGAGGCGCAGATGACGTCGATGTTGCAGGTGAGAACGCGTTGATGCGCTCAGGTACGACGCGAGGGCAAGAGTATAGCAAAAACATGTCGAACGAAGGCGCCTGCGATCGTCTGGGGGCGCGAAATGGATCGGGCCGTCGATGACGGCAAGGACATTGTGACAAAGCGTCGGCCAAGACGCGCCTGCCTGCCGTCAATGTCCGCTACCGCGCGCGTTTTCCCCCCACCGCGCGCCGCGCTGCCGGTTTGCGTTTTTCTTCACCCGTTTTCGGGCGTGGCTTTTTGCCGAGCACCTGCTTGGGACCTGGTGCAGACGGCAGCACTTTGGGCTTCTTGGGCTTTTTGGGTTTCTTGATGACCTGACCCGTCGCGCTGGTTTGCGGCACGCGGTGTTCGGCTTCAAAACCCGGCACTTCTTCACGGGGCAGCGTTTGACGGATCAGCGCTTCAATCGCGGCCAGTTGCGGCGCTTCATCGGCACACACGAGCGACACTGCCACGCCGCTGGCACCCGCGCGGCCGGTACGGCCAATACGGTGCACATAGTCTTGCGCCACGATGGGCAGATCAACGTTGATCACCAGCGGCAGGTCGTCGATATCGAGCCCGCGCGCGGCCACGTCGGTGGCGACCAGCATCTGGACTTCGCCCGTCTTGAAGCGCTCCAACGCACGCATGCGAGCGGGTTGCGGTTTGTCGCCGTGGATCGTGTCGACCGCATAGCCGGCTTCATCCAGCACGGCCGCCAGATAATCCACCCCATTGCGCGTTTTGACGAACACCAGCGCGTGCGCCCAGTCGTTCTCCGCCACCAGGTGCATGAAGAGGTCAGGCTTGTGCTTTTTGTCCACCGTCACCACCCACTGCTTGATCTTGCTGGCCGTGGCGTTGGGCGGGCTGGCACTGATATTGACCGGGTCGCGCAGAATGCTCGCCGCCATGGCGCGGATATCGTCGCCAAACGTGGCAGAGAACAGCAGGGTCTGGCGTTGAGCGGGCAAGGCAGCAAAGACAGCATTGAGTTCGCGCGAAAAGCCCAGATCGAGCATGCGGTCGGCTTCGTCCAGCACCAGCGTTTGTACTTGATCGAATTGCACCGCGTTCTGGCGATTGAGATCCAGCAATCGGCCCGGCGTGGCAACGAGCACATCCACGCCTTTGCGCAACTTCATCATCTGCGGGTTGAGACTCACACCGCCGTAGGCGGCCAGAAATCGTAAGTTGAGACCTTTGCCGTAAGCGATAAAGCTCTGCAGCACTTGTTCGGCCAGCTCACGCGTGGGCACCAGCACCAGAACTCGCGCACGGTTGCTGGACACCGCCGGGCCGTGTTGCACCAGCCGCTGCAACAGCGGCAGCGCAAAACCCGCCGTTTTGCCCGTGCCGGTTTGTGCCGCAGCCATGACGTCCTTGCCACTGAGTACCGCAGGAATCGCCTTGGCCTGCACCGGCGTAGGTGTCTGGTACTTGAGGTCCTGCACGTTGCGCAGTAACGGATCGATCAGGCCGAGCGAAGCAAAAGACATGGACGTATCCCGGGCTAAAACCGCAATTCTAGCGGTTGCCGCGCCGATTGCATCGCGCGGATATCCCGATCCCTAAGCGACTGAACCGGAATCCTTCCCGACTTGGCATGGCGCAACACTAGCGTTGCGAAGCAACGGCGCGACGGTCGAATCGGAATGCGCTCGACTGGCCGATTGACGATGACTGCCTCGGGACGTGACGCTTGGCGCGTGACTCAAACCACGCCGTCCGCACGCAAGCGCGCGATTTTGGCGTCGTCGAAACCGAGTCGTTCACGCAGAATGTCGTCGCTGTGCTGTCCCAGCGTGGGCGGTGCAGAGCGCGCCACCGGCGGCGTCTCGCTCATCCTCATGGGACTCGCGACGACGCGCGCGATACCCCCCGACGGATGCGGCAACTCGACTTCCAGCGCGCGCGCCTTCACCTGCGGATTCGCAAATACTTCCGGCAATGTGTTGATCGGCCCGCATGGCACGCCCGCCGCTTCGAGCTTGCCGACCCATGCGTCCTTGCCAAACTTGCGCACCATCTGTGCAAGCAGCGGTACCAACACCTCCCGATGCCGCACGCGCGACGGATTGGTCGCGAAACGCTCGTCGTCTGCCAGCCCGGATTCACCTCCAGCCTCCACGAACTTGCGAAACTGACCGTCGTTGCCCACCGCCACGATAATCCATCCGTCGTCGCCAGTCTGGAACGTCTGGTAAGGCACGATGTTCGGATGCGCATTGCCCCAGCGCACCGGTGCTTCCTGACTCGCAAGATAGTTCGTGTTCATGTTGGCCAGCATCGCCACCTGCGTATCGAGCAACGCCATGTCGATGTACTGCCCCACCCCCGTGCGGTCGCGATGCGTGAGTGCCGCCATGATCGCAATGGTCGCGTACATCCCCGTCATCAAATCGGCGATCGCCACGCCCGCCTTCTGCGGCCCGCCGCCGGGCAGTCCGTCGCGCTCGCCCGTAATGCTCATGAAACCGCCGATGCCCTGCACGATAAAGTCGTAACCCGCGCGTGATGCGTACGGGCCGTCCTGGCCGAAGCCCGTCACCGAGCAATAAACCAGATCGGGCTTGATCGCACGCAGCGATGCGTAATCCAGGCCGTACTTCGCAAGCTGTCCGACTTTGTAATTCTCGACGACGACGTCGCTTTGCGCCGCCAACGCCCTGACGATGGCCTGCCCCTCGGCAGAAGCGATATCCAGCGTGAGCGAGCGCTTGTTGCGGTTCGCGGCAAGGTAATACGCGGCCTCGGCCGTCTCGTGCCCGTCGGCATCGCGCTGATACGGCGGCCCCCAGCGGCGCGTGTCGTCGCCAACGCCCGGCCGCTCGACCTTGATCACGTCCGCGCCCAGATCCGCCAGATTCTGCGTGGCCCACGGACCCGCCAACACGCGCGAAAGGTCCAGTACCCGGATATGACTCAGCGCACCCATCGTCCACTCTCTCCTCGATTTCATCGTCCGGCAATTGCGCCGGACATTGCATGCGAAACATTGTTTTGCAATGCGGAACTTGCGGACGTGAGTCTACGTCGTGCGCTTCGTCTCTGACCAGCGTCGTTTCGCACTGCGGTTGACGGTGCGACGCGGTGGTGCGGTCGATTTCCCGTATAATCAAAAGTTTGCAAAATACCCGCCAGGCTTCGCTTTGCGCCCGCCCGGTCCCCACGCTCTCACGCACCCTATGAAAGTCGCAGACATTCGGGAAAAATTCCTCAACTTCTTCGAGTCGAAGGGGCACACCGTCGTGCGCTCGTCGAGCCTCGTGCCGTCCAATGACCCCACGCTGCTGTTCACGAACTCCGGCATGGTGCAGTTCAAGGACGTCTTCCTCGGTCTCGAGACACGTCCCTACAAGCGCGCGACCACGGCCCAGCGCAGCGTGCGCGCGGGCGGCAAGCACAACGACCTGGAGAATGTCGGTTATACGGCCCGTCACCACACGTTCTTCGAGATGCTGGGTAACTTCTCGTTCGGCGATTACTTCAAGCGTGACGCCATTCAGTACGCGTGGGAGCTGTTGACGAGCGTCTACAAGTTGCCCAAGGACAAGCTCTGGGTGACCGTCTACAAGGAAGACGACGAAGCCTACGACATCTGGGCGAAGGAAGTCGGCGTGCCGACCGAGCGCATCATCCGCATCGGCGACAACAAGGGGGCGCGTTACGCCTCGGACAACTTCTGGCAGATGGCCGACACCGGCCCGTGCGGCCCGTGCTCGGAAATCTTCTACGACCACGGTCCGGACGTGTGGGGCGGCCCGCCGGGATCGCCCGAGGAAGACGGCGATCGCTACATCGAAATCTGGAACCTCGTGTTCATGCAGTTCAACCGCGACGAGCAGGGCAACATGACGCCGCTGCCCAAACCGTGCGTCGACACCGGCATGGGTCTGGAGCGTATCGCCGCCGTTCTGCAACACGTCCACAGCAACTACGAGATCGACCTGTTCCAGCACTTGATCCGGGCCGCTGGCCGTGAGACCGGTGTGACCGATCTCGCCGCCAACTCGCTCAAGGTGATCGCCGATCACATCCGCGCGTGTTCGTTCCTGATCGTCGACGGCGTGATTCCCGGCAATGAAGGTCGTGGCTATGTGCTGCGTCGTATCATCCGCCGCGCGATCCGTCACGGTTACAAGCTCGGCTGCAAGACGCCGTTCTTCTACAAGCTCGTCCCCGATCTGGTCGCCGAGATGGGCGTCGCCTATCCGGAGCTGGCTCAGGCGCAGCAGCGCGTGACCGACGTGCTCAAGCAGGAAGAAGAGCGCTTCGGCGAGACGATCGAGAACGGCATGGAGATTCTCGAAGGCGCATTGGCCGATCTGGCCAAGCGCAACGTGACGACGCTCGACGGCGAATTGGCGTTCAAACTGCACGACACGTACGGCTTCCCGCTCGACCTGACGGCCGACGTCTGCCGCGAGCGCAGTATCACCGTCGACGAAGCCGGCTTCGATGCCGCAATGGCGCGTCAGCGTGAACAGGCGCGTGCCGCAGGCAAGTTCAAGATGGCGACGGCCCTCGAATACGACGGCGGCAAGACTCGCTTTCAGGGCTACGACACGCTCACGTTCGACGGCGCGAAGGTCACGGCGCTCTACGTCGACGGCACGAGCGTCGGCAAACTCGCTGCCGGTCAGCACGGCATCGTGGTGCTCGATACCACGCCGTTCTACGCGGAGTCGGGTGGCCAGGTGGGCGATCAGGGCCTGATCGTCGCAGGCGGTGCCCGTTTCGGCGTGTCGGACACGCAAAAGATTCAGGCCGACGTATTCGGCCACTACGGCGTGCTGGCGTCGGGCGAGCTCAAGGTGGGCGATGCCGTGACGGCGCAGGTCGATGCCGTGCGCCGCGCCCGTACCGTTCGCAACCACTCCGCCACGCACTTGATGCACAAGGCGTTGCGTGAAGTCCTGGGCGCCCACGTGCAGCAGAAGGGCTCGCTCGTCGACGCCGACAAGACCCGCTTCGATTTCGCACACAATACCGCGATGAGCGCCGACCAAATCCGGCGCGTGGAAGACATCGTCAACGCGGAAGTCCTGGCCAACGCCCCGACGCAGGCGGCGCTGATGTCGTATGACGACGCCGTCAAGGGCGGCGCGATGGCGCTGTTCGGAGAGAAGTACGGCGACGAAGTCCGTGTGCTCGATATCGGCACATCGCGCGAACTCTGCGGCGGAACGCACGTGACGCGCACGGGCGATATTGGCCTGTTCAAGATCGTGATGGAAGGCGGTGTGGCTGCCGGCATCCGTCGCGTGGAAGCCATCACCGGCGACAACTCGGTGCGTTTCGTGCAGAAGCTCGACGATCAGGTCAACGAGGCCGCTGCCGCACTCAAGACGCAGCCCGCCGAGCTGACGCCGCGTATCGCGCAGGTGCAGGAGCAGGTCAAGTCGCTGGAGAAGGAACTGGCGGCGCTCAAGTCGAAACTGGCGTCGAACCAGGGCGACGAACTGGTCGAGAAGGCCGTCGATGTGAGCGGCCTGAAGGTATTGGCCGCTCAGCTCGAAGGCGCCGACGTCAAGACGCTGCGCGAGACGATGGACAAGCTCAAGGACAAGCTCAAGAGCGCGGCGATCGTGCTCGCGGCAGTCGAGGGCGGAAAAGTCAGTCTGATCGCGGGTGTGACGGCCGACGCCACCGGTAAGGTCAAGGCCGGTGAGCTCGTCAATTTCGTTGCGCAGCAAGTCGGCGGCAAGGGCGGTGGACGTCCCGACATGGCGCAGGCGGGCGGTACCGACCCTTCGCAATTGCCGCAAGCGCTGGCCGCCGTGCAGGCGTGGGTGGCCGCCAAGCTGTGACCGCGCGAAGCTCAGTGGAAGCGCGTGCAAAGCGTGGGAAGGCTCGCGAACGTTCGGTGAGGGCGGCGTGAATGCCGCTGCCCGCCGGCCGATTCGCTATCGCCGGTAGCCCACTCTGACGCCTTGAGCAAGACGCGCACTTCGGTGCGCGTTTTGCATTTCCGGTGTGGCGAATCTCGTGATCGAGAGCGGCATCGGGCGACGTCATTGGGCACTGTTTGGCCTGAAATCGCAGCAGTACAGTTTCGGTATTCGACCGGATCTCGAAGCAGGAGGCCTCAGCATTTCGCGAGCGCGGGGATCAGTGAACGCTCGGACGGAAAATGCGACACATTGCCCCTCATGACATAGGGGAACCCCCGCGTTCCGCAATGGTTTGCATGTAAAGTATTTGGCAAGTCGCGCGTGCCTGCGTGCGGTTGTTCCCTCAGATATTGTTATGCCAGCCACACTCGCCGATTCCGACAGAAACATCTCACCGCGCCAGCCGTCGCCAGAGCGCGCGGCATGGCGCATTGCCCTGTCCTGCATGGTCGCCCTGGCGATCGCCATGGGCATTGGCCGTTTCGCGTTCACGCCGATGCTGCCGCTGATGCTGCACGAGCACCTCACCGACATTCAACACGGCAGTTGGCTCGCATCGCTCAACTACGCGGGCTATTTCGTCGGTGCGCTGTCGTGCATGTGGCTGCGGTTTACGCCGACACGCATCGTCCGCTTTGCACTCGCGGCTACCGTTGTGCTGACGCTTGCCATGGGCTTGCTCGACTCCTTCGCGGCGTGGGCCGTTGTGCGCGCGTTGGCGGGCGTGATGAGTGCATGGGCGATGGTGTTCTCGGCCGGTTGGGGTTTTCGCAAGCTCGGTGAGTTGCGCATGCCGAGCCTGGGCGGCGTCATCTTCGCCGGCCCCGGCGCGGGTATTGTGGTGACGGGCGTGCTCGCGAGCCTGAACGGCACGCTGGCGTGGCCTGCGCGCGGCGGCTGGCTGTTGTGCGGTGTGCTTGCGCTGGTCCTGCTCGGGGTGATCTGGCGCTCCTTCGTGCCCGATTCGCATGACCGGGTGAAGCACGCAGGGGCGACAAAGCCCTCGGACGGTGCGTCTGCGCAGATGGCCGCACACGCCGTCAAGCACGGCAGCGGCGAGAGCGTGATTCCCGTCACCGTGCTCTACGGCTTTGCCGGCTTCGGCTACATCATCACGGCGACGTTTCTGCCGGTCATTGCGCGTCAGGCGCTGCCGGGTTCATCGTGGCCGGATCTCTTTTTTCCCCTACTCGGCCTGATGGTCATTCCCGGCGCGATCATCGGTGCGCGTGCGCCGCTCGCCTGGGACAATCGTCTGCTGCTCGCAGCGTGCTACGTCATGCAGGGGGTAGGCGTGGGGATCGGTATGGTGCTGCCGAACGCGGGGGGATTCGCGCTGGGTAGCGTTCTGGTGGGGCTGCCGTTCACTGCGATTACCGTGTATGCCGTGCGTGAGTGCCGACGTCTGCGTGGTGACAATGCCAATGGCCTGATCGGTTTGGTGACGGCATCGTACGGCATCGGGCAGATCGCCGGGCCATTGGTGGCGGCGCCGCTCGTCGCCGCGACGGGCAGCTTCACGGCGGCACTGCTGTGCGCAAGCGGAGTGCTTGTACTCGGCGCGATCGGCTTCGTGTGGGACTGGCGCCGCTCGCTCGAGCGCGCGCCTTGATGCTTGCCCGTTGCGTGTCCGCACCGCCTGCCGCGCCGATGCTTTCATTTCCGGAGACCTGTCGATGACTTTTACCCTGAAGGCGGGCAGCAAGGCCGCCACTGCCATGAGCGACGCCGAGCGTGCGTTGCGCATCGATCTCGCGGCGTGTTACCGGCTCGTTGCGCTGTATGGCTGGGACGATCTCATCTATACCCACATCTCGGCCATGGTGCCGGGGGAGCCGGGGCATTTTCTCATCAATCCGTTCGGCCTGACGTTCGGCGAAGTCACGGCGTCGAATCTGGTGAAGATCACGATGGACGGCGAGGTCGTGGGGCAGAGCGACCATCCCGTGAATGTAACCGGGTTTGCGTTGCACGGCGCGGTGCACGCAGTGCGTCCAGATGCCGTATGTGTCATGCATCTGCACAATACGGCAGGTATCGCGGTGTCGATCCAGCCGCATGGATTGCTGCCGATCTCGCAGCACGCGTTGCGTTTTCATGAGCGCATCGGGTATCACGATTACGAGGGGCTGGCGTTTTCGCCATCCGAGGCCGAACGGCTCGTGGCGTCGCTCGGGGCGTATCGGGCCATGCTGCTGCGCAATCATGGCACGCTCACCACCGGACGCACCGTCGCCGAAGCCTTTGTGCTGATGGCCACGCTGATCAAGGCGTGCGAGATCCAGTTGCAGGCACTGGCGGGCGGCACGGCGCCGCATTTGCCCAGCCCGGCCGTGCAGGACAAGACGGCCGTTCAGCTCGACGATGGCGGTGCCGTCGAAGGCGTGCTGGAGTGGCCTGCGCTGCTGCGTAAACTCGATAGAATAGACGCCTCGTTTCGCGATTGAGCGCCAGACGGGTGCTCGATCGGCAAGCGCCGGCAAGCGCGTGAGCATTAAGCGAGCACGCGGCGGCGCTGCGAAGCTGGATAACGACACAAGGAGAGAGACTGCAATGCCAACGTTTCACGTCGAGATGTTCGAGGGGCGCTCGATCGAGCAAAAGCGCGCGTTCGTCAAAGCCGTCACTGAAGCGGCGGTGACGACGATCGGTTGCACGCCGGAGTCGGTCGACATCATCATTACCGACGTCAAGCCCGAGAACTGGTCCACCGCAGGCATGCTTTGGTCGGACCCGCGTCCCGAGTAAATCGCTGTGCGCCGGTGCGCCCGGTCCGCGCCACCGGTCGGTCGAGGTGGGGGCTCGCGAGATCCCTGCCGTATGAATGAGGTCGTCATGTCGCAAGTCTTGCCTGCATCGAGCATCCCCGCTGCCGCCGTTCCCGCCACTGCTGGCGAAGGGTTACAAACCCCGCAACACTTTGCGTCGGACAACTACGCCGGGATTTGCCCCGAGGCGATGCATTATCTGATCGAGGCGAATGCCAGCGGTCACGAGGTTGCATACGGCGACGATACCTGGACGCAGCGGGTGTGCGATGGCATCCGAAAACTGTTCGATGTGGACTGCGACGTCTTCTTCGTCTTCAACGGGACCGCGGCGAATTCGCTGGCACTGGCATCGCTGTCGCAGTCGTATCACTCCGTGATTTGCCACGAACTGGCGCACGTCGAGACCGACGAGTGTGGTGGTCCCGAGTTCTTCTCCAACGGTGCGAAGTTGCTGACCGCGCGCGGACACGAGAACAACGGCAAGCTGACGCCCGACGCCATCGAGTCCGTCATCGACCGGCGCGCCGATATCCACTTCCCGAAGCCCAAGGTGGTTACGCTCACGCAGGCCACGGAAGTCGGTACCGTCTACTCGGTCGACGAGGTCAAGGCGATCGCCGCGCTCGCCCGGCGACGTCACCTGCGGGTGCACATGGATGGCGCACGCTTCGCCAACGCGGTCGCGACGCTGGGGTGCCATCCGGGTGACGTGACCTGGCGGGCCGGCGTCGATGTGCTCTGCTTCGGCGGCACGAAGAATGGACTGCCGGTGGGCGAGGCGGTGGTGTTCTTCAACCGGGCGCTGGCCGAAGATTTCGCATATCGGGTGAAGCAGGCGGGGCAACTGGCCTCGAAGATGCGTTTCATTTCCGCGCCGTGGCTTGGCATGTTGGAAAACGATACCTGGCTGCGCAACGCGCGCCACGCGAATGCGATGGCACAATTGCTCGCCCGTCGCATTCGCGACGTGCCGGGCGTGTCGCTGATGTTCGAGACCCAGGCCAATGCGGTATTCGCGGAATTGCCGCTGCACGTGATCGAGGCGTTGCGCGCCAAGGGCTGGCGCTTCTACACGTTCATCGGTGCGGGCGGCTGCCGCTTCATGTGCGCGTGGGACACTCGCGCGGAGACGGTCGAGCGTCTCGCAGCCGATATCCGGGCGCTGAGCACGAACGCCTGACCGCATCCTGAACCCGAGGAACCCGCGGAACCCGCGCTGGCCGCGCGGTTCAGGGCTGCTGTGGCGCCGGTGCTGCGGGTTTGAGAAAGCGATGCGCCAGCGTGTGATAGAACGACGGCGCGATCGTTTTCGAGACCTGCGTCGATAGCAGCGCAACGGCCATGAGCGGAATCACCATCTGGTGACCGTCGATCATCTCCATGACGATGACGAACGACGTAATCGGCGATTGCGTGACGGCAGCCAGATACCCAACCATACACAGTGCGGCCATGGCCGGGAGCGGCACCACCGAAGTGACGTGCGCCATCACGTTCCCCATGCCTGCGCCGATCGCCAGCGACGGCGCGAAAATACCGCCAGGAATCCCCGACAAATAAGAAACGCACAACGCGGCGAACTTCAGCACAGCATAGAAGGGTGAAAGTGCCACATGCGATTCGAGCAGGCCGCGCGCCTCCGCGTAGCCACTGCCGAAGGTCGTGCCCCCCGAGGCGATCCCGATGAGCGCGATGGCCAGACCACAGAGAAACGCGAAGCGCACCGGATGGTCCCGGCGCATGCTCACCAGCGGTGCGGGCATCCAGCGCGGCACATGGATCATGAGCCAGCCGAACAGCCCGCCGGCCACGCCCGTCAGCAGGCTGGCGGCGATGAGTGCCGGAATCAGCGCCAAGTGGAAATCGCTCAGCGCCTTGATCTGTCCAAAGTAGAGGTAGTTCCCCTGAAGGCCGAGCGCCACCACACCGGAAAAGATGATGGCCGTAATCAGCGTTCCGCTGTTGCGGGCGACAAAACTTCGGCTCAGCTCCTCGATGGCAAACACAACGCCAGCGAGCGGCGTATTGAACGCCGCCGCCAAGCCCGCCGCCGCACCGGCCAGCGTCAACTGACGTTCGATGTGGGCGCTACTACGACGATAGCCGTGCCGCATGGCATACATGAGCGATGCGCCGATCTGGACCGTAGGTCCTTCGCGCCCGATCGTGAAGCCGCACAGAATGCCGAGAAACGAGATCGCAATCTTGCCCAGCATGATGCGCAGCGAGAGCAGCGACTTCGACAGGCGTGAATCCTGTAGCGTTGCAATCACCTGCGGAATCCCGCTTCCTTCGGACCCTTTGAAGAACTTCTGGGTCAGCCAGATGGCCAGCGCGGCGCCGAGCGGCGTCACGATCAGTGGTACCCAGACGCCGTGCGACAACATCCGTTGGAACAGTTCGAAACCGAAATCGATGAACTTCGCGTAGACGACGGAGACCAGACCGACGAGTACGGCACCCAGCCAGAACACACCGTAGTTGTGCCAAAGGCGGCGAGAACGATGCATCCCGCGTCTTGCAAGGCGCGTCGATAACGAGAGCGTCGCAGGCGAGGCTGACGGCACAGGCGAGGAAGGCGGTGAGGCCGGCGTCGGCGCGGCGTTTGGCGGAAGGTCTGACACGGGGTCGGGAGTCGGCATTGGAAGACGTCGGTCGATTATACGCCCGGCCCCCAATGGGCTTGGTCCGCCGACGTCTCGGAATCTGCCGAATGTGCAGCGCGCCACGAGTTCATTTAAGATGTTCGAATTCGCCGAAGAACGATTATGAACGAACCTATTTTCTGTCCCCGCTGTGCCTCGTCGCTCGACTCGCGCGAGGTCGCCGGGCGTATTCGCCGCGCCTGTCCAGACGCGGCATGCGGCTTCGTCCACTGGGACAATCCGCTGCCGGTGGTGGCCGGTCTCGTGGAGTATCGCGGCCAGATTCTGCTTGCGCGCAACGCCGCATGGACCGAAGGGATGTTCGCGCTCATCACGGGTTTTCTCGAGCGCGACGAGACCCCCGAAGACGGTATCCGGCGTGAGATCAAGGAGGAGATCAATCTGGAGGCCGACGTAATCTCGCTGCTGGGGGTCTACGAATTCATGCGCAAGAACGAGTTGATCATTGCCTATCACGCGGTCTGCGACGGCGACATTCGTCTTTCGGAAGAACTCGCTGAATTTCGGCTCGTCGCGCCCGAGCGGGTGCGCCCGTGGCGCGCAGGTACCGGCCACGCGGTGGCCGAGTGGCTGCGGCGACGCAACCTGCCGATCGAATACGTCGATTCGGCCCGATTGTCCATTGCAGGCTGACGAGAGCCGGCTGAGGGGACCGCGCGACGACTACGGTAGAATTGCGGTTTGCGGGCCAACACCGGCACACGATTCGAACGAGACTGACAAGAGGGGCACGATGGGCATGAGGGACATGAGCATGGAATTCCAGAAAGAAGTCGACGCGAGCGGCCTGAACTGCCCGCTGCCGATCCTGCGTGCCAAGAAGGCACTGGCGGAAATGCAGAGCGGTGAAGTGCTGCACATCATCGCCACCGATCCGGGCTCAGCCCGCGACTTCAGCGCGTTCGCCAAGCAAACGGGCAACGAACTCATCGAGTCGCGCGAAGAGGGCAAGACGTTTCATTTCCTGATGCGCCGCCGCTGATTGCACAGCGCTCGCTCGCACGAGCGCACCTGCCGATTTGCGATCGAGCGGGTACAAAAAAGCCGACGGACAGGCCGTCGGCTTTTTCTTTGGCACGTTGCCTGACGCTTACGTCAGATTGCTGTGCGACTCGCGCAGATACTCACGGAACGCGTCCTTCAGTTCCGGGTGGCGCAGCGCAAATTCCACCGTTGCCTTCAGGTAGCCGAGCTTGCTGCCGCAATCGAAACGCTTGCCCTTGTAGCGATACGCCAGTACGACCTCATCCTGCATCAGTTTTTGGATGGCGTCGGTCAACTGGATCTCGCCGCCCGAGCCCGGATCGATCTCGCGGATGCAATCGAAAATGCGCGGACGCAAGACATAGCGGCCGACCACACCCAGATTCGACGGCGCATCTTCCGGCGCCGGCTTCTCGACGATGTTCGTCAGTTTGACGATGTCTTTCTCGCCCCACTCGTTGCCTGCGACGATCCCGTACGAACGGCTTTGCTCGATGGGGATTTCTTCCACCCCAATGATCGAGTTGTGATACTGGTTGTACAGATCGACCATCTGCTTGAGCACGGGCGGGTCGCCGTCGAGCAAGTCGTCGGCGAGGATGACCGCAAACGGCTCGTCGCCCACGAGTTTCTCGGCGCACAGCACTGCGTGACCCAACCCCAGCGCCTTGGGCTGGCGAACGTAGAAGCAGTCGATATGCGGCGGCTTGATCGAATGCACCACGTCGAGCAGCGCCTGCTTGTTCTTGGCCTCGAGTTCCGCTTCGAGTTCGAAGGCCGTATCGAAGTGGTCTTCGATAGCGCGCTTATTGCGACCCGTTACGAAGATCATCTCCGTAATGCCCGCAGCGACCGCTTCCTCCACGGCATACTGAATCAGCGGCTTGTCAACGATCGGTAGCATCTCCTTCGGGCTCGCCTTGGTCGCCGGAAGGAATCGGGTGCCGAGGCCCGCAACGGGGAACACGGCTTTGGTCACAACGTTCTTCATTGGTATCTCCCTGTTCGGTATCGAGCGTCTCAGGCGGGCAGGCGCGCGAGCTGTGCCTGCAATTTGCCGAGAACGGCTTCAAAGTCGACCAATCGCTGCTTCTCGAGTTCCACGACGTTGGCGGGGGCACGTGCCACGAAGCTCTCGTTGGAAAGCTTGCCGTGGCACTTCGCGATCTCGCCTTCAAGGCGCTTCACTTCCTTGCCCAGACGCTCACGCTCGGCGGCCACGTCGACTTCAACCTTCAGCGCCAGCTTGTTCGCGCCCACGACAGCGAGCGGTGCACCGGCGGCCTGCGCATCGAGCGTGGCCTCGTCGTCCAGCACCTGCACTTCGGAGAGCTTGGCCAGCGTTTGAAGATACGGGGCAATCGACTTCAGGAAGGCCACGTCGCCCGCCACCAGCAGCGGCACGCGTTGTGCCGGCGACAGGTTCATCTCGCCGCGCAGATTGCGACAGGCGTCGACGGCGGCCTTCAGTTGCTGCATCCAGGCTTCGTCGCCTTCGTCGATCTTGCTTGCGTCGGCCACCGGGTAGGACTGCACCATGATACTGGCTTCGCCCGGCGCAGTGTCCGCCGGATAGCGGCCTGCCAGCGGGGCGACCTTCTGCCACAGTGCCTCGGTGATGAACGGAATGATCGGGTGGGCCAGACGCAGTACGGTCTCCAGCACGCGCAGCAAGGTGCGTCGCGTGGCGCGCTGTTGCGCCGGCGTGCCGTTCTGGATTTGCCATTTGGCCAGCTCGACATACCAGTCGCAGTACTCGTCCCAAACGAACTTGTAGATTGCGCTGGAGATGTTGTCGAACCGATAGTCGGCGAAGCCCTTCTCGACGTCGGCCTCCACGCGTTGCAGCAGCGACACGATCCATCGGTCGGCGCGCGAGAAGTCAAGCTGGCCATCCGGGCCGCAATCGCCCACGCACGGCGCCATGCCGCAGTCTTGGCCTTCGCAGTTCATCAGCACGAAGCGCGTGGCGTTCCACAGCTTGTTGCAGAAGTTGCGATAGCCTTCGCAGCGCGCCAGATCGAAGTTGATGTTCCGCCCGAGGGTGGCCATCGATGCGAACGTGAAGCGCAGGGCGTCCGTGCCGAACGGCGCAATGCCTTCCGGGAATTCCTTGCGCGTCTTCTTCTCGATGCTCGCCGCCTGCTTCGGATTCATGAGACCCGTCGTGCGCTTGGCGAGCAGCGCCTCGAGCGACACGCCGTCGACGATGTCGATCGGGTCGAGCGTGTTTCCTTTCGACTTGGACATCTTCTGGCCTTCGGCATCGCGCACGAGGCCGTGCACGTAGACGGTCTTGAACGGGACCTTGCCGGTGAAATGCGTGGTCATCATGACCATGCGCGCCACCCAGAAGAAGATGATGTCGAAGCCGGTCACGAGGACCGACGACGGCAGAAAATGCTTGAGCTCGGGCGTCTCTTGCGGCCAGCCGAGCGACGAAAACGGCACGAGCGCCGACGAGAACCAGGTGTCGAGCACGTCTTCGTCGCGCTTGAGCGCGCCCGTGTAGCCGGCTGCGCGCGCCTTCTCGGTGGCCTCGTCCTCCGTGCGGGCAACGTAGACGTTGCCGGCGTCGTCATACCACGCGGGAATCTGGTGACCCCACCAGAGCTGACGCGAGATACACCAGTCCTGAATGTTTTCGAGCCACTGGTTGTAAGTCGTGGTCCAGTTCTCGGGCACGAACTTGATCTCGCCGCTGCGCACGACGTCGAGCGCGGTTTCGGTGATCGACTTGCCCGGATGGAAGGTACCTTCGGGAGCCGGTTTGCTCATCGCCACGAACCACTGATCGGTGAGCATCGGCTCGATGACCGTGCCGGTGCGGTCGCTGCGCGGCACCATCAGCTTGTGCGGCTTGACCGATTCGAGCAGGCCCTGGGCGTCGAGGTCGGCCACGATCTGCTTGCGCGCGTCGAAACGGTCCAGCCCGCGGTACTTCTGCGGTGCGTTGTCGTTGATCTTCGCGTCGAGCGTCAGAATGCTGATCTGCGGCAGATGGTGACGCTGACCCACGGCGTAATCGTTGAAGTCATGCGCCGGCGTGACTTTCACCACGCCCGTGCCGAATTCGAGATCGACGTAATCGTCGGCGATGATCGGGATTTCACGATCGGACAGCGGCAGCTTGGCCTTCTGACCGATCAAGTGCTTGTAGCGCTCGTCTTCCGGATGGACCATCAGCGCTACGTCGCCGAGCATCGTTTCCGGACGCGTGGTGGCGACCGTGAGCGCACCCGAGCCGTCGGCGAGCGGGTAACGAATGTGCCACAGCGAGCCTTCTTCTTCCTCGCTCACCACTTCGAGGTCGGAAACGGCCGTGAGCAGGGTCGATTCCCAGTTCACGAGACGCTTGCCGCGATAGATCAGTCCTTGCTCGTAGAGCGTGACGAACACGTCGCGCACGGCACGGGACATCTTTTCATCCATCGTGAAGTATTCGCGGCTCCAGTCGATGGAGGCCCCCAGGCGGCGGACCTGACGCGTGATCGTGCTGCCCGACTGCTCCTTCCACGCCCAGACACGTTCGACGAACGTTTCGCGGCCGAGGTCGTGGCGCGAGACCTTCTGCGCGTCGAGCTGGCGTTCCACGACGATCTGCGTGGCAATGCCCGCGTGGTCCGTGCCCGGCACCCAGAGGGTGTTTGCCCCCTTCATGCGGTGATAGCGGGTGAGGCCATCCATGATGGTCTGGTTGAACGCGTGACCCATGTGCAGCGTGCCGGTGACGTTCGGCGGCGGCAACTGGATGCTGAAATCTTCGCGGGCGTCGTCGAAAGTCGGCCGGGCGTAGCCGCGGCGCTCCCATTCGGGGCCCCAGTGGGCTTCGACGTCTTGTGGCTCGAAGCTCTTGGCAAGCGTATTGTCGCTGTCGCTCATGGATTGGATGGACCGTGTGATGCGTGAAACCCTGAATTATAAAAGATTCGGTGCCATTTCCGCGGCGCCGCAGGATTTATAATCGGGGTTCACTCGAAATTCCTTCCCGACATGCCCGATCTGCTCGCCAATCTGAACCCCGAACAACTGGCCGCCGTCACCCTTCCAGACGAGCCAGCGCTAATTCTCGCGGGCGCAGGATCGGGCAAGACGCGCGTGCTCACCACGCGCATCGCCTGGCTGATCCAGCAAGGGCACGTGGGCCCGGCCGGCATTCTGGCGGTCACGTTTACGAACAAAGCGGCCAAGGAAATGCAGGCGCGTCTGGGCGCCATGCTGCCGATCAGCACGCGCGCGATGTGGATCGGCACGTTCCACGGTCTGTGCAACCGCATGCTGCGCGCGCATTTTCGCGACGCCGGGCTGCCGCAAAGCTTCCAGATTCTCGATCAAGCCGATCAGCTCTCCGCCATCAAGCGAATGCTGAAGGCCGCGAACGTCGACGACGAGAAATATCCGCCGAAAAACCTGCAGTACTTCATCAACAACGCCAAGGAGCAGGGCCTGCGCCCGCACGAGGTCGAGGCCAACGACGCCTACAACCAGAAATTCGTCGAACTCTACGCCGACTATCAGGCGCAGTGCCAGCGCGAGGGCGTCGTCGATTTCGCCGAACTGCTGCTGCGCTGTTTCGAGTTGCTCAAGCACAACGAGCCGCTGCGCGTGCACTACCAGTCGCGCTTCCGGCACATTCTCGTCGACGAGTTCCAGGACACGAACAAACTCCAGTATGCGTGGCTGAAGATGCTCGCGGGAACGAACGCTGCAGTGTTCGCCGTGGGCGACGATGATCAGAGTATCTACGCGTTTCGTGGTGCCAACGTCGGCAATATGGCCGACTTCGAGCGTGAATTCCGCGTGCGGCATCTGATCAAGCTGGAACAGAACTACCGCTCGCACGGCAATATTCTGGACGCGGCCAACGCGTTGATCTCGAACAACGCGCGGCGTCTGGGCAAGAACTTGCGGACCGAAGCGGGGCATGGCGAACCCATTCGCGTCTTCGAGGCCGCCACCGACCTGCAGGAGGCGAGCTGGCTGGTAGACGAGATCAAGGCACTCGTCGCGCAGGGGCTGTCGCGACAGGACGTTGCCATTCTGTATCGCAGCAACGCTCAGTCGCGGGTGATGGAGCATGCGCTCGTGGGCGCGGGCATTGCCTATCGGGTGTACGGTGGTTTGCGCTTTTTTGAACGGCAGGAAGTCAAGCACGCGCTGGCGTACCTGCGTCTGATCGAGAATCCGAACGACGATACGGCGTTTGCGCGCGTGGTGAACTTCCCCACGCGGGGGATTGGCGCTCGCTCGCTGGAGCAACTGGCCGACGCGGCACGACTCTACAACTGCTCGATGTACGCCGCCGTGCCTTACATGACCGGCAAGGCGGGGTCCAATCTGAGCGCATTCGTGCGGCTCATCGAACAGATGCGGCAGGACACCGGTCGGCTTACGCTGCCGGAGGTCGTAACGCATGTCATTGACGCGAGTGGGCTGATCGCGCATTACCAGACCGAGAAAGAGGGCCAGGATCGTATCGAGAACTTGCAGGAATTGGTGCAAGCGGGCACGGCGTTCGTTGCCGAGGAAGGCTATGGGCTTGACGCCCCGGCTCGCCTGATCGCGATGCGTGCTCCGCTACCGGGCGCGCCAGATGTGCTGGCCTCGCCTGACGGCGTAGTCGATGCCGACACGCCGGTCGAGATGACGCCGCTTGCCGGTTTCCTGTCGCACGCGTCGCTCGAAGCGGGGGACAACCAGGCCGAGGCGGGGCAGGATGCCGTGCAACTGATGACCGTTCACGCGGCCAAGGGCCTTGAGTTCACGGCGGTCTTCGTCACCGGGCTCGAAGAGGGGCTGTTCCCGCACGAGAACAGCGCGCTCGAACTCGATGGCCTCGAGGAAGAGCGTCGGCTGATGTATGTTGCGATCACGCGCGCCAAGGAGCGGTTGTATATGTCGTTCACGCAAAGCCGCATGCTGCACGGCCAGACGCGCTACAACGTGCGCTCGCGCTTTTTCGACGAAATCCCAGAGGAAGTGCTGAAGTTCCTGACACCGCGAGAGCAGCCGGGCGCGCGTCTGGGGCGGGCCGAACCGGCCTGGGGCCGCGATTGGTTCTCGCGTGGCAAGGCGAGCGCGCCAAAGCAGGAAGAATGGGTCGCGACGAAATCGGAGCAGGCGCTCGCCGACCGTTCGCGTGCAACGGAAATGGGCTTCAAGCTCGGGCAGGGCGTTTTTCACACCAAGTTCGGCGAAGGCAAGATCATCGGGCTCGAAGGCGCCGGTGTCGAAGCGCGCGCCCACGTGAAATTCGGACGGCACGGCGAGAAGTGGTTGGCGCTGGCCGTCGCGAAACTCCAGCCGATCGAGTGACAGCGAAGGCGCCATCCATGACGAAGGGCACCCGAGGGTGCCCTTTGCTTTTCGCGTCGGCCGCCGAGGATGCCGAGGCTGTCGCTCAGGCCTGTGGCGGTGTGACGTTCGGATCGATGGCGCCGATCTCCTGCACGCCGAAGCAGCCGCGATAGCTGGCGTAGAAGGAACAATACAGCACGGCCGTGAACAGGATCGAGTACGGCATGAGTATGAGCATCGCGTATTGATGGATGCCCATCGCGGCCATTGCCAACGCCACCAGCACCGGCAACACCGTGGCAACGACTGCCGTACACAGTCCGTAGACGATGAACGCACGCCAGTTGCGAACACAGGCGGTCCAACTGAAAAAGAGCGCCTTGACGGGCGTGATGTCGTGCCAGGCCACAAGCACCGGCGCGAACCAGAACATCATGGCGACAGGTACGTAGGCTACGGCCACCGCCAGCATCGCCTGACCCATCGAGCCGTCCACGAGCGATTCCTCGCTGATGCGGGCGCCGAAGAGCATTTTGTTCAGCAGATCGCCGCCGTCGAAGAGTGCCGAGAGCAGAAACACGACGGTCATTGCCGCGATGTAATAGCCGCCGAGTATGAGCAGCCGGCGCGAGACTTCCTTGCCGTGGCCGCGAAAGCCGTCGAGCAGTACTTGCGGCAAGACCGGCTTGCTTCTGATGATGTCGCGACACGCCGCCATGAAGCCGACCGACAGGCCGGGGATGAACAGCAGCGGCAGGAACGCGCCGACGACTGGCAGGATCGAGAGCACCATCACGCCGAACAGATAGGCGAAGAGCAGCGTCAGAACGGCGAGCGGGTTCTTTCGGAACAGCCAGATGCCTTGGCGCAGCCACACATAGCCACTCTTCGGCGGGACTTCAAGCAATTGCATAAGGTTCGAATGACTCCGATAGGACGTCGGGTTACAGCCAGGGAATGGAGACGGCTTCGATGCGTTGGCGCAGGATTCGTTCGAAATGTCCCGGATCGTGCGGCTTGAGCATTTCGGCCGTTCGCGGCAGGTAAAAATCATACAGGCGTGACAGCCAGAAGCGCAGTGCCGCCGCGCGCAGCATGTCGCGCCAGTGCGACGCTTCGATGGCCGTGAGCGGTCGCACCGTCTCGTAGGCGCGCAGCATGGCGCGGGCGCGCGCTTCGTCCATCGTACCGGTCGACAGGTCGCAGCACCAGTCGTTGACCGTCACGGCCAGATCGAACAGCCATTTGTCGCAGCCCGCGAAGTAGAAATCGAAGAATCCGCCCAAAATCGGCGAACCGTCGTGGGCCTTGTCGAACAGCACGTTGTCACGGAACAGATCGCAGTGGCACGGCCCGGCCTGCATGGCGTGGTAGTCGCTCGACGCGAAAAACGCCGCTTGGTGGGCCATCTCGCTTTGCAGCAGCGCACGCTGCGCGTCGCTCAGGAACGGCGTGACCGACGAGGCGGCTTCGCGCCACCACGGCAGGCTGCGCAGGTTGGCCTGCTCAAGCGCGAAGTCGCGACCCGCCAGATGCATGCGTGCGAGCATCGCCCCGACATGCGTGCAATGAATGGGCGATGGGGACAGTTCCGAGCGTCCCGCCAGTTTCGTGACGATCGTTGCGGGTTTGCCGTTCAACTCGCCCAGAATCTCACCCGCGCGGTCGGGCACTGGATCGGGCACCGGCACGCTGTGATGGGCGAGATGGCCCATCAATTGGAGGTAGAACGGCAACTGCGTGGCCGTGAGCTTCTCGAACAGGGTCAACACGAACTCGCCGCGCTCGGTTGTCAAGAAGTAGTTGGTGTTCTCGATCCCTGAGCTGATGCCCCGAAAATCGAGAACATTCCCCAAATCGTAGCGTTGCAGCCATTGCTGGAGCTGCTCGGGCGAGACGGAAGTGAAAACGGCCATGCGTGCGTTGGGTGGAGGTGTCTCAGACAAACGGCCCCTGCACATGCAGCGGGCCGCCAGATCGAGACAGACAGGGAGCAGGCGCACCGCTTGGCGGCGCGCGGGTGCGTCAGATTACCAGAGACGTCAGAACTTCAGGCCGACGGACGGCAAACGGTCGTTTTGTGACGTGTTGTCGCGCGTGCGCGGCGCATTGTCCGGTGGCGTGGTCAATTGGTAATTGGTGCCGAAACGTGAGTGGACGTCGATCTCCGTGGGTTTGCCGCGGTCGCGATACTCGGTCACCGTGGTGCCCTGATCGTTGACGTAATAGCTCGGCTTGCGCTCCTGGTTGACGTCGACCGACGAGTTGCTGGTGGCGGCAGCGCGGGCGTCTGCCTCGCGTTTGGCGGCCTGCGCGGTGGTTTCCTTGCCATCTTGGGCGAATGCGTGGCCGGCGAACAGCAGGCCGGCAACGATCGCCAGGGGCAGGGCATGGGAAAAGCGCGTTTTCATCATTATTCTCCGAAGGCGGGAACGCATCTGCAACAAATGAGGCATGGCTGATCGACGCAGCGGGTTCCGATATATCCATTCTATCAAACGTCCCTCGCTTCGCATCGTGAAATCGCGTCGAAGGCACCGTGGTTGCTTGCCTGCGAGGCGTTGTCTTGTGCCAGGGGGCCAGGGAGCACCAAAGGGGAGGACTTGACACCGCACGGTGCCCAATTCTTCATATTCCCCGCCGTTATAAGAAAATGGAAAAACAGTTGTTTTGCGGATGGTATTAGTCTGGCATCCTTCGGCATTGTCTCAATGGGCGGCCGCGTGCTGCCCATCTGCATTCTGGAGCTCGCTAAACATGTCATCTTCCGCTGTCACGTCGGCCGTCAAAACGGCCCCGCCGTCGCCGTCCTCGTACAACGCCCGGCCACTGGCCTTTGCACTGGTGCTGATCGCCATCGGTATCGCGTATCTACAGGCGAGCGTGGGCCCCAAGCAGGCCGCGCTGGCCGGTGTCGGGGCGTTGCTGGGCGTGGCGCTCTATCACGCCGCTTTCGGTTTCACGTCCGCCTGGCGCGTGTTCATTGCCGATCGTCGCGGCGCGGGCTTGCGTGCGCAGATGCTCATGCTCGCCATCGGGGTCGCGCTGTTCTTCCCCGCGTTGGCTGACGGAACGCTCTTCGGTAACAAGGTGGCGGGTTTCGTATCGCCGGTGGGCGTGTCGGTGGCGTTCGGCGCCTTTATTTTCGGTATCGGCATGCAGCTCGGCGGCGGTTGCGCGTCGGGCACGCTTTACACCGTTGGGGGCGGCAGCACGCGCATGATCGTGACGCTTGCCGGGTTTGTCGTGGGGTCGGTGGTTGCGACGGCGCATCTGCCGTGGTGGGAATCGCTGCCGCATATCAAACCGGTTTCCCTGATCAAGGCGTGGGGCCTGTGGCCTGCACTCATCGCCAACCTCGCGCTGTTCGCGGCGATTGGGGCCGTCACGGTGTGGGCGGAAAAGCGCCGTCATGGCCGTGTCGTCGGCGTGCCGATGACGCGTAGCGCGACAGGCGCGCCTGCGTTGCTGCGTGGCCCATGGCCGCTGTTGTGGGGTGCGCTGGCGCTCGTGCTGCTCAATTTTGCGACGCTGGCACTGGCGGGCCGTCCGTGGGGCGTGACGTCGGCGTTCGCTCTTTGGGGCGCCAAGGCCTTCATGGCGCTCGGCGTCGACGTGGCGTCGTGGCCGTACTGGGCGAAGCAGGCCAATGTGTTGAATGCGCCGATCGCGCAAGACGTGACGACGGTCATGGACATCGGCATCATCCTCGGCGCGCTTGCCGCGGCGTCGATCGCCGGCAAATTTGCCCCGGTCTGGAAGGTGCCGGTGCGCTCGCTGATCGCGGCGGTCGTGGGCGGGCTGCTGCTCGGTTACGGCGCGCGTCTCGCGTACGGCTGCAATATCGGTGCGTACTTCAGCGGCATCGTCTCGGGCAGCCTGCACGGTTGGCTATGGCTGGCGGCGGCGTTCGCCGGCAACGTGTTCGGTACGCGCCTGCGCCCGCTTTTCGGCCTGACGGTGGAGCGCACGCCGCGCGACACCGGCTGCTGATCGACGCGGCCCGCCAGCGGACTGCCGGCGGTGGCGAAAACGGCGCTCGCGACAAGACGCGGCGCCGTTTTTTCATGGGCGAAGGCGACAGCGATTACAGGTAGAACATCTTCTCGCTGGTTTCCGTCTCGGGCTCGATGTGGCCGTCGTAGAACGAGAACACGGCCTTGAGGATTTCGTCGGGATCGTCCATGACCTGCACAAGGTCGAGATCCTTCTCGCCGATGAGCCCCATCGGCAGCATGGACGAGCGCACCCAATCGAGCAGCCCCGTCCAGAATTCCGTGCCCACGAGAATCACGGGCACATGACGAGATTTCTGCGTCTGGATGAGGGTGAGGACTTCAGACAGTTCGTCGAGCGTGCCGAAGCCGCCGGGCATGATGACGAAGGCATCCGAGTTCTTGACGAACGTGACCTTGCGCGTGAAGAAGTGACGGAATCGCAGCGAGATGTCCTGGTACTGGTTGCCTTTCTGTTCGTGCGGCAATTCGATGTTCAGACCGACGGTCGGCGAGGCGCCGCCGTGCGCACCTTTGTTGGCCGCTTCCATGATGCCGGGCCCGCCGCCGGAGATCACCGCGAAGCCGCTGTCGGAGAATTTTCGGGCGATGGTCATCGTCAGTTTGTAGAACGGCGATTTCGGCTTGATGCGTGCGCTGCCGTAGATGCTTACGGCCGGCCGGATCTCGGAGAGGTACTCCGTCGCCTCGATGAACTCTGCCATAATCGTGAACATCTGCCACGACGCGCGCGCCTTTTTGGCGGTGGCGCGCTCATGGTCTGCCAGCATGCGCAGACTCGGTATCTCTTTTCTTCTCTTGGTCATATGTCGGAACTGCAAAGTCTGGAAGGTAAGACGCTCTTATTGGTCGATGGTTCGAGTTATCTGTATCGAGCCTATCACGCCCTGCCGGATTTGCGCGGCCCCAATGGTGAACCGACCGGGGCGCTTCACGGCATCGTCAATATGCTGCGCCGCATGCGTAAAGACGTACACGCAGAGTATAGCGCCTGCGTTTTCGACGCCAAGGGCAAGACGTTCCGCGACGATTGGTACCCCGAATACAAGGCGCATCGCCCCTCGATGCCGGAGGATCTGCGCGCGCAGATCGAGCCGATTCACGAAGCCGTGCGCGCCATGGGCTGGCCGCTGCTGATGATCGACGGCGTGGAAGCGGACGACGTCATCGGCACGCTGGCAAAGCAGGCTGCCGCGCGCGGCATGCGCGTGGTTGTCTCCACCGGCGACAAGGATCTCGCGCAACTCGTGAACGACCGTGTCACGCTGGTCAACACGATGACCAACGAAACACTCGATGCGGCTGCCGTCACGGCGAAGTTCGGCGTGCCGCCCGAGCGTATCGTCGATTACCTCACGCTTGTCGGCGATACGGTCGATAACGTGCCGGGTGTGGAGAAGTGCGGACCGAAGACGGCCGTGAAGTGGCTCACGCAATATGGCGATCTCGACAATCTCGTCGCGAACGCAGCGCAAGTGAAGGGCGCGGTGGGCGAGAATCTGCGTCGCGCGCTCGACTGGCTGCCGATGGGGCGCAAGCTCGTGACGGTGGCAGTCGATTGCGACCTCGCGCCGCAGGTCACGTCCATCGACGCGAGCCTGCAAACGCAGCCTGAAGACGTCGAGACGTTGCGCGATTTCTTCGCGCGTCACGGCTTCAAGACATTGCTGCGCGAAGCGCAGACCGCCGTCGCGGCGCAAGCCGGCGAGCAAGCCCCGGCGGCCCCCGAGGCCGATACGATCGAGCGGCAGTACGAGACGGTGCTGACGTGGGCGCAGCTCGACGCATGGCTGAAGATCATCGAGTCAGCCGAACTGACGGCGTTCGACACGGAGACCACGTCGCTCGACGCAATGCAGGCGCAGCTCGTGGGCCTGTCGTTCTCGTGTGAACCCGGACGCGCCGCCTATATTCCGGTGGCGCACCGGGCGCCGGGCGAGGTCGATCAGTTGCCGCGCGACGAAGTGCTGGCGCGCCTGAAGCACTGGCTCGAGAGTCCCGATCACAAGAAGGTCGGACAGAACCTCAAGTACGACACCCACGTTCTGGAGAACTACGGGATCATGCTGCGTGGCATCGCGCATGACACGCTGCTCCAATCGTACGTACTCGAATCGCATCGCAGCCACGACATGGACAGCCTGGCGTCGCGTCATCTCGGCGTGACGACGATCAAGTACGAAGACGTGTGCGGTAAAGGCGTCAAGCAGATCGGCTTCGACGAAGTGAGCATCGAGCGCGCCGCCGCCTATGCCGCCGAGGACGCCGACATCACGCTGCGCCTGCACCGCGCGCTCTACCCCGATGTGGCCCGTGAGGCTACGCTGGAATTCGTCTATGGCGATATCGAAATGCCGACGGCGCGGGTGCTTCAGCGCATGGAGCGTAATGGCGTACTCGTCGACACGGCTCGCCTCGCGGCACAAAGCGATGAAATTGGCCGCAAGCTGGTCACGCTCGAAGCCGAAGCGTATGCGCTGGCCGGGCAGCAATTCAATCTGAATTCGCCCAAGCAGATCGGCGACATTTTCTTTACGCAACTGCAACTGCCCGTCGTCAAGAAGACGGCAAGCGGCGCCCCGTCGACCGACGAGGAAGTGCTTCAGAAGCTCGCCGAAGACTATCCGCTGCCGAAGGTGTTGCTCGACTATCGCGGACTTGCCAAGCTCAAGTCGACGTACACCGACAAGCTGCCGAAGATGGTCAATCCATCGACGGGCCGCGTGCATACGAACTATGCGCAGGCCGTGGCGATTACCGGGCGCCTCGCGTCGAACGATCCGAATCTGCAGAACATCCCGGTGCGCACGGCCGAGGGTCGTCGCATTCGTGAGGCATTCGTCGCGCCGCTGGGCAGTCAACTGGTATCGGCGGATTACTCGCAGATCGAGCTGCGCATCATGGCGCATATCTCGGGCGACGAAAGTCTGCTGCGCGCGTTCGCCAACGGCGAGGACATTCACCGTGCCACGGCGGCGGAGATCTTCGCCGTCACACCGATCGAGGTCTCCACCGAGCAGCGCCGCTACGCCAAGGTCATCAACTTCGGTCTGATATACGGCATGAGCGCGTTCGGGTTGGCGGCAAACCTTGGGATCGAGCGCGACGCCGCCAAGCAATACATCGACCGCTATTTCATGCGCTACCCCGGCGTTGCGCGTTATATGGACGAGACCCGCAAGAGCGCGAAGGCGCGGGGCTATGTCGAGACGGTATTCGGGCGGCGTCTGTGGCTGCCGGACATCAACGGCGGCAACGGCCCGCGTCGGCAGGCCGCCGAGCGCGCCGCCATCAATGCGCCGATGCAGGGCACGGCCGCCGATCTCATCAAGCTCTCCATGATCGCCGTGCAGCGCTGGTTGGACGACAACGGTATGCAAACGCGTCAGATCATGCAGGTGCACGACGAACTGGTGTTGGAAGTGCCGGACCACGAACTGGCCGAAGTCCGGAAGCGTTTGCCGGAACTGATGTGCGGCGTGGCGAAGCTGCGCGTGCCGCTCATTGCCGAAGTCGGTGTTGGCGAGAATTGGGAACAGGCCCACTGAGTGACGTTGGGCTGACACCCAAAGTACGTGCGAAGGGCGTGCAAGGTTTGCGCGCAAGGCATGCGTGCCGCACGGCTTGGTGGCTGCAACCACGGGCCAGCAAGGGCCAGGATCGGGGCGCGCAATAACGGGAATAGGGTGGCAGGCATACCCTAAGTCCGCACTCTGCGGTAAGGTGATCGCTATCGCCGGGGCATCAGAAGCCGACCGGCCGGACGGTTTTCCAAGCACGGGGAGTTATTGTGAGTGTGCATCGTATCGTTGTGGTCGGCGGCGGCGCCGGCGGTCTCGAGCTTGTCACCCGGCTGGGCGATAAGTATGGGCGAGGCAAGGACGTTCAGATTACGCTGGTCGACCGCTCGTTGTCGCACATCTGGAAGCCGTTGCTGCACGAAGTCGCTGCCGGGGTGATGGACACCGCGACGCATCAGCTCTCTTACGTCGCGCAGGCCAATTGGCATCATTTCGAGTTCGCGGCGGGAGAGATGATCGGGCTGGATCGTGCGACGAAGACGATCCGGCTGGCGGCGGTGCCGGCGGCGCTCGACGAAGGCGAGGGCGATTTGCTGCCCGAACGCACGTTGGCGTACGACACGCTCGTGCTCGCGATTGGCAGTACCACGAACTTTTTCGGGGTGGCCGGGGCTCAGGAAAACACCATCGCACTCGACACCGTCGAGCAGGCCGAGCGCTTTCGGCGTCGCCTGATGGCCGCCTGCGTGCGAGCGCAGAATGCGGCGGACGAGCCGGTGCCGTCGGTTGCCCCGGCGTCGCCTGCGATGTCCGCCTCGCACGGCGTTCCTGATGTGCACGACATGCATGAAGCGCAGCCGGGCGCGGGCGTGGTTGCAACGCGACCGATCGAAGCGCGGCCCAAGGTCAACCTCGTGATCGTGGGGGCTGGCGCGACTGGCGTGGAGCTGTCGGCAGAGTTGCGCAACACGGCGGAGGTGTTGCGCTCCTATGGGCTGAAACTCGATCCGCGCAAAGACGTGCGTATTACCATCATCGAGTCGAGTCCACGCATTTTGAAGGCGCTGCCCGAGCGCGTGTCGGGGGCGGTTGCCGGCTTGCTCGGCAAGCTCGACGTGGACATCCTGTGCGGCGATTCGGTCGCCGAAGTGCGCAAGCGCGAGGTCACGACCACCGGCGGCAGGGTGCTGCCGGCCGACATCACGGTCTGGTCGGCGGGAATCACTGCCCCGGCCGTGCTTGGCACGTTGGGGCTCGCCGTCAACCGTCTGAATCAGATCGAGGTGTTGCCCACGCTGCAAAGCAAAACGGATCCGGACATCTTCGCATTCGGCGACTGCGCGAGCTGCGAATGGCCGGAGCACGGTTTCGTGCCTCCGCGCGCGCAGGCTGCGCATCAACAGGCGAGTTTCCTGGTCAAGGCGATTGACGCCCGGCTCAAAGGGCAGAACCTGCCGGCGTTCACCTATCGCGATTTCGGCTCGCTTGTCTCGTTGGGCAAATTCAGCGCGGTGGGCAATCTGATGGGCGGGCTGATCGGCGGCAGCATGTTCATTGAAGGACTCTTCGCGCGGGTGATGTACACGTCGCTCTATCGCATGCACGTGGCGGCGCTGCATGGCGTCTGGCGCATGATGCTCGACACCGTTGCCAATCGTCTGCGGCGTTCCACCGTGCCGCGCGTGAAGCTGCATTGACGTTGCACCGCCAGGCAGGACGTGCGCCGGCACGGCCTGCCGGATGACCCGGTGCCCGGCGTTTGTCGTGAACCCCTGTTTCGGACTGATCCGATCGCCAGTGCGCCGGTCTCCGAGTGCAAGCGAATCCCCTCTCTAGTAATATCCGAACGTCCGGCCTTGCGCCGGCGGCGCATCGCGTCTTTCCCGTGGGCAGTCTGCCTGGCAGTTCTTTTTCCGACGCTTTTTCCTGGAGTGCGACATGTCGCAAGCGGATCTGGATAGTCTTGTGCCCGAAGTGGCGCCACGCAACCGGCGCGATTTTCTGAAGACCGCCGTCGGTTCGGCGTTTGCGCTGGCCGTGCTGCCGGTGGCGGCCGAAACGATCACCACCGATACACAGGGGCTCGACGCGGGCGAGACCATGCTCGACGTCCCTGGCGTCAAGATGCCGGTCTATTACGCGCGGCCCGCAGGCAAGACGCATCTGCCGACCATCGTCGTGGCCTCGGAGATCTTCGGCGTGCATCAGCATATTGCCGACATCTGCCGGCGGTTTGCCAAACTCGGGTATCTGGCGCTCGCGCCGGAACTGTTCGTTCGCGCGGGCGATCCCCAGTCGCTGGGCACGATTGCCGAGATTCAGTCGCAGATCGTGGCCAGGACGCCGGACGAGCAGGTGCTGAGCGACATTGACGCCACGGTCAAATGGGCGATGGCCAATGGGGGGGACGAAAAGCGTCTGGCCATTACGGGCTTCTGCTGGGGCGGACGCATCGCCTGGCTTTATGACGCGCACAACCCCAACGTGAAGGCGGCGGTGGCTTGGTATGGGCGAATCGTCGGTGACAAGAGTGCCGATTTTCCGAACAATCCGATCGATATCGCGGGCAAGTTGCACGGACCGCTGCTCGGCCTGTACGGAGGCAAGGACCCGGGCATTCCGGTGGCAAGCGTCGAACAGGCGCGCGAGGCGCTCGCCAGGGGCAATGCGGCGTCGAAAGCGTCGGTGCTCAAGGTGTTTCCGAATTCGGGCCATGCGTTCTTCGCGGATTACCGCTCGAGCTATGTCGAAGCCGATGCGAAGGCAGGCTGGGCGCTGGCGCTGGCGTGGCTTCGCAAGCACGGCGTGGCTTGAAGTCCCGGTGTCCGGGGCGGGCCATCGGCTTCATTGAGTCAGGCGAGCGCATTGGGCGCATTGCATGCTTTTGCGCGCTGCGGGCCGACGGTTTGCCTGCGGCGGCAAAAGCTGGTTAAATCGCCGGCTTGCCAGCGGGAGAATCACCATCGACGCCATTTTTGTTTTCATCATTATTGCCACGCTGGCTTCCGGCGTGCTGAGTCTTGCCGGGGCGGCGTCGCTTTCGCTCGGCCTGCTCTCGAAGCTCATCGACAAGATGGTCAGCTTCTCGGCGGGCGTATTGCTGGGCACGGCGCTGCTGCATCTGCTGCCGGAGAGCCTGGAGTCGCATGTCGACGCGCACGTCATTACGCGCTGGCTGTTGGGCGGGCTGCTCGGCTTCTTCCTGCTGGAGAAGCTGGCGTTGTTGCGCCACAGTCATCATCACGAGGGCGACGGGCATCACCATGAACATGGGCACGACGCCCATGAGGCCGGCAAGGGCGGCTGGATGATTCTGGTCGGTAGCGCGATTCACAACTTTGCCGATGGCGTTGTGATTGCCGCGGCGTTTCTCACCGACCCGCGCCTTGGGGTGGCGGCGACGGTGTCGATCACGGTTCACGAGGTGGCGCACAAGCTCGGCGACTTCATGGTGTTGCTCAACGCGGGCTTCCAGCGTCGCAACGCGCTGGTGTTGACGCTGGCCTCAAGCCTCACGGCGTTGGCCGGCGGGGTGCTCGGGTACTTCATGCTGGACCGTCTGCAAAGCCTGATCCCGTACTTGCTGGCGCTGGCGGCGAGCAGCTTCCTCTATATCGCCGTGTCGGATCTGATGCCGCAGATGCAACGCCGCACATCCCCGCGCGATGCGTTGCCTCAGATCTTGCTGATCGCGGTGGGGTTGGCGCTGGTTGTGTGGCTCAACGGCCACGATCATGACCATGGGCACGACCACAATCATGGCGCCGGCGGCGGCAGCGCCCTCGCGATGTCGGCTGGGGGTGGAAACGTCGGAAATGTCGGAAACGTCGCCAACGTTGGAAACGCCGGAAACGGCAGCGACGTCGCAGCGGGTACTCCGTCGCTGCACTGATCGGGCGACGCGCGCGCCTGTCGTCTGATTCGACCGGGGGCAAAACATGAAACAAGGGCGTCCCGCGGGACGCCCTATGTCATTGAGCGCTTGAGCTTCGGACGCTGTGTGGCTTACGGCTGTGCGCTGGTGGCGACGGGACGCCGCTTGTCCGCGCACCATTCGCTCCACGACCCCGGATAGAGGCTGGCACCGTGAAGCCCGGCGACCTCCATTGCCAGCAAATTGTGGCAGGCCGTTACGCCAGAGCCGCATTGCGAGATGACGCGCTCCGGCTGGCGATCCTTGCCCAATACCTGCATGAACTCGTCGCGAAGGGCGGTGGCCGGTTTGAAGCGGCCGTCGGGGCCAAGGTTATCTTTGAAGAAGCGATTGGCCGCGCCGGGAATGTGGCCGCCAATCGGGTCGAGCGTTTCGTTTTCGCCGCGATAGCGGTCCGGTGAGCGCGCGTCGACGACCAGACGTTCGTGCGACGTCAGGTTGCGCTCGACGGCCGCCGCATCAGCGGTGGTGGCGAGCGGTTCGCCCGGCGTGAAATCGCCTGGTGGCGGTGCTTCGGGCGGGGCGGCGTCGAGCTTGAAACCGGCCGCTTCCCAGGCTTGCAGCCCGCCGTCGAGTACCGCGACGGACTCGTGGCCGAGCCAGCGCAACAGCCACCACAGACGGGCGGCGTAGACGCCACCTTGCGCGTCGTAGGCGACCACCTGCTGGCCCTTCGACACCCCGCAGGCGGCGAGGTGACGCCCCAGCGTGACGCGCTCGGGGAGCGGGTGGCGGCCGTTCTTGCCCGTCGGCGCACCCGCCAGGTCGCGGTCGAGATGCGCGTAAAACGCACCGAAGAGATGGCCGTCGACATAGGCCGTCTCGCCTGCCGCCGGATTCGTGAGATCGAATCGGCAATCGAAGATGACGACCGGGGCGCCGCCACCGGCGGCGGTTTGCATCAGCGCATCGAGATTTTGCGGACTGATGAGCGTAGTGAAGTGCGTGTGAATCATGACGTCTCCGCAGACGGGCGTGAGGGGACGGTTCAGCAGGAACTGACCGGGCTGCTTGTCGGGAGGAGGGTGCGCGCGATGTCGCAGGGCGCACCGGCGCGGGCCGGAGATACCGCCGAAACCGTCCCGGCGCTTTGGCGCAAGGTTCGGCGCGTGCACCCGATCGGGTGCACCAATCAGACCGTGGCTGGCGGTCGGCGCAGTGCGGTCATGCCACTCGCCACAATGAGCAGCATGCCCATCCAGCCGGCCAACGCGGGCCAATCGCCCCAAACAAGCATGCTGATCAGTGTAGCGAAGATTACGCCGGAATATTGCAGATTCGCCGTGACCAGGGTGTTGCCCAGGCTAAAGGCACGGGTGAGCGCGGTTTGCGCGACGAGCGCGGCAATGCCGATGCCGAGCATGAGGCCCGCACTGCGCCACGTTAGCGGGTGCATGCCCGCGATGGCAACCCAGCCGAGGCCGAGCAGTACGCCGCCCAGCGAAAAATAGAAGACGATGCGCCAGTCCGGCTCGCCGGCCGCCCCAAGCTCCTTGACCTGCATGTACGCGATGGCCGAGAACATGCCCGAAATCACGCCGGCAACCCCACCGCCCCATGCCTGACTGTCAATCGTCGGCTGAAGCAACAGCGCAACGCCGACGAAGCCGGCAAAGATGGCGGCGACCAGGCGGAAATCGGTGCGCAGGCTGCCGCGAATCGCGGCCGTGGCCATGACGATCAACGAGATCCAGATCGGCGACATATAGTTGAGCGTCATCGCCGTGGACAGCGGCAACTGCGTGAGCGAATAGAACCAGAGGCCGAGCGAGATGACGCCCGCGGTACTGCGTTTGACGTGGGCACCCAGGTGACGCGTGCGAATTGACCGGCCGCCTGCGCGAGAAATCGCCAGCAGGACGATGACGCCGATTAGACTGCGGTAGAGAATGATTTCGCCGGTATTGTATTCATTTGCCGCCAGTTTGATGAAGAGCCCCATCAGCGTGAACATGAAGGCGGCGACCAACATCCAGAGCGATTGCATGGCGAATTGTGGCCAATTGGCGGCAAAAGGGGGGCGCTTTGGGCATGCGTAGCGCAGGCGACGCGTGCAACAGGGGGTTGTCACTGCACGGTCATATCGAAAGCTTCGCGACGATTCTAACGAAAACGGCGGGCGCATGGCCCGCCGTTTAGCGAAATTTCGGAAAATAGTCGTTTCGGTGTCGTTGGCGCTGCAACCGCGGTTCGGCGATGCCTCAGCCAGACGTGTTAGTCGTCTCGCTGCGTGAGACGTTGCAGGGCGTCGACGTTCAGAAGTCGCCCATTTGACGGCGCAGGAACTCGTGGAAGTGTTGCATGCCGTCTTCCATGGGGCTTTGATATGGACCGACTTCCGATACGCCGCGCTCGAACAGGGTGCGACGCCCGGCATCCATGCGCTCGGCGATCTCGTCGTCTTCGCGGGCCGTTTCCATATACGCGGCGCGTTCTGCCTCGATGAATTCGCGTTCGAAAAGCGCAATTTCCTCGGGGTAATAGAATTCGACGATATTGGTCGTCTGCTGCGGTCCGCGCGGAATCAGCCACGACACCACGAGCACGTGCGGATACCACTCGATCATCAGATGCGGGTAGTACACCATCCAGATCGCGCCGAAGTCCGGCGGCACGCCTTCACGGTATCGCAACAGCACATCGTGCCACTTGCGGTAGATCGGGCTGCCCGGCTTCGCAAGACCTTCATGCACGCCGACCGTCTGAACGCTGTACCAGTCGCCGAACTCCCAGCGCAGGTCTTCGCACGAGACAAAGCTGCCCAGCCCCGGATGGAACGGCACGACGTGGTAATCCTCGAGATAAACCTCGATGAACGTCTTCCAGTTGTAGTTGCACTCATGCACTTCGACGTGATCGAACATGAAGTTCGAAAAATCGAGGTGATGTTGCACGCCAAGGCGCGCGAGATCGGCTTGGACGTTGCGGCCTTCTGCTTCGAACAGAAGTCCGTTCCAGCGTTGGAGCGGGAACTTGCTGAGATTCAGACAGGGCTTTTCCGCGAAATGCGGTGCGCCGAGCAGTTCGCCCTTCGTATCGTACGTCCAGCGATGGAGCGGGCACACGATGTTGCGTGCATTTCCGCGGCCGCCCAGCATGATCGCCTGACGATGGCGGCAGACGTTCGAGAGCAGTTCGACGCCGCCATGCTCGCCCGCACCGTTGCGGACCAGCATGCGACCTTCCCGCTCGGCGGGCAGCGCAAAATAGTCGCCCGCTTCCGGCACCATCAGTTCGTGCCCTACGTAGCGAGGCCCATATTTGAAAAGGACTTCACGTTCGCGAGCGAGGAGCGCCTCGTCGAAATACGTGTAGACCGGCAGTTGGCTCAAGGCCGGTTTCAGTTGCAAAGCGCTGCTTAGATTGGACATTCCCACTCCCGACTAGCCTGAAAGCAGTGAACAACCCAACCATCGAAAAATCGATTTAGGGGAACCGACAATTATACCCGGTATGTGGTCCCTGGGGCTGCTAAGTCCATGATTTGCGTTAAATAATGTCCGAATATTGTCGTTGCGATCGGTTTTGAGGCAATTTACGCTCTGCGAGCTAGTGCGCTTTTGCCGTAAAATGGAACATTCGACCCGAATTTTGCGTTTATGGCCAAGACTGTAAAGTCGCAAGACGCGGCACCCGAGGTGCCGCAGGACCTGCCCGAGACCTACGAGGCTGCGCTTGCCGAGCTGGAGAAGCTGGTGGGGCGTATGGAGGGTGGCGAGCTGGGGCTTGAGGAATCGCTCGGCGCATACCGGCGCGGCGCTGTGCTGGTGAAATACTGCCAGGGTTTGCTCGAGAAGGTGGAGCAGCAGGTCAAGGTGTTGGAAGGCGAGGCGCTCAAGCCGCTCGAGGCGGCGCGCGACGACGTCTGAGTCGCGCCGGGTCACTCGGCGCGGCGACCTACCACACCCAATGCGTCCCAGGCGGCCTGGGGGCGGCTCAATAACACGCACGGCCTGAAGGGCATGTGCAGGATGAAGACGATGGCGGATCAGAATATCAAGGCCTGGATGCAGGCGGTGCAGGCCCGTGTGGAGCAATCGCTCGACGCTGCGCTGCCCAGCGCGGTCGATGGTGGCTCGGCGAAGCTCAACGAATCGATGCGTTACGCCGTGCTCGGCGGCGGCAAGCGGGTGCGTCCGCTGTTGTGTTTTGCGGCTGGCGAAGTGACGCAGGCGAGTGAGTCGGCCTTGAGCCGTGCCGCCTGCGCGGTGGAGATGATCCACGCCTATTCGCTGGTGCATGACGATCTGCCCTGCATGGATGACGACGATCTGCGCCGTGGCAAGCCGACGGTGCATGTGCAATACGACGAAGCCACCGGCCTTCTCGCCGGCGATGCGCTGCAAACGCAGGCGTTCGTACTGCTTGGCGAAGCGACGGGCGACCTGAGCGCGGCACAGTCGCTCGCACTGGTGCGCGAACTGGCGCTGGCCTCGGGCGCGCTCGGTATGGCCGGAGGGCAGGCGATCGATCTGGAGAGCGTTGGCGTCAAGCTCACGCAGTCGCAGCTCGAAAACATGCATCGCCTGAAGACGGGGGCGCTGCTGCGCGCTTCGCTGCGCATGGGGGCGATCTGCGGCCGTGCGTTGTCGGACGATGAAACGGTCGCGCTCGATGCCTACGCGGCGGCGGTGGGGCTGGCCTTCCAGGTCGTGGACGACATTCTCGATACGACGGCGGATTCGGCAACGCTTGGCAAGACCGCAGGCAAGGACGCCGCCAACGACAAGCCGACCTACGTGTCGCTGATGGGCCTGGACGGTGCGCGTGAGTATGCGGAAAAGCTGCGGGCCGATGCCCATAGGGCGAGTGCGTCGCTTGGCAATGCGGATCGGTTGCGCGCACTGGCCGATTACGTGGTCGATCGCATCAACTGACCGGTCGAGCGCTGGCTGCACAAATTTCGAGACGGCCCTGAGCACCAAGGGATCGGGTGATCCGTGCGGGGGCGGTTGCAGTAGACACAAGCAAGGGGCAAGGAGGGTCGGCGCGATCTCCCCACAGAACGCACCGGCAGGAGATCGGAACCCGTTCGCGTGGCGGGTTGCCCGATTGGAACGCCTATATTTGGAACGACGATGTACGAATTGCTAAATACCATCGATGACCCGGCCGCGCTGCGGCGTTTGGAGCGTCGCCAGCTTGCGCCGTTGGCCGACGAGCTGCGTGCCTTCGTGCTCGAGAGCGTGTCGCGTACGGGCGGTCATCTGTCGTCCAATCTCGGTACGGTCGAGTTGACGATTGCGCTGCACTACGTGTTCAACACGCCGGAGGATCGCATTGTCTGGGACGTGGGCCACCAGAGCTATCCGCACAAGATCCTGACCGGGCGTCGCGACGCGATGGCCTCGCTGCGTCAGCTTGGCGGTATTTCCGGCTTCCCGAAGCGCGACGAATCGCCCTACGACACGTTCGGCACGGCGCATTCGAGCACATCGATCTCGGCGGCGCTCGGCATGGCGCTCGGTGCGCGGACCAAGGGCGAGCATCGCTTCGGCATCGCTGTCATCGGCGATGGCGCAATGACGGCCGGCATGGCATTCGAAGCGATGAACAACGCGGGCGTTCATGAAGATGTGCCGCTGCTGGTCATCCTGAACGACAACGACATGTCGATCTCGCCGCCGGTGGGTGCGCTGAATCGATATCTCGCCCGCCTGATGTCGGGCCGGTTCTACGCCGCCGCGAAGAAAGGGGTCGAAAAGGTCCTGAGCGTGGCGCCGCCGGTGCTGGAGCTGGCACGCAAGTTCGAAGAACACGCCAAGGGCATGGTCGTGCCGGCGACGATGTTCGAAGAGTTCGGCTTCAACTACATCGGCCCGATCGACGGTCACGATCTCGACTCGTTGATTCCCACGCTCGAGAACATCAAGAATCTGAAAGGGCCGCAATTTCTGCACGTGGTGACGCGCAAGGGGTACGGCTACAAGCTGGCCGAGGCCGATCCGGTGCTGTATCACGGTCCGGGCAAGTTCAACCCGGCCGAGGGTATCAAGCCGAGCTCGAGCGGCAAGAAAACGTACACGCAAGTGTTCGGCGACTGGCTGTGCGATATGGCTGAAGCCGACAAGCGCGTTGTGGGTATCACCCCGGCCATGCGCGAAGGCTCGGGCATGGTGGAGTTTGAGAAGCGTTTCCCGGATCGCTATTACGACGTTGGCATTGCCGAGCAACATGCGGTGACGTTCGCGGGCGGCATGGCGACCGAAGGCCTCAGGCCGGTGGTGGCGATCTATTCGACGTTCTTGCAGCGTGGCTACGATCAATTGATTCACGATGTCGCATTGCAGAATTTGCCGGTTGTATTCGCTCTTGACCGTTCGGGCCTCGTCGGCGCGGACGGCGCAACGCACGCCGGCGCGTATGACATCGCCTATCTGCGCTGCATTCCGAACATGGTCGTGATGGCGCCATCGGATGAAAACGAGTGTCGTCAGATGCTCTACACGGGGGTGCAGATCGATGGCCCGTCGGCCGTGCGTTATCCGCGCGGTGCGGGCACTGGGGCGGCGATCGAGCAAACGATGACTGCGTTGCCGATTGGCAAGGGCGTCGTGCGCCGCGAAAGTCAGGCCGATGCGGGGCGTCGCGTGGCGATTCTGGCGTTCGGCAGCATGGTCGCGCCAGCGCTTGCTGCCGCTGCGCAATTCGACGCCACCGTGGCCGACATGCGTTTTGTCAAGCCGATCGACGATGCGTTGATCGCGCGGCTGGCGCAGACGCATGACTATCTGGTGACGGTGGAAGAGGGCAGCATCATGGGCGGCGCGGGTTCGGCGGTTGCGGAGTCGCTGCTTGCCGGCGGCGTGACGCGGCCCGTACTGCAATTGGGGTTGCCCGATCGCTTCGTCGATCATGGCGATCCTGCGTTGCTATTGGCTGCCGAGGGGTTGGACGCGGCGGGCATTGCGAAGTCGATTGGTGCGCGCTTCGATCTGCAGCCGCAGGACGCGTCGCTGGCAGTGGAGAAGGTGACCACAAAGCTCGTCGCCTGATCGTCCGGTTGCCCTGAATGTGCGAACGATCCGGTTTGGGTGCCGGATCGTTTTTGTTTTGATTGGCGCTTTTCCGACACCGTGCCGGCGTTCTCCGGTACGTTCCCGATGACACTTGTCAGAGGCTGGCGAGCCAGGCGTCGGATGCATTTGCCTATGGCCTACCCCCGTCGGCTTGCCGGCAGAGAAGGAAGATTTGATGAACCAGATGAATCCCGCTTTCGTCATGCCGGACGTGCAGAGCAGCGTCGATACCCGGCAAATCCCGATTCAGCGCGTGGGCGTACGCGGTGTGCGCCATCCGCTTTCGGTGCGTTTGGCCGATGGCGATGCCCAGGCCACCGTCGGCCTGTTCAATCTCGATGTACACCTGCCGGCTGACCAGAAGGGCACGCATATGTCGCGCTTCGTGGCGCTGCTCGAGGCGCATCGTGCGCCGCTCGACGTCGCGAGTTTTCGCGCCATGCTCGATGACATGCTGGAAAAGCTCGAAGCGCAAGCCGGGCGAATCGAGGTGACGTTTCCGTATTTCATCAACAAGACGGCGCCGGTCTCGGGCGTGCAAAGTCTGATGGACTATGAGGTGACGCTTACTGGCGACGTACGCAACGCTCAGACGCGCGTGTGGCTCAAGGTGTTGGTGCCAGTGACGAGCCTGTGCCCGTGTTCGAAGAAGATTTCGCAGTACGGTGCGCACAATCAGCGTTCGCACATCACGATCGATGCCGAAATCGCGGGCGATATCGCCGTCGAGGCGCTGGTACGGATGGCGGAGGAGGAAGCGTCTTGCGAGTTGTGGGGGCTACTCAAGCGTCCCGACGAGAAGTACGTGACGGAGCGTGCGTACGAGAATCCGAAGTTCGTCGAGGATCTGGTGCGCGACGTGGCGACGCGTCTGAACGACGATCCGCGCATCGTGGCCTACGTGCTTCAGGCGGAGAACTTCGAGTCGATTCATAATCACAGCGCCTACGCCGTGATTGAGCGCGACAAGCGTGACATGCCCTGACGTCGCTGCGTTTTTGGATGCAGGTGAAACAAAAAACCGCTCCTCGGAGCGGTTTTTTCTTGGCGATGATCCGCGCATTCACGCAGTGCGTCAGAGACCACGCACGATGTCGGCGAGATCCCAGCGTGGTCGCACGGTGTAGGCATACTCGCTATCGGCTTCGTCCGGCCAATGCTTGAGCCGCATTGCGCCGGCAAAGGCGATCATGGCGCCGTTATCCGTGCAGAAGGCCAAATCCGGATAATGCACCCGATAGCCGCGACGGCGCGCGGCTTCATCGAGCCCTTCGCGAAGTTGCGCGTTGGCGCCGACGCCACCCGCGACGACCAGCGTTTTCATGGAGGTTTGCTTGAGCGCGGCCATCGACTTGGCAACCAGTACGTCGACGATCGCATCCACGAAGCCTCGGGCGAGATCCGCCTTTGCCTGGTCGCAGACGTTACCCCCGAGGTTGCGCACTTGCGTGAGCACGGCGGTCTTCAGTCCGCTGAAGCTGAAGTCGAGGTTGCCCGAGTGTTTCATCGGACGCGGCAGGTCGTAACGTCCCGGCGTACCGAACTCGGCCAGACGCGAGATGGCTGGGCCGCCTGGATAGCCGAGTCCCAATAGCTTGGCGGTTTTGTCGAAGGCTTCACCGGCTGCATCATCGAGCGTTTCGCCGAGCATGGCGTACTGGCCGAAGGCGCGGACTTCCATCAACTGCGTGTGGCCGCCGGAAACCAACAGGGCGACAAACGGGAAATCGGGGGCGTCCGGGGCGAGCAGCGGGGAGAGCAGGTGGCCCTCCAGGTGATGCACACCTACGACCGGACGCTCGAGTGCGAACCCAAGGGCGTTCGCGACGCTCGCACCCACCAGCAGTGCCCCGGCGAGCCCGGGGCCTTGCGTGTAGGCGATGGCGTCGACTGCGCTGAGCGGCTTGCCGGCTTGCGCGAGGACCGCTTCTGCCAAGGGCAGGGCGCGGCGAATGTGGTCGCGCGACGCCAACTCGGGCACCACGCCGCCATACTCGCGGTGCATTGCGATCTGCGAATGCAGCGCGTGCGAGAGCAGCCCGGCCTCGGTGTCATAGAGGGCGAGCCCGGTTTCGTCGCAGGAGCTTTCAATGCCTAAAACCAGCATGGCGGGAGTGTATACGCGCAGCGTCAATGAAAAGGGATAACCGGGAAGTATACCAGTCGGTCCTCTCGCCTGCCGGTTACAATGCGCGCCATGGAAAAGTTCGATGTAGCGATCGTGGGTGCCGGTGCGGCGGGCCTGATGTGCGCGGCAGTGGCCGGGCAACTCGGTTTGCGCGTGGTGCTGATCGATCATGCGACGCGTCTGGCGGAGAAAATCCGGATATCGGGCGGTGGGCGCTGCAATTTCACCAACATCAACGCGGGGCCGGCCAACTATCTGTCCGAGAATCCGCGGTTCTGTCGGTCCGCGCTCGCGCGTTACACGCCGCGAGACTTTCTGGATCTGTTGGGGCGCCACCGCATTGCGTGGCACGAGAAGCATCGCGGCCAGCTCTTCTGCGACGAGAGCGCCGAGGACATCATTGAAATGCTCCGCAAGGAATGTGCGCTCGGCCATGTGCACTGGCGAATGCCGTGCTCCGTGCACACCGTTGCCCACACGGCGGCGGGCGGGGCCCATCCGTACCATTTGACGACCGATGCAGGGCATATCGCAGTCAAACGGCTTGTGATTGCCACGGGTGGCCTTTCGATTCCCAAAATCGGGGCGACGGACTGGGGCTATCGCCTCGCTCGACAGTTTGGGCTGGAAATCATCGAACCGCGCCCAGCGCTGGTGCCGCTCATGTTCGATGCCGCCACATGGGCGCCTTTCGCGGGTCTGTCCGGCTTGTCGCTGGAGGTCAACGTCAGCACGGGCAAGGGCAAGGAGGCCGGTAGCTTCGTCGAGGATCTGCTGTTCACCCACCGCGGGCTGTCCGGCCCGGCGATCCTGCAAATCTCCAGCTTCTGGTCGCCAGGGCAGTCGATCACCCTTGATCTGGCGCCATCGTCTGACATTGAGGCGGCGCTATTCGAAGCCAAGGCGACGTCGAAGCGTCAATTGGCCAACCTGTTGGCGCAATGGGTGCCCGCGCGTCTGGCCGATGCCTGGGTGGCGAATAGCGGGCTTTCGCCGCAGGCGCGTGTGCAGGCGTTGCCGGACAAGTCGTTGCGCGCCCTCGCCCAGGCGTTTTCGGGTTGGACGCTAAAGCCATGCGGCTCGGAGGGCTGGCGCAAGGCGGAGGTCACGCGTGGCGGGGTCGATACGCGGGCATTGTCGTCCGCGACAATGGAAGCGCGCGCGCAGCCGGGGCTGCATTTCGTCGGGGAAGTCGTCGACGTGACGGGATGGCTGGGAGGCTACAACTTCCAGTGGGCGTGGGCGTCGGCCGTGGCTTGCGCGCAGGCGATGTCCGAAGGTATTCAGGCCGACCGGACGGAACCGGGCGCACCGTCATAGACGGCCACACTCGCCCTGTGCTACGCTCTCACCTTCGTGGAGACGGCACGCCAATGGTCGTTTTCGGGACAATTGCGCGCCGTTTTCGGGACATTTTCGATAGCGGATCGACGCGTCTCGAGGCTCGACTGTCAGGTTTGCGTCCGGCATTTCAACCGGCAAGCGGGTACGCTTGCTCGGCTGCCGGGGCGGCGCCGAGTCTCTGGCGAGCCCGCTTGTGATCGCGTATGTGATCGTCTCCCCAAGCGGGTTTTTGCGCTTTCTGCCCCCGCTCGTCGCTGCGCCAGATCATCGGCTGCGGCCGTGCGCGTTAAGTGCCTGACCGCGGTCGTCCTTTTCTTTGGGGCGGCATGCACTACACTGAAACGTATTCGAATTCCGGAATCCCTGCTCATGAGTCTGAAAGAACGCATCACCGAAGACATGAAGACGGCCATGCGTGCCAAGGCCGCCGACAAACTGGGGACCATCCGGCTGCTGCTCGCGGCAATCAAACAAAAGGAAGTCGACGAGCGCGTCACGCTCGATGACACGGCGATCGTTGCCGTGGTCGACAAGCTGATCAAACAACGCAGAGACTCCATCAGTCAGTTCCAGGCTGCCGGCCGTACCGATCTGGCCGACAAGGAAGCTGCCGAACTGGAAGTGCTCCAGGCCTATATGCCGCAGCAGCTCTCGGCCGACGAAGTCGCGCAGGCGGTCGAGGCGGCTGTGGCGCAGACGGGTGCTGTGGGGCCGCAGGACATGGGTAAGGTGATGGGCGTGCTCAAGGGCCAGTTGGCCGGTCGGGCCGACATGACCCGCGTGTCTGCGCAAGTGAAGGCGGCGTTAGCTGCGTAATCCGGTGGTACGGCAAGGTGCCGTCGCGCGGGCGACGGCGTGGCGCCGCATTGCGATGGCATCGATCCAGTGATCCCCCAGTCGTTCTTGCAGGAATTGCTTAACCGCGTCGATGTCGTCGAGGTGGTGGGTCGCTACGTGCAGTTGAAGAAGGGCGGGGCGAACTTCATGGGGCTGTGCCCCTTTCATAATGAGAAGTCGCCCTCATTTACCGTAAGTCCCACCAAGCAGTTCTATCACTGCTTCGGGTGCGGCGCGCACGGCAGCGCGATCAGCTTCCTGATGGAGCATGCCGGACTCGGATTTGTCGAGGCGGTCGAGGAGTTGGCCCGTAATGCCGGGCTGGATGTGCCGCGTGAGGCGCCGATGCCTGGCGCGCCGGCGCCTGCAGCGCAACGTGCGCAAACGCTCGGTTTGGTCGACGTGATGACGCGTGCCTGTGATTACTACCGTAAGCAATTGCGTAGCGCGCCGAGCGCCATCGATTATTTGAAGCGGCGGGGGTTGACGGGCGAAATCGCCGCGCATTTCGGACTGGGCTATGCGCCTGATGCCTGGCAAAACCTTGAGGCGGCGTTCCAGGACTATCGCGACGATCAGTTGCTCGAAGCGGGGCTTGTGATCGAGAGTGAGAAGGGCGAGGCGGGCAGCGCAAAGCGTCGGTATGACCGCTTTCGCGACCGGATCATGTTCCCGATCCGCAACACGAAGGGACAGGTGATCGCCTTCGGAGGACGGGTGCTGGACAACGGCGAGCCCAAGTATCTGAACTCGCCCGAGACGCCGCTCTTCAGCAAGGGCAGTGAGCTGTACGGCCTGTTCGAGGCGCGCAGCGGTATTCGCGACGCGGGCTATGTTCTGGTGGTTGAAGGATATATGGATGTGGTTGCACTGGCGCAACTGGGCTTCCCGCAGGCGGTGGCCACGTTGGGCACTGCGTGTACGCCGATGCATGTGCAGAAGCTGTTGCGCCAGACCGAGACGGTGGTGTTCAGTTTCGACGGGGATGCGGCGGGCCGTCGCGCGGCGCGGCGTGCGCTCGAAGCGTGTTTGCCGCACGCCGACGACAACCGGAGTTTCAAGTTCCTGTTTTTGCCGAGCGAGCACGATCCGGACAGCTATGTGCGTGCGAACGGTGCAGACGCGTTTGCCGACGAGGTATCGCGCGCCATGCCATTGTCGCAGTTCCTGATTGGCGAAGTGACGGCCGGTAAGGAGATGCATCAGCCAGAGGGCCGGGCGCGTGCGCTCTTCGAGGCCAAACCGTTGCTGCAGCAGATGCCGGCGAACGCGCTGCGGGGGCAGATCCTGCATGCGTTGGCCGAGCGGGTGGGGAGCTCGGTCGAAGAGGTTGCGGGTTTGTGCGAGTTGCAGCTGGGTGCGGCACGCCGCCAGAACGCGTGGGACAGGGCGCCGGCCAAGCGGGAAAAGCGCCGTGTAGTGGGCACTGAACATCGGGCGTTGCAAAACCTGCTGATGTTTCCGGCGCTTGGGAACGAATTGACTGAAGAAGAGGCCAAAATTCTGCAGGAAGGGCCTCATCACGCCGAGATCTTCGCGGAAGTGCTGGCGCACTGCCGAGAGATGGGGGCGCAGGCCGATTTCCGCTTTATGTCGGATCGGCTGCGAGCATCGCCGAACTGGGCGAGTTTCGACGACATCATTCGCGAAATTCTCTCGTTCGACGAAAACGCCCGCGACCTGCTGTTGTTCGATCCAGCCGATGAGGCACAGGTCGAGCGTCGGGAGGACCAGATTTCATTACGGCTCGCGGAATTGCGAAGCGCGATTCGGCGCTTGCAATACGACGGGCTGTGCGATGCCTTGGAGACGCTTTTCAAGCGGACGTCGCTGACGTCCGATGAATTGCGCCATGCTCAGGCGCTGTCGCGGCAACGCGACGAGTTGAAGCGGTTGCTGGCTCCGGCCGGCACAGGCGGCGCGCGAAGTTGAGGTAAGCCCGCGTGCTATAATAGAAGGTTTTCAGTGGGCTGTTTTCTGGCAAGCGAGATCGCTATGGCAAAGATGACAACGACCAGCGGAAAAAAGACGGTTATCCCTGCACCGAAGGCAAAGCGCGCAACCAGCGCGGCGGCGGCATCGGGGGGGAAGGGAGCGTCTCGATCTGCGAAAGCTGGCGTTGTCGTGAAAGCCGGGGCGGTTGCGCAAGCCGCGAAGAAAACGGCCAGCCAGGCAAGTTCGGCGAAACGTACTACGCAAGTTAAGGCAGCCGCCGGCGCAACGAAGACGACCGGCAAGACGGCTGCGAAGGTGACCGATGTCACCAAGCGCAAGAGTGCGACCGCCGCGAAGGTGGGGGCTGCGAGGGCAGCCAAGCCGACGGTGAAGTCTGCGCCGCCTGTCAGAGCGACGAAGGCGGCAACGACCGCGAAGGCGACGGCCGGCGGGAAACCGCAGGCCCGACAACCTGCTGAAAAAAGCGCGAAGAGCGCAATCACCGCCAAGGCATCGACCTTGGCGGGCCGCAGTACACCTGCGACGCGAGTCCCACGCAAGACTGGGGCTTCAAGCAAACCTGAGGTTGTGGAGGTCACGTTGGCAGCAGTTGAACCATCCGTTCCAAAAACGCGTGGCAAAGCCGCGAAGACCGCCCCTTCGGTGGAGCAGAACGTCGCAGCGAATACTAAAGATCAACCCGTGAACGAAGATCAGACCAAAGTGGAAAAGCAGAAGGCGCGTGATCGCCGGGCAAAAGAGAAAGCACTGCTCAAAGACGCATTTTCCTCGCACCAGCCCGGAACGGCCGAGGAACTTGAGGAACGTCGCGGCAAACTGAGGACCCTGATCAAGCTGGGCAAGGAACGTGGCTTCCTGACCTTTGCAGAGATCAACGACCACCTGCCTGACGACGTGGTGGAGGGCGATGCGCTGGAAGGCGTTATCGCCACGTTTAACGACATGGGCGTTGCCGTTTATGAGCAGGCGCCTGATGCCGAAACGCTGTTGCTCAACGACAATGCGCCGAACGCCGCAACGGATGACGAAGTCGAGGAGCAAGCGGAAGCGGCTCTGTCGACGGTCGATTCCGAGTTTGGCCGCACGACCGATCCGGTGCGTATGTACATGCGCGAAATGGGCACGGTCGAGCTGCTCACGCGTGAGGGCGAAATCGAGATCGCCAAGCGGATCGAGGAAGGCCTGAAGCATATGGTGCAGGCCATTTCCGCGTGCCCGACGACGATTGCCGAAATTCTGGCGATGGCCGAGAAGGTCGAGCGTGGCGAGATGCGCATCGACGAGGTGGTCGATGGCCTGATCGATCCGAATGCAGAAGCGGTTGCGGCGGCCGGTGGCGCTGATGACGAAGACTTCGACGCCGAAGCGGAAGAGGAAGCGGAGGAAGTGGAAGAGGCGGCGGACGAGGATGATGACAGCGGCAGTGGCGGCGGCGCTTCGGCGGCGCAGGTCGAGCAGCTCAAGGCTGACTCGCTGGCCAAGTTCTCCGAGATCGCCGACTGGTTCGGGAAGATGCGTCGTGCGTTCGAGAAGGAAGGCTATCAGTCGAAGTCATACGTGAAAGCGGGTGAGTCGATCCAGGCTGAGTTGATGACGATCCGCTTCACGGCGCGCACGGTTGAGCGTTTGTGCGACACGTTGCGCTCGCAGGTTGATGAAGTGCGCAATATCGAGCGCGCGATTCTGAACATTGTGGTGGACAAGTGCGGCATGCCGCGCGCGGATTTCGTCTCGCGTTTCCCTGGCAACGAGACCAATCTCGACTGGATCTACACGGTCGTGGCGGACAACAGGGCGTACAGCTCGGTGGTTGAGCGTAACGTTCCGGCGGTGCGGGAATTGCAGCAGAAGCTGATCGACTTGCAGGCGCGCGTGGTGTTGCCGCTGTCGGAGTTGAAGGACGTCAATCGCAAGATGTCGGAAGGCGAGCGCCGTGCCCGCAAGGCCAAGCGCGAGATGACCGAAGCGAACTTGCGTCTGGTGATTTCGATTGCGAAGAAGTACACGAACCGTGGCCTGCAGTTCCTGGATTTGATCCAGGAGGGCAACATCGGCCTGATGAAGGCGGTGGACAAGTTCGAATATCGTCGGGGTTACAAGTTCTCGACGTACGCAACGTGGTGGATTCGTCAGGCCATTACGCGTTCGATTGCGGACCAGGCACGTACCATCCGTATTCCGGTGCACATGATCGAGACGATCAACAAGATGAATCGGATTTCGCGTCAGATTTTGCAGGAGACCGGTGTCGAGCCGGATCCGGCGACGTTGGCCGAGAAGATGGAGATGCCGGAGGACAAGATCCGCAAGATCATGAAGATCGCGAAGGAGCCGATCTCCATGGAGACGCCGATCGGTGACGATGACGATTCGCATTTGGGCGACTTCATCGAAGACACGGGCACGGTAGCGCCTGCAGACGCAGCATTGCATGGTAGTATGCGCGACGTCGTGAAGGACGTGCTTGATTCGCTGACGCCGCGTGAAGCGAAGGTGTTGCGCATGCGTTTTGGCATCGAGATGAGCACGGACCACACGCTTGAGGAAGTTGGCAAGCAGTTTGACGTGACGCGCGAGCGTATTCGTCAGATCGAAGCCAAGGCGCTGCGTAAGCTGCGTCACCCGAGCCGTTCCGACAAGCTCAAGTCGTTCCTCGAAGGCAATTGATTGCTGCTTAGCGAACGCCGGTAGTTGAGGGCCGTTAGCTCAGCGGTTAGAGCAGGGGACTCATAATCCCTTGGTCGCTGGTTCGAACCCAGCACGGCCTACCAGAGAAGTAAAAAAGCCCCTGACGGTGACGTCAGGGGCTTTTTGTTTTGTAGTCAATGCTTTGCGTAGGAATTGTTCTCGGTGTACCTGCGATTTTTCCGATGTCGAGAGAGTGCCGGTAGCGTGCCCCCCAGAAACACCTTGCGCACCGGCGACGACATCCTCGGACGCTATCGCCGGTCGCCACTCGTGCTCACGTCTGGGAGTCGAACACTTCACGTGCGACACGGAAGCTGTCGATCGCCGCGGGCACACCGGCGTAGATCGCGGCTTGTAGGAACACCTCCGTGATTTCCTCCTTCGTCACGCCGTTGGTCAGCGCACCGCGCACATGCAGCTTCAGTTCGTGCGGACGGTTCATGACCGTGAGCATGCCCAGATTCAGCAAGCTCCGGGTGCGCCGGTCGATACCCGGGCGATTCCATATCTCGCCCCAGCAGTACTCCGTCACCAGTTCCTGCATCGGGCGGTTGAAAGCATCGGCCGACGCAATCGACTTGTCCACATACTCGCTGCCCAGCACCTCGCGGCGTGTCTTTAGCCCCTTCTCGAACAATTCCGGATTCATTGAACGCCCTCCCTCTTTTTCCCTTTCAGAAATTACTTCGCCTTGGCCGCGGTCGCCACCCACTGATCCATCTGCGCCTTGTTGGCGGCGATCCACTCGTCGGAGAGTTTCGCGATCAGCGCCGGCGAGCCGCCTTCCTTGCTGATGGTGGCCTCCCACTGCGACCATGTCTTGCCTGGGAAACGGATCTGCTCGATGAGCGCCTTCACCGCCGGGTTCGCGGCAATGAACTGCTTGTTTGCGACCGAGCCCCAGTTCCACGACGCCATCGCCATGCGGCACGGATTCGCCCCGCCCGCGCACCCCTCGACGTTGTTCACGAGCGCCGAGCCCTTGTTGGGGACGTTCGGCGGCAGTGCGTCGGCCGGGGTCGGCAGCCACACCACATCCACGCCCGGCACGAGCGCGTTCGTCACCCACGACGGGCTCCACGCGTAGAAAAATGCCGGCTTGCCCTGTCTCACGTTCGTGACCGCCTCGACCATCAGCGCTTCGTACTTTCCGCGCACTGCCTTAACCGTCGGCTTCAGGCCGAACTTTTCGAGCTGGTAATCGACGACATCGCCGCAACTCCAGCCCGGATCGCAACTGATCAGCTCGGCCTTGCCGTCCTTGCCGAAGAGTCCGGCGATCTTTGGATCCTTCATCTGCTCGAGGCTGGTGATGTGATACTGCTGCGCCGTCTTCTTGTCGATCAGATAGCCGTTGATGCCGTCGCCCGAGATTAGGCCCGAGCCCACGATCATCGCCTGCGACGCCACCGCGCGGAAGCCCGGTTCGCGTTGCGGGAAGTTTACGTCGGTGGCGATGTCGATATCGCCTTGCGCGACCGCCTGGAAGAACAGCGTCGTATTCATCGTACTGAGCTTGACGTCGTAGCCCAGCCCCTTGAACGCCTTCGAGACGATCTGAGCGACGACGTAATTACCGCCGAAGCTGTCGCTCTGCGCGTAATGGATTGTCTTTCCCGTGCCCGGAAGCGTCTGCGCGTGCAACGCGCCCGCCGCGACCAGCGAAAACGTGAACGAAGCAACCACCTTTGCAAATCCTTTCATTGCTGCTCTCCAAGACCTGTTCGATCTTTCCGATCGTCGAGTTATCGGCCCGCCGGACTTCTGCCTGCGGGCACGGGGGTCGGTCCCTGACACCGTCGTCATGGCCGGCGTTTCAGTGCTGCCAAACGTACGAAAACCTGATGCCCCTCCGCTTCGTTCAAAGCGCTTCACGCGCATCCGCCGCACGCGCCGTCGGCGGCACCTCGGCCCCTATCTGACGCTCCCCACGAAACAATCGCGAGATCACCGCCCGAAACGTCTGCTGATCTCTCGGCTTCGTGCGTGCGAGCTTCTGCGTGAAGCGGTCGAGCATCATGGCCAGCAACACGATGGCGATGCCACCGACAGCCGCGCGTCCCACATCGAGGCGCCCCAGCCCTTGCAGCACTACCAGCCCGAGACCTTCCGCGCCGATCATGGCCACCACGACCGACATCACCATCGCCGTGAGCACGGTCTGGTTCAGGCCGCCGAGAATCGTCGGTACCGCGAGCGGCAATTGCACCTCCCACAACAACTGACGCTTGTCCGCCCCAAACGCGAGACCGGCTTCCACGATTTCGTGCTCGACCATGCGAATGCCCAGATGCGTGAAGCGGATGAGCGGTGGCATTGCGGCTGTCACCACGGCGACTTCGCCCGGCACGTTGCCCACGCCGAAGAGCATCACCACCGGCACGAGATATACGAACGTCGGGGTTGTCTGCATGATGTCGAGCACCGGACGCACCACGAGCCACGCACGCTCGCTGCGCGCGCTCCAGATGCCGATGGGAATGCCAACGAGCGCACAGAACAGAATGGCGGTCACGATGAGCGAGAGCGTCGTCATCGCTTCGCCCCACACCCCGAGCATGGCGATGACCACGAACACGATGACGCTGAATACCGCCACGCTCAGACTAGCCAAACGCCAGCACAGCAGGAACGCGATCACGGCCATCACCGGGAACGGCGCGGCGTGGAATACGCTGTCGTTGAACGTCAGCAACCGCTCGACAGGCCATTTGATGAGCAGGAACAGCGGACGCATGTGCAGCGCCATCCATTGCACGCCCTCCTGAATCCATTTGTCGAAGGGGAATATTGCAAGTTGGTCGGCATTAAGCATGATGGTCTCCTGCGCCGGCAGTGGCGCCAATCCGGGCAAGCAACTGCCCCACGTCCAGCACTCCGATCAGCTTGCCGTCGTCGTCGGTCACACCCATCGGTCCATCGGATCTGAAACGCGCTGCCACATCGACCAGACGCATGTCGGCAGGCACGCATGGCAACCCGTGATCGCATTGTGCGAGCACCGCAGGCACGGGCGCCATCACCGAACGCGCATCGAACAGGCGGGCACGGTCGACGTCACGGGTGAACGCCGCCACGTAGTCGCTGCCCGGATCCAGCACGATCTGTTGCGGCGTGCCTTCGCGCACAAGGCGGCCTTCCGACATGATCGCGATGCGCGTGCCGAGCTTCAGCGCTTCCTGAAAGTCGTGGGTGATGAACAGAATGGTCTTGTTGAGCGTGTGTTGAAGACGCAGCAACTCGTCCTGCATTTCCGTGCGGATGAGTGGATCGAGCGCGCTGAAGGCTTCATCCATGATGAGGACGTCCGCCTCGGTAGCCAGCGCGCGGGCCAGCCCCACGCGCTGCCGCATACCGCCGCTCAGTTCGTGCGGCATGTGATATGCCCAGCGCGCCAGTCCGACCACGCACAGCACTTCCTCGGCGCGCCGGCGCCGCTGCGCTGCCGGCATGCCGCGCAGCTTCAGTCCGAACTCCACGTTTTCGATGACACGGCGATTCGGCAGCAGTGCGAAGTGCTGGAACACCATCGAGATGCGATTGCGACGCACCTCGCGCAGCCCCCGCTCGTGAAGCGCACACAAGTCCTCGCCGTCGAGCAGAATCCGGCCGTCGGACGGCTCGTTAATACGGTTGATGCAACGCGCGAGCGTCGATTTCCCGGAGCCGGAGAGTCCCATGATCATGTAGATCGCACCGGACGGAACCGTCAGGCAGACGTCGTCGAGTCCCACGACCTGGCCGAGAGTTTCGAGCACTTCGGACTTGCGTTTGCCATCGCGCAACATGGCCAGCGCTCGTGCCGGCTTGTCCGCGAAGACCTTGTACAGGTTTTCGATTCTCAGTCGGTCAGTCATGGCTAATCTCCTTTGGGTCCGTAGAATTATGGTCCGTGGAAGCCTGTGGCGTGAGCGCCATGAGCGGGGAAAAATCGGTTGCGACCAGAATGCGGTTCTCGGCCGTTTCGATCAATTCGGACAGACGCGGAATAAACGCCTGCCAGCGCTTGTCTTGCGCCAGACAGGCGCGACGGCGTGCACGCTCGTCCAGACTCGGATACGCCCAGAGATGCGTCACCTGACTGAGCACACCGATCTCAGTCGTGAAATACCCGACGAGATGCCCGAGGATGGGCTGCTGGATCGCCAGCCCTTCGGTCCGCACGAGATTCAAGTACTGACTCATGCAACCGTTGCGAATGCGGTAGATGCGCTCTTCGACAATCATGCTGGGCTTCCCTTTTTCTCCGGGCCATCAACAAGGAAATCCCGCAACAGCCCCGCGACCCGCTCCGCCGCTTCGACCAGAATCGAATGCCGCATGCCCGGCAGGATGGCGAGTTGCGAGCCGACGATGCACTCATGCATAAAGCGGGCCATGCGCGGGTTCGAGCCCTGATCGTCTTCGCCGGTGACAATGAGCGTCGGCACGCGGATCTGATCGATGAAGCCGCCGAAATCTGTCTCCGCCAGCACGCGGTAGGCCGACGCATAACAATCCGGATCGTTCTGCGCATTGCGCATGCGCAGATAGACGATCCGCTCCGGATGTTTCGCCTGAAAGTCCTCCGTCAGCCAGCGAGACAGCGAAGCGTCGTAATGGGCGCCACGCTCGCCGCCCTGCAACGCGGCGAGCCTCGCCAGCACGCGCTCGCGCTCCTCTTTGGTACGGCCCGACACAGTGGCGAGCAGTGCGAGACGACGCAGGCGCGAGGGATGCGAGAGCGCCAGCCGCTGCGCGATCAGCCCACCCAGCGAGAAGCCCGCGAGATCGAACGTGGTGAAACCCACGTGATCCGCGAGTGCCAGCGCGTCGGCGACGAAATCGTCAATTTCGTATCGTCCCTTCACCCGCGACGAGCTGCCATGACCGCGCAGATCGAAGGTGAGGATGCGGAAGTCGTCGGCCAGCAGGGTAGCCACGTCGTCCCACGCTTCCTGGTACGAGCCCACGCCGTGAATGCACACGAGCGGGCGGGGGCCTCGCCCGAGCAGGCGATAGGCCAGCGTGACATCGCCGACTTGCAGCGTCTGCTCGGGCGCGGCGTCGGGCGGTTCGGTCATGGCGCGCGTACTCATGAGTCAGCGGCCCGCCGATGCCAGCGCTGCCGGACGCGCAGCCGTCTCAGCCAACCGTGCCGCCGCAGCCGAATTGGCCTCCTTGGCACGACGTGCTTCACGCGCGGCGAAATGGGGCATCACTTCGTCGATGAACAGACGCAGCGTCTTTACCTGCAACTCGAACGGCAGATTGAACGACAGTCCGAGGCAGAACTGGTCGACGCCTTGCTCCTCGTACACTTCGAGCTTGCGCACGATCTCGTCCGGCGTGCCAAACATCAGGTTTTCTCGGATTGCCGCCGGATCGTAGTTGGCGCGCCCGACGACCGACTCGTACGGCACGGCTTCCGGGAAACCGTTTTCGACGGCACCAATGTTCTGCATCAGGTTCTCGAACGTGCGGCCGAAATCCACGCTGTGACGCACGGCGATTTCCCAGTCCTGCGCACGGTCGTACACACAGGTGCGGCGCAGCATCATGAAGCGCGGACGCGGGCGCTCCGGATGATCGGCCACCGCCTTGCGGAACTTATCGCCCAGAACGGCGACTTCGGAGACAGGGGCGGCGAGCGGCGTCGACAGAATGTTCGCGCCCACACCGACGGCCCAGTCGAAACTACCCGGATCACGCGTCGCCACCCAGATCGGCGGATGCGGTGTCTGCAGCGGCTTCGGCACCGACGTGGCGAGCGGGAATTGCCAGTAATGCCCGTCATGCGCGTAATCGCCTTCCCACAACTTCTTCACCGCGGGCACCAGTTCCTTCATGTACGCCACGCCTTCCTGCTGCGGAATACCGCCAGCCATGCGGTCGAACTCATACTGATACGCGCCGCGCGCGATGCCGAATTCGAGGCGCCCGCCCGTCAGGTGGTCGCACATCGCGGACTCGCCTGCCAGACGAATCGGCGACCAGTACGGCGCGACGATGGTGGCCGTGCCTAGACGGATCTGCTCGGTGTGCTGAGAGAGCCACGTGAGCGTGATGAACGGGTTCGGCGAGATGGTGCATTCGATGGTGTGGTGCTCGGCGGTCCACAACGTCTCGAAGCCACCTTCGTCGGCGATGCGCGCGAGGTGCAGCATGTTGCGCACAGCGTCGTTCATCGTGTCCTGCGGCGAGAAACGCTCCATGCTGAGCGATACGGAGAATTTCATGGGTAGATCTCCAGTGAGTTTTTCGTTTGTATTGTGCGGGCGATCAGCGCAGACGAATCACGAACGGATCCTGCATCGCCCCCGAGTAATCGATCACGACGTTCTTCAGACGCGAGAACTCGCGCATCACTTCGAAGCCGCCGCGACGGCCGTAGCCGCTGTGCTTGGTGCCGCCGTTGGCCGACATGTAGGCCGCCGAGCGGTAGGTATTGATCCAGACCGTGCCTGCCTCCACGTCGCGTGCGAAACGCATGGCACGGTCGATGTCGCGCGTCCAGATGCCGGCCGCCAGGCCATACTCCGTGGCGTTTGCCAGTTGGATGAGTTCGGCCTCGTCTGAGAACGGCATGACACCGACGACCGGACCGAAGATCTCTTCCTGCATGAAGCGCATTTCGTTGCGCGCCTGCGTCATGACGGTCGGCTCGTAGTACCAGCCACCCGTGAGATCGTCGCGCGCCGGGCGCTGACCGCCGGCGGCCACGCGCGCCCCTTCCTGAATGCCCGAAGCCACGTAGCCCTCGACCTTGTCCAATTGCGCGGCTAGCGCTAGCGGTCCGATGTCGGTGTCTTCGTGCGCCGGGTGCCCCACGCGCACCCGGCGCGTGCGCTCAACCAGCGCCTCGACGAAACGGTCGTGCACGGACGCCTCAACGAAGCAGCGCGACCCTGCCACGCACGTCTGACCGGCGGCAGCGAACACGCCCGAGACCACGCCGTTCACGGCGCGCTCGATGTCCACGTCGCCAAACACCACGTGCGGCGACTTACCACCGAGCTCCATCTGACAAGGCACCAGATTTTGCGCAGCGTTGCCGGCAATCTTGCGCCCGGTGACGGTGCTGCCCGTGAACACGTATTTGGCGATGCCGGGATGACGCGTCAGCGCGTCGCCGGTGGTCATGCCGTCACCCGTAACCACGTTCATGACGCCCGGCGGAATACCGGCTTCGATCGCCAGTTCGGCGAGCGCGAGCGTGGACGCCGTCGCGTGCTCCGATGGCTTCACTACGATGGTGTTGCCAATCGCAAGACACGGCGCGAGTGTGCCGGTGAGCATCATCAGCGGCGAGTTCCACGGAATGATCATGCCGACCACGCCAATTGGCTCGCGCGTGTTGAAGTTCAGCGTGTCGAGCTTGTTGACGGGAATAGTGTCGCCTTGCAGCTTGTCCGCCATGCCCGCGAAATAAAAATATGAATCGGGAATCGCACGCATCTGTGCACGCATTTCCTTGAGCAGCTTGCCGTTGTCGCGGCACTCGATGGCGGCGAGCGCTTCGGCGTTGGCAAGCACCAGTTCGCCGAGCTTGCACACGAGCTTGCCGCGCTCGGTTTGCGTCATGCGCCGCCAGGCGGGGTTGACGAGCGCCGCCTGTGCGGAGCGCACGGCGCGGTCGACGTCCACCGCATCGGCCTGCGCGAACTCGTACCAGGGGCGGCCGGTCGTCGGGTCGTAGCTCGGAACGTACTCGTTGCTGTGCGGCGCGGTGAACTGCCCGTCAATAAACA
>NZ_JAYRUC010000026.1:0-72652 GCF_041919235.1 Pandoraea sp.
GGCAAGAACGCGCCCGTGATCGAAGCTATGCAAGCGTTGTCAGGGCAGTTTCCGCGCTTCGGTTCGCGCCGCATCCGGGTATTGCTCGGGCGCGAAGGCATCTTCATCGGCCGTGATCGATGTGCCTCGCTCTGGGCGCAGGCGGGGCTGCAAATACCGAAGAAGCGACGCAGGCGCCGCGTGGCCGGCAGTCGTCCACGGCCCCATGCGCCGACAACCCGCAACTCGGTGTGGCGCTATGACTTCGTGCTCGATGCTTGCGCGAACGGCCAGCGAGTCAAATGTCTGACCGTGGTCGACGAATACACGCGGGAATGCCTGGCGATCGATGTGGCGGGATCGATTCGCTCACGCCGAGTCATTGAAGTGCCAAGTCGGTTGATAAGCACGCACGGAGCGCCCCGTTAACTTCGGTCAGACAATGGACCGGAATTTGTTAGCACGGCGCTGTTGAAATGGGCGGTCCAGGAGCAGATCGAGACAGTGTTGATTGATCCGGGAAAGCCTTGGCAAAACGGCACCAACGAGAGCTTCAACGGAAAATTTCGTGATGAATGTTTGGCGATGGAGTGGCTTCGAAACCGGATCGAGGCGAGGGTTGTAATCGAAGATTGGCGGACTCACTACAACGAGGTACGTCCACATTCGAGTTCGCAGTACTTGACACCGACAGAATTTCGCCGGGCTAGCGAAGTTGTTACAACCACCGGGGCCATAAATCTCTAGACACCAGTGGTACGAAAAAAGCAGTCACGTCAGACCTTTTACCGGAGAATGCTGGCGAGTACAATGCTGCTTGAACAAGCAACAGGCCGCCACCAATGGGAAAAGACTCTCGCATCGAATGGACTCACCATACATTCAATCCGTGGTGGGGTTGCATCAAGATTTCGGCAGCCTGCGACCACTGCTATGCGGAGACGTGGGCTAAGCGACTTGGCGAAGACCTTTGGGGCCCGCACACTCCTAGGCGCTTTTTCAGTGATGCTCACTGGAAGGAGCCACTGAGGTGGGACAGGGATGCTGCACGAGACAAGGTCCGCAGACGCGTATTCTGCGCTTCAATGGCTGACGTTTTCGAAAACAGGCCAGACCTTGAAACGGAGCGGCAGAGATTACTGGATTTGATCGATCAGACACCGAATCTGGACTGGCTTCTACTAACCAAACGTATTCACCTAGTTCGAAAGCAACTGCCCAAAGGATATAAGTTCCCCAGAAATGTGTGGCTCGGAACCACAGTGGAGGATCAAGCGACGGCAAGAAAGCGAATCAAGCACTTGCTCGAGTTCTCATCACCATCCGTCAGGTTCCTGTCATGCGAACCACTGCTGTCCGCAATAGATCTCTCCGAATATCTCGTCAAGAACGAGAAGGGCAATCGTGTTGACTGGGTAATCGCCGGTGGCGAATCAGGTCCGCACTCAAGGCCCATGGACCCCGCTTGGCCGACCTCGTTGCAGAGGCAATGTGCAAGAGCTAAAGTGCCCTTCCACTTCAAACAATGGGGACACTGGGCACCAGTCGAACTCGTCATCGACTCCGTAAGAAAAAGCACTCCGATCCACGTTATCCGACAAGACGGCTCTGAGGTTTCCGTCGCCGCCATTGGAAAAAGTAAGACCGGTAGAACGCTGGCAGGAAAGCATTGGGACCAGTTCCCACATACGATGCTCTAGGTAACTCCTATTTCTCCCGAGATCGTCACTTGGCAAAACGTCACTACGATTGGAGCAATGGCCCTGCCGCGCTCGAACCGCATAGCCTGACCAAACATCAGGTCTTAGTCGACTATTTGATTCGTTATTTTCAGCAACGCCTGCTGAATGCACGCGGCCGCGACAGAATCCGAATCACACTGGTCGACGGTTTTTGCGGCGGCGGACTGTATCACCTCGAAGACACTGGCGAACTTGTGGTCGGCTCGCCTCTTCGCATTTTGGGCGCTGTTGAAGATGCATCGGCTGCGATCAATCGAGAACGCTCGAAGCACATTCTTTTTGACGTTCAGTTCGTCTTCATTGATAGAGACAGAAAAGCTCTCAATCATCTACGGGCTGTTTTGCGAGAACGTGGCTACGAAAACGCGATAGGAAAAACGATACACCTCGTGCATGCGGAGTTTGGTAGCGCCGTTGGCGAAGTACTTGCTCGCATCTCCAAGCATACGCCACGTTCCGGTACTGCTATTTTTTTTCTGGACCAGTACGGGTACACCGAAGTGCCTGCTCCCCTGATCGAGCAGATTTTCGCAAGTGCTCGCGATGCAGAGATCGTTCTGACATTTCATGTTTCGTCGTTTGCAACCTATACAAACGATGAGCTTGCCAAAAAGATATCGTCAACACTGCGCGTCGACATATTCAAGCATCTAGGCGGTCGCTCGATAGAAGATATCAAGCGCGATGAGACCGATTGGAGGCGGTTCATTCAAGCTGCTCTGTATGAGGCACTTGTTGGCGGCTGCGGTGCCGCATTTTTCACGCCATTCTTTATTCGAGGTACAGGTTCTGGGCACGGCGAGTACTGGTTGGTGCACTTGTCACAGCACCATCGAGCCCAAGATGTAATGAAGCAAGTTCACTGGCAGCACGGCAACCATTTTGTGCATTACGGCGGCGCCGGCTTGCATATGCTGGCCCCGCAAACTATGGGGTTCTTACAAGAGTTTGACGGGGGTTTTAGATTCGATGATGTCGCCCGAGCAAAGTCAGACAAAGCATTGGTTACTCAGCTCGCTCGGCATATCTTTGATGCTCCTGGGCCGAAGTCCTTTTCACGGCTATTTGCCGAGACGTGCAACGGATCCCCCGCCACGGCCTCAATGTACAAGGACGCTCTCGCATCACTTATCGCGGAGGGCGATGTTGCGGTTCGATCGCAAGACGGGAAGCCCCGTTATCGAGCGAGATACGTCTCCGACACTGACCTCGTGGACAGGTCAAACCAACTCAGGCTCTTCTTGCCGAGAAGCCCATGAACCCGTAGCTCAGACTTGAGTGTGGTTCAAGTCTAGAGACTGGTGACGTCTCCATGTTTGTACCGCACACCAGATGCTGATCCCTCTACGTGGTGAGCAGCACGAGCCCTTCGGGGAAAGCGTCCCAGCCGATGTACGGCAATGGAGGTTGCATTTCCCGCAAAAATACTGTACATATATACAGTAAGCGTCAATTTAAGACACGATCTCAGGGCCCGAGTAGACTGCTCGGCGGGGCAGACTTAAATATCGGACCTCGCTAGCGTGCAGCCCCCAGGGATAGCCACACGGCACTAAGAGAACCATTTGACTTGGCAGCGCGTTTATAAAATATTGAAAAGAGACTGTTGATTTATGGACCCACGGGTAACGGAACTTCATTGCATTATGCCAATTGAAAACCTACCGTCAGTCGCAAAACATGGCCTAGTTTCGTATGAGAGAGCGGCCAAGCTGCCGCATCGGTCGGTTGCACTACAGCCAGTGCAGGACCGCCGCGACATAATCAGCGTGCCGCAGGGACTGCGTTTGCACCAGTACGCAAATATGTATTTCCATGCGAGAAATCCAATGCTCTTTAAGAGACTTGGTGAGGCGGACAGTCTCTGCATACTTCGAATTTCAACGGACGTCTTCGACATCCCGAGGACCGTGATTACCGACCAAAATGCCGCCAGCAAGTACGTACGATTTTACGCTCCGAATCAGTGGAGAAATCTCGATTTCGACAGAATTTACGCGGAAAACTGGCAAGATCCAAACGAGATTCAATATTGGCAAAAAAAATCTGCAAAATGCGCCGAAATATTGGTTGAAAAATTCGTCCCGCCGAATTTAATCTTCAGCGCATTTGTTCGCAGCAAGAAATCTCGGGATTTATTTGAATCCATGGAAACTGATATTCACTCAGAAATCAATGGATACATGTTTTTTGAATAACAAGGAGGTCACAATCATGTTTAAAGTGATGATTGGTGACATGTTCACAAGCAATGCCAATGCAATCGTCAATACAGTTAACTGCGTTGGTGTGATGGGAAAAGGTGTTGCGCAAGAATTTCGCCGACGCTACCCGGCAATGTTCGATGATTACAAGGCTCGATGCGATCGCGGCCTGGTCAACCTTGGCGAACCCTATTTGTACCAAGACCTTTCAGGCCTATCAATAATCAACTTCCCCACCAAGGATCATTGGCGCTCCCCATCCAGGCTCTCCGACATAGAAGCCGGATTGGATTACCTTGCAGAACATCTTCCGATGTGGGGCGTTTCAAGCATTGCAATGCCACCGCTTGGCTGCGGCAATGGAGGCCTCGAGTGGTCTGAAGTGGGTCCTTTGATTTATAAGAAGCTGCGAGACATTCCCGTTGACATAGAGCTATTCGCTCCATATGGAACGCCAAAATCAGAAGTTAGCATTGAATTTTTGCAGCAGCCCGCTCAATTGAGTTTGGATGGCAAAGGAAGAAAATCCGATGCGCTCCGCGCGGAATGGGCAATTCTTCTAGAAATCCTTAAAGAACTCCAGACACAACCATACGCCCCCCCTATTGGGCGAACAATTTTCCAAAAACTCTGCTACGTCGCGACAGAGATGGGCATTCAAACGGGATTTGAATTCAACAAAGGTAATTTTGGCCCCTTCTCTGACGACGTTAATAAAGCAATTCATGTTTTCGCAAACAAAAACTGGCTACAAGAAGAGCGTCTCGGCCGAATGATCGCGATGAAGGCAACCGATCAATACGTAAAAGACTCCAAAGAATACAGCGCCACCATAGAAAAAAATAAACAAAAAATAAAGAAAGCCGTTGATCTTTTTAGCAGAATAAAATCCACAGAACAGGCCGAAGAAGTATTCACTGTTTTATTTTCAAGCCGACGAATCAAGAGAGAAATACCGAACTCAGAAATTAGTGAACAACAATTATTTGACTACATTCTCGACTGGAAGAAAAGTTGGTCCACCAAAGAAAAAAAAGAGTCGGTTGGAGAAGCAATTCGACAACTGGTGATTTTAGGATGGATGCGAGTCGCCCCCAGCGCGAATATGATTACCTCATCCGATTATCATCGACAGTAATTGACATTGGCCCTCCACCGAGGGCCTTTTCTTTATCTTGTGCAGCACACGTCGCCAGCTTTGACGAACCTAGAGTATTCAGTCCTACTGATTTCGAACGGACACAAGGGAAATCCCCCTATGCTCCCCTAAGATCAATCCGAATTCGCTGGCATCCAGCATAATTCTCTGTCGGTGTTATTGCCGTATGCGAGTGGCCTATGTAAGCTTGTCCTCGTCACGCCCCAAACGTGGCCGGGCTTAGCGGCCCGATTGTTCTGTAGGGCACACAGCCGCATTGCATCGCGGCTTCGTGTGCGCTCTCATGCATGCCTACATTTTCAATGGGCAGGCCTGGGTTGGGACACCTTCGGGTGTGCCGCCCAATCCTACTGAACAAGCGGTCCGCTAACCCAGTCCAGTGCCTGCCCACCCCCCTCTCGTCTTGCGAGGGGCAGGATTGAAACGGTTAGCATGAGGACACAGCATGACCTCTCTCGTATCTACTCCCATCGCTGTTCGCGATTCTCTCGACAAACTGCACTGTCTTTCCGAACGCCTCGTCGCACTTTGCATGGTGGCGGCCAATCAAGAAAGTGCGGAAGCCATTCCCTCCGAATTCGCAAACGCATACTTCGAGCAACTGGGAGACCTCGCGGACGAAGTTCTCGACGTGACCCAACGGTTGGACGATGATCTGAGTTTTGCAGGAAACCCCACACTCCTGCTGTCCTGACGTTGTCGCGGGCTCTCAGCAATTTGGTGCCTCTCATTGCGAGAGGCACTTTTGCTTTCTTCGTCTGTGACGAAACCCGTGGCGAGTTGCCTACCACCGTGACGACGAGCGCCCGAATGGTGACCGTGAAGGCTTACGAAATTTCTTACCGGCGCTTTGCCGGGAGCCGATGAACGATCTTGCTGTTTTCCTTAGCGGCTCAACCGCATAGAACGCCGTGATATCGCATTGCTGCCACCACATTGCGTTCGCCGTGCACCTTCCAACGTAAAGCGACGACATCAAGTAAAACAACTGCCGGTCGCCCCCAGTACCTGATTGGCGCTCTTCACCTCAACGAGGTAACGGGGACACTTCCATGAAACGTTCTCGCGGCTTAACGCCGCTGCAGCCATCGGCTTAGCACCTTCGCTGCGACTACCCAGCCTTCCGGATTTTGTTTAAGTCCCGAGCCACTCGCTCCAGGGCAGGCGAGATATGCCCGCTGGCCTCGTCAGTACGCCCTGTCACCAACCAGAAAGCAAACCTCGGCCAGACTTCGCCAATAGCTTCAATCATCTCGGACGTCGGGCGCTGCAAACCACGGGAGACGTTCTGCCACCGCTTCGACGGAATGCCCGTGAAGTCCTCCATCTCTCGCCAACATCGGTCGGCGTCGGCGACGTGTTCAATGAGTTCGCAGATACGCTCGCGCATCTCGGAATTTCCCCAAATACGTTCCAGACATGGAAACCTATACTTTAGGCATGTCTAATTTCTAGGCATCGGCGGCTCGGATTCCCCTGCTGCCGCTCACATGCAACCGGTGACCTTATGACCAGCAAACAAAAGCTCATCATCATCGACGTCACGCGACTCGAAGGCATCTCAAGCAAGACGGGTCGTCCCTACGACATGCGCACCGCACAGTGCGTGCTCTACCAATCGACGAGCGAAGGCGATCAAGCCGTCGTCGGCCGAGTCATGCTGCCGGACGGTCTCAAAGAAACAACCAAAGGCGAATACCTCGCGGAATTCGCCTTTTCACAGTCGATGGATGGTCACCTAGTCCCGCGCATTGTAGCCCTGCATCCCTGCACGAACGGCGCGCGCCCCGCAACTTCCGGCAAATCCACAACCTGATTTTCCAGCCTTGCGTCGCGTCTTCATGTAGACGCCGATAACTCATCTTCTATATCCGGCCCCCCGCCAGATTCTTAACACCGTCACAGCTCAATAGTGTGATGGAGATTGGGGGTTGCGATGTTCCGTCAGTTCTCACTCAGCCTACGCGACGGCCTCGGCCCAGCACGCGCCAAACAAAAGCCTTCACTCGTCGCCCGAATCGTGGGCTACGACGGCCATCCACGTCATAAGTGCATTAGCGTGGCGAAGGACCAGCAACGCACATCCGGGGGCTGCGTGTGACAGACCACACGATCCGCCTGCTGGCCTGCCAACCCATTCGCCCACCGATGTCGGTTACCGCCATTGACCGAGAATTCTGCCCGCCAGAGAGCGGCCAGCAATTCGCGTTGGTCTCAGTCGCCCCCGCAATCGCGCTAACACATACGCCCGCCACCTCGCTCGACACCGTGCAGATGGCGGGATTTTGGACATTGGCACTCACAACCGTCGTCGGTCTTTGGTTTGTGAGTGTCCATGTAGGCGCACTCCTCGGTTTCGTCCGCCGAGGTTGAGCCAGCGCGCCGGGCGCATCCCGGCATCTCAATCGGAGTAAGCAACCATGAAAGATGCGCTTCAACAAGTTCGTTCGATTGCCACGCGTGCGAGTCTCGCTATCACGTTGGGTACGGCGTCCTGCCTGGCTAAAGCGGCAGACAGCGGTGGCGGCCCCGACCTGTCGTCCTTGACCAACGGCATCAGTATGGGCTCAACGACCACCGCAATTCTGGCGGTCGCGTTATCGCTGGCGACCGTGTACGCCACGCTTCGCGGTGCCAAGATCGTGCTCGGGGTCATCAAGGGCTAATCGTTGAGTCAGGCCGAGTGCTCTATCGCGCGTGTCGAGCGCTCGGCCGTAAGCAAGGTGCACTACGTCTTTCACAAACGCTCGCAGGAGAACTTCATGCCGACTCAAGCACTATGGGATCTGACCTTCTTCATCTGGGGAATCGTATGTGGGTGGGCGGTCGTCCAAGGTCTGCGGGGATAACGATGAAACGAACGATGGTGGCCGTAGCCCTACTGACGCTCCTCGCACAACAGCCGGCGACACCGCAAGCCCTCCCCGTCGCGAACTTCGTCATGAATCGCGCTATCGCAGGCGTCATCACACGAATTGCCGCCTCCCGAGGCTTCGCTGCCAACGACGCTCGCATTATCGCAACGCTCGAAGCGATCTCGTCAACGAGCACAACGCTAAACGTCGTCTCAACTGGCGCAGGCATTGGCTTGTCGCTCGTTGGTGCGCCTGTCTGGCTGACGATTCTCGCGGGCCTCGGCATCGTTGGCGTGGGTAGCCATTTGATCGCAACGTTGGGCGACGCGGAGATCGCCATCGGGCAAACGTACGACGGCTCCGTCGCGCTGGTGAGCAAGCTCCCGCGCAAGGAATCCGACACCTTACCGCCCTACCCGGATTTCAGGACATCTCCCTCCGACGAACAGCTTTTCGAAAATCTCAGACGCCTCGGGGCGCGCGTGTATCGAACAGATGAATGTTCCCCGACGTACACCCGCGTCGCATGTCACGAATTTCCGCCGTTGCCGCAAACATCTACCGGCATCGCCCTGTCATATCCAGAGTATGGGATTCGCATCCCCTTCACGTCGATGTCCGAGCTGGAGCAACTGCGCACGCGATGGTTGTTCCAGCCCGGCGATCCGGATCCGCAACTGAAGATTATCGAGCTGTTCAATGACTATGGCGAGTTCGCGGGCTTTGCCGAACGAATGTGGACGAACAAGCATCGGCGCTGCTACCCCGACACCCCGCCGCCTTGTCCCGCGCCGCATGAATGGGTAACGTTCGAACTGAACCCCGCTGTGTTTGACATCAGCCGCGACGCCTTCTATGGACTGAACCGGATTACGACGGAAACGGTATACGCCGATCTGGATGCGGCACGGGCCGGCATGAGTCGGGACCTCATGAAAATGCCGATCAGCCCCAAGACGCTCGCCGACATCGTCGATGAGTCGTGGCAGCGGGCAGCGGAAGCGCCTGACTATATCGGACTCCCCTATCGAGACGCCGAGCCGGTCACCGAAGAGGACGTGGAGATATGGGTCAAAGAGAATCCCAAGAAGATGCCATACATCGGCGACGTATTCGAGCCCGCCAGTCCGCCGGACGAAAAGAAGGTACCGATCTCTCCTCGAATCCGCCCACGCGAAGACCCGAATCCGCAAATCGACCCCGAAGCAGATCCGCGCGTCAAACCTAAACCCATTCCGCAAGTCGATCCAAGCGTCGCGCGCGATCCCGATGAAGAGGCAGAGACCGGCTCCAACCGCAATAAGAACACCGATGGTGTTCGCGACGTCAATGTCGTCAACCGACCAATGGTCGATATCGGCAACCGGGTCAAGGTCGATATCGATCTAGGCGCTGTCCCCGAAATGGATAAGCCCGGACTCGAAGAGACGCCCACCGCGAAGATGATCATCGATCCGATTTTGAGCCTGACGTCCGATTTCAACGCTTGGACGATGCCTTCGCACGGCGGTGCTTGTCCGCGCACGACGCTCCAGGTGTTCGATTATGCCGTTCCGATCGACACGCACTGCGAGATTGCCGAGCGCGTTGGGCCGCAACTTCGCCAAGTGATGATCGCCGCATTCGCCGTCATGGCGCTCTTGATTGTCCTTTCCGCCTGAGGTCCTTATGCCACTGTTTGCCATCATTGCGAGCGTTCTCAATGCCGCACTGGGCTTTGTGTTCCGCGCGTCGGTAGTCAAGTGGGCGACGTTCTTCGCGCTCTGGTACGTCGTTACCGAATTCGTCGTCGCCATCAAATCAAGCAGTTTCTTCCCGCAGGTCTCCAAGCTCAACGAGGCGTTTTCGGGCATCCCTTCCGGAGTCTGGTATTGGCTCGACCTGTTTGCCGTCTCGGAAGGTACGCCCATGATCGTCAGTGCCGTAGCCGCGCGCTTTCTGATCCGACGTTTGCCGGTCATTGGGTAACCACTATGGCTATCAACGCGTATACCGGCTTGATGGGATCAGGCAAGAGTTATGAGGTCGTCAGTAGCGTCATCGTGCCTGCGGTTTTGGCCGGTCGACGTGTGGTGACCAATGTCGATGGCATCAACGCGAACGCGATTCACGCTTACTGCACAGACGTGAAGAAAGCAGACCCGACAACGCTTGGCGCGCTGATTCCTATTTCAAACGCAGACGTTCTCAAAGCCGACTTCTTTCCCGACGAAACGAGGCCGGATCTCGACTCGCTCGTCAAAGCAGGCGATCTGGTGGCGATTGATGAGGCGTGGGAGTTCTGGTCCGTCTCGCACAAGATCAGCCCCGAGCACATGCGCTTCTTCCGCATGCATCGACATTACGTACATGCGGAAACGGGCGTTTCGTGCGACGTCGCGTTGATGATCCAGTCGATCACGGATCTCCACCGGCAGTTACGCTCGGTGATCGAAGTCACGTTCGTCACAAAGAAGCTCAAGGAATTGGGGCTGGGCAATCGCTATCGCGTCGAGATGTTCGGCGGCGGAAGGATTACCAAGGCGGCACGACTGGGGACCACGACCACAACATACGACAAAGCCATTTTCCCGCTGTATCAGTCGTATGCCGGCGGCAAAGGGAAAGAGCGCGCCATCGACTCCCGGCAAAACATGCTGCGTAATCCCAAACTGTGGATGATCGCCGTAATTTTCGTGGGCTGCTGGATCGGCGTCGGGGTGTTCCTCTGGCGATTCTTTCATCCGAAAACAGAGGCATCACCGTCCAATACGGTCGAATCGAACGCTAGCCTGTCGGCCTTGGCGAACACAGCATTGGAGTCTGCACCCCGCCTACCGCAGCTCAGCGAAAGATGGCGTGTCGCAGGGCAGTATTCAGTCGCCGGGAGGCGTTACGTCGTGTTGAGCGATAACGCTGGACGCTTACGCGTCGAGCCCTCATCTGCATTTCGCAATCGTGGCCTCGCGATCATCGGTGAGGTCGACGGTCAACAGGTCACTGCATGGTCGGGACAAAAGCCCGCATCCCGGCTCTTCGGAGAAACGCGATGAGGCCCCTGTTCGCCGGCGCGATGTTGATCGCTGCAGCCCAATCGTTTGCGGACGAGCCGCGCATCGTGCTCGCTCCCATCGATTACCGAGGGCCAGCCCTTCACGATGACGGCCCGGAGACTCGGGACAATATCGAGCGCCGCCCCTCGCCCGAACGGACCCGTGAAGGTATCCCGTCGCCTCGACTGGGCCTACGCACCTCATCCGGGAAATTCGACTTCCAGTTCGTCAATGTGGCGCAGCTCGTCTCGTTGCTCTATGGGGAAGCCATTAAGACGCCTTACGTCATTTCCCCCGAAGTGCTCGATGACCAGCGGATGGTCTCGATGCGGTTCGATACGAGGCGCGGCGACCTACGTGCATTCCTGATCACGTTTCTTGAATCGCTCGGGTTCGGCATCGAAAGACGCCAGGGTGTCGACTTCGTATTCAAGCGATCAAGCACTGGCATAGACGCGGAACCGCAATCCACCTACGTTTATCGTCCCCAATATCGAGATGCAGCCTATCTCGCCAGTCTCGTCAGGCCGGTGTTTCGAGGACAGTTCACCGTGAACCGCGAGGTCCCCGCCGCACCTGATGGACGAGCAGGCGGCAATGCTCCCGACGGGTCTGCGGCGATGCTCATCGACCAGAAAGGCGACACGCTCGTTTTCCGTGGGACGCAAGCTGAAGTTCTGACGCTCCAGGAGTTACTACCGCGCGTCGATACGCCGGTCGGTGAAGTCGCTGTGCGAGCAACGGCTTACGAGGTCACCCAAAGCAGCGAGCACGGTTCAGCGTTTCAACTCGCCCTGGATCTGCTCTCCAAAGGCTTAGGGCTATCCATACAGGTGACAGGAGAGAAGCTGAGCAACGCTGTACGCATCACAGCAGGAGATCTCGACACGGTGTTCTCGGCACTATCGAAAGACACTCGGTTTCAGGTTATCAACAGCCCGAACCTGCGGATTCGATCCGGCTCGCGGGGAAAGCTCACCGTCGGGCAGAAAGTCCCCGTGCTGAAATCCGTCTCCTACCCACGTGGCGGCGGCGAACCGGTTCAGTCGGTCGAATACCACTCGTCAGGCGTCATCTTCGAGCTACGACCGACCGTAAAGGATTGCGTTATCGATCTGCACGTCTCGCAGCAAATCAGCGACTTTGTGAAGACTACGACAGGTGTCAATCAGTCGCCTACGCTGAACACTCGGGAGGTGAGCACCGAAATCAGTTCGCGGGACGGCGACATCATCCTCATTGGCGGACTGACAACCAACAAAGCGTCCGACAACAACATGGGACTGTCTTTCCTGCCCCGATTCCTCGATAGCCACGCCGATGCGGCCTTGAACACGGAGATCCTTCTCGTCCTCCAGGTGGAGCGCGTCAGGACGTCTAGCGTCGGGAGTGTCGGCGCCGATGCCGAAGCCAGGGATGCCCACGGACGTACCTGCAACGTCCGGGCCGTTGACGCGCGACTCAGCGCGGCCCGCGCGACCGAGCAGCGGGTAGCACCACAGACGCAGCCCGAAGCGCCGCCGCCTGCCTTACAACCCTTCACTGGAAACCGTCTTTCCGCCCCCGACGACAAAGTGGCGCGGATCGAAGAAGGAACGACGCTTCGCGCGACCGCCGCCGCCCGCAGGGTCGAGGACGGCGGGGGCGCGCGAAGCGCGCCCTAAATTTATATCCGTAACACTTAACGAGAAAGGAACTAGCAAAGCGCATCCAGCCAGGACGAAAACACTTCGACTTCGATCCGGATGAAGAAAGGCCCCGATGCAGAACACCGGGGCCAACGCCTTCTCCGCGATGACACATGACAAAGGAGCTGCCATGCAAGAACCGAGTTTAGTGAACGATTCCGCATTCCGACGAGAGTGGATCATTAGGGGACGAAATTTTGGAGAGGGTCAGGTAGAGGTCACCGTCACCCGATTCGACCGCTACATGGGCGCTCAGAGGCTTCACACCCTACCAAAAGCGAAGCGCGGCGAATCAGAAAACTCGGAAGATAACCAAATGGCAGCGGCCAAACGAGCCAAACAACAAGTCAGATTGCGTTGTAAGGCCATTGGCGCGGATCGCATGATTACGTTGACCTACCGGGAGAACATGCAGGACAAGGAACGCCTGAAGCGCCATTTTGACGCTCTACGCCGCCGCTTGAACAAGATTCAGGATTTCCAGTACGTCGCAGTCCCGGAACGTCAAAAACGGGGCGCGTGGCATCTACACATCGCGGTAAAGGGACGGCAGAACTACCGGGTGCTCCGCGTGATCTGGATATCCATCGTCGGCGCAGACAACGGCAACGTCAATGTGCGCAATCCGTTTCGTCAGAAAGCTCAGCAGCACAAGCTAGCGGCCTACCTGGGCAAATATCTGACCAAGGACTTCGCCGAACACAAGATGAACGAGAAGCGCTATTGGTCGAGTCGAGGAATCGTGATCCCTGAGCGCCATCCCATTGACCACATTCTGAGTGACGACCCAGTGAAGGCCATCGTGACTGCGTTCGAAGCGGCGCAGGAAGTCGGCGCAAGCTTGGCCCACTGTCAGGCATTTTGGAATCAGGATCTCGGAAGCTTCTGGTTAGCCACAAGGGGGGACTAAGGATGGAAGCACTTTTATCACCCGAACAGATTCAAATTTTGCTCGGGCCACATGCGACGCAGGGGAGAGGAGAGCGAGCCGACGCAGCACCATATGACGGCGGAGACGTCAGCGCTCTGATTGATCGGCTCGACAAGCTTGTGGGGGTAATGGCGTTGAAGAAAGCTCCTGAACTGTGGACCGCAAAGGACATTGCGGCATGGATGGGACTATCAGAAAGTACGGTCGCACTGAGAGTCGTATCCCGCCCTGGCTTCCCGAGTCCCGTCGTGCCGACAGGATCATCGGAAGCCAAGCGGCGATGGTTCGGAGATGAGGTAATCGAATGGGCTCGAACGAATCGGGGTAGCCTTCCAAAGGGACGCCGCAGTTGAGCCTTTACCCAAGTCGACCCGCGATGTCTGACGCCGTGGCGTTGTAGTAGATCATCAGACTACGCGGGTCGCGGTGCCCAATCATCCGCGCCAAGTCGAGCACATCAAGTTTTCGAGCAAGCCGGGTTATTGCCTCATGGCGAGAGTCGTGAAAACGCAAGTCGGCTACTGACGGAACAATTCGGCTCGCCTTGGCGCGCGCCTTTCGCCAAAGCGCGTCGATAGAGGGCGCATTCACCCCGAGGCACGGTCCACCGTTTTGCGGCAAGAGTTCAAGGTATTCCACCGCGTTAGATGACAATGGCACATCACGCGCGTCGCCGTTCTTCGTATTCGCCAGACGCACGTATCGCTTATTCAGAAATACACGCCCCCACTCCAGGCCAGCAATCTCTCCCTGTCGCATACCGGTCTCAAGCGCAATAAGGAACGCTAGCGCAACCCTCTGACTGTGCGTTTCAGGAGTCCGTCCCGGAACGTAGCCGAGGGCTGCGATCATAGCTTGGGCTTCTTTCTCGGCAATACGCCGATCACGCGGCTTCGGATTCCGTGGCCGCCGCACATCTCGAATGGGATTCTTTTCGCACCACTTCCATTCTCGGCGAGCCGTTTCAAAAACCGCCGAAAGTAGATTCATGTCGCGATTGACCGTGGATGGGGCCACGGAAGCCAATCGGCCGTCGCGCCACGAGCCAATCTGATCGGGAGTAATTCGCCCCAAAAGATCGCCGATGAAATCGAGTTGCCGGGTCAACGCGTTAAATCTGACCAACTCCCACCGCGCCCCTGCTTTCGTTGGTGATACTTCCGTCGCGTAGCGAAGAAATGCATCGCGTAGAGTCTTGCCGCTAACCACCGCCTCAACACGGCCGGAAATTACCTTGGCCTCAATCGACGTTGCCCAAGCGACCGCTTCCGCCTTCGTATTGAACGTTCCCGACGTGCGAACTCCAGCCTTAGCAACTTCTGCTCGCCAAGTCGTTCCGCGCCTCCTGTACGTCGCCATGCCGCCTCCTCCTGTTGGCGTAAATCTGGCGTAAAGGCTATCACCGAGAACCTTAAGTTTGGAGTCCTCACAGTGGATTTCGGAAGTTGCTGATCGGCCGGAAACCCGCACAAACATTGAGATGCGGGCAAACGCTTATCGTTGACGGAGTTTGACGAATTCGCTTGAGCTTCCCGCCCTGGGCACCAAAAGTTCTACATCCAGTAAAGCATTCCGAGCGATTTGGCATAGACTCACTGCAACGTGGCATCCATATCGTGCCGGGATCTCAAAACTAGCATCGGTTATGTCCACGCTGAACCCTTGGGGCGTCATAATTTCCCGGGGATAGGGGCAGTTGCGAGACACCTCGATCCTAAGGCGCACGAAGCTGCTGCAATCGCTGCAGCAGCGCACGGACAGAGCCTCAATCAAGTGGGTAGCGGACACACTTGAACACGCCGCCTGCGCATGATAGGCAAGCCATGCTGCAAAACGCCGATCACACAGCGCGTTGACACACCCATATCTACCCAGCCTTGCCGGTCGTCCCATCCCCGATCGGCCCCTCGCTCGCCGAACACCTTCGAAAATTCACCACCCCGATCGCGCGACAACCGAATCTCGACTCGGCGCACCAGTCCAAGGCAAGTCCATGATGCGCCTAGGGCGCAGATGCGCGCTTGAATTGACGTCGATAACTCCAGCCCTGAGCTCTGGAAATTCCAAAGGCAGACGCGCGTAACCGCTTCCGACTCTTCTCTTTGTATTGCAGTCCGATGTAACTGCAAACTCTTTCCGCGACAAAGCGGCGAAAGTTCCGCATTCCTACATAACTCAACGGCAAATGCGTCGTAAGCCGCCAATCTCCATGGGGAATGGATCAAACGGATTCTCACGGGGAGCGAATTCAAAAGAGTTCCATCTCAGTGCATCCATCTTCAAGCGGGCAATGCTGCGCCAAAGCACCGCAGCGCGTTGGCCTTACAACCCGATACCCGGAAGGAGCGAAGTGACCGACAAGTTTCACGATGCAATTCTGCGCGAGTTTGGAGAGATGATCGGCATCCCGTCTCTCACATTCGACGATCACGGCGCCTGCTGCTTCGTTGTCGACGAAGAACACGAGCTGGCCATCCTGCGGACCAACGATCGGTTGGTGTTGACGCTACCGCTGGGCATACCCGAACGCGTCCTGGAGATGCCTGCAAGGCATCTGCTCTCAAGCTTCCCGCAAATGACTATCGACACGTTGCGTGGCGAAAAGCCCATGATCGGCTGGCACCCCCAGTCGTCGCGCGCCGTCGCGATCGCCCCCCTGCCTCGGCATCTGACAAGTGCCGAGCAGCTGGCGGCTGCCACGGTCGAGCTCCTCGAATGGAGCACCCACTGGCGCGATTCGATTCAGCGCGACTTCCCGACTTCCCCCGAAGCGAGCCCCGACGCCCAACGCAACGACCTGGCCCACATGCTCGCACTGTGCTGAACCCATAAACAACAACCCAACGCCGCCTGGAGGGCGCCGCGTACGACGGTGGGGAGCAGCAAGTCCGGTACGACGAAAACGCGTCGTGCCTGAACCGATTAATGCAGGTTATCTACAGAAGATCCATGCCTTTAGGAAATAGCGTTTCGCAACAGAATCCCAGTTCCATTCTGCGGGGCATCACCGCCCAATCCTCGAATCAAACAGATCCCGCCACCGGGATACTGAGCTACCGGGGGAACTCGCATGCGCTCAAGCAAACGTCGGCATCCGCCAGGTTTCTCGACTTCAACAGTCGGCGGGCGAACGGCCCCGATATCGATCTGCTGCGGCCCAAATTAGGTCATCCGGAAGTCATGTCGGCGCTGGATGCGCGCGCCTTCGTCGGCGCTACCGCGTATTTCCTGAGCGAAACGCAAGTTCGCGCCATTCCGCGCCCTGAGATCCCCGTGCCGCAGAGCAAGACATACGTCGGGTACAACCGCGTCTCGCAACAACTCTCCCACATTGCGACCACGCTGTACCACGTCATGACCAACAAGGCATTCTTCGACAAGTGGGATGAAGCCGAGCGTGGTGCAATCAATCCCATTGAGATTCAACTGGCCGTGATCGGCGACAAGCTTCACGTCTCCTCCAACTTTCACAGCGACAAGCTCGTCAGAGCCCTGCATATCGCGCTCAATGCCGAGGCGCCCGACCACCCGAAGTCGCTGGAGCGGGCGTCGATTGTCGACAAACATGCCGTTCGTGCAGCAACTTGCTTGCGTCATTTCCGAAAGTTCCATGACCTCGCCAGTGCAAAGCCGAGTCAGTTGGCACGCACCCAAACGCGCCTCACCCAAGAAATCAACCGTGGCATGGGTGTACCAAAGGGTACCGAAGACGTCCCGGCGAACATCGTCATTCGGCAAGGCGCTCGAGCGCTCGAAGCGATTTCGCGAGTCCTCACGGAAGAAGGCGGCAAGGGCTTCCCAAGTTTCGTTGTTCACGCGCCCCCGCGAGTGGTACGAGGCCCAGACAATGCGCTTCCACCAAGCGTCACCGAAACGCGTCACGCCGAGCAGAACATTGAAGACGATCTGGCGCTCAACGCCGAAGCGCAGTACGAACAGGTCATCTCAGCCTTGGGTTTGTCCAAATCGGATGCCGTCATCGTGCCGATAGCGGGCAAGTTTGTCGCCTGTGCGGTGTGTGCCGAGGCCGAAAACGCCATGCAAACCAAGGGAGAAGGCGGCGTGTTCTCTCCGGACAACGAGTCGTACCGTTACGTCCTGCATCGTGCGGGGGATCGGATCGGGCATGCGTATGCGAATGAGGTGCAACAACTGGCCACACACGCGCTGAACCCGGACGAGAAGCGTGGCACCGAGCGCGCCCGGACCATCAGCGAGAACTTCGTATCGGCGCCGGACGAGACCATGGCGTGGCAGGCACCGGTCGCCACAGCGATGATCCCCAACCGGACCGACAGTGAAAGCGAAATGCTGACAGACTCTCAATAAGCGCCACCAGCGGCACCGCCATCCTCTTGGCCCGCGCGTCGGCGACGCCCCTCGTCGACGCGGGATTTCTTGCATTCTCCTAATCCGGTCTTCCGGTATCCGTGTCGCGTGGATACAGACATACGATAACGGCTTCCGCCATCGTGGCCCGGTCGGCGTTTCCGACTACGGCGCGACACCCAAGGCAGGTTGACTCAACACGACGATGCCTGCCGTCCCACTGTCGAGAATTCCCAAGGAATCCAACGTGTACTCAGCTCGTCAATCCGGTCCTGCCGATTCATCGAATGTTCTTTGGGCAAACAGCCCTCGACGTCCGGACCGCCCCCCTCAGGAAAAGCTCTCCAAAGCCCGCACCGACGCGATGTCGGCCATCCAGCATCTCGATGCCGCAGCGGCAGTGCGCATCGCGGGCATCGGCTTTGCCTATGCTTGCGCCGGCCAGGAGATGTACAAGCGATGGGAGGATGTCAGGCTGGTGTTCTTCCGCGACCATCGGCGGCGCGACGTCATGAACGCGCTGCTGCGGCAGGAGCTCAGCGCCGCCCCGCAGATTCGCACCGACATGATTCCCGCCTATCTCGACGAATTGGCCCTGTCGTTCGACAACGCGTCTCCGGAGGACTGGAACGAGTTCGGAATTTCGATGGACAACGTCAGTGAGTTCGCCCAGTTGCCCACGGCGTTGCAACGCGACCTGCTTCGATTCACTGACGCCAGCGTATCCGATCTCCGGGCGCTCAAGCTGCACGAAGTCGATCTGCGCAGTATCGACTTTCGGTCCGGAGACTTCAGCCGTGCGGATTGGTGCGAGGTCGATGCCAGGTACGCAGACTTCACCGGGGCCAATCTGTCCCGCGCCCGCCTGCGTGGCGTATCTTTCGGGAACGCTCGGCTCAGAGACGCACAACTCGAAGGTCTGCAACGCATGAACGTGGACTTCAGCGGCGCAGATCTTAGCAATGCCACCTTGTCCTTGGACACCGATTGGTTGGTCGGCACGCCAGAGGCCGTCAGTCAGGCAATGGAGCGTATCAATCATCTCCTGACAGAGGACAACGGCTGGGAATTCCTGGCGAGCATTGCCTCCATCGAGAATTGCCATGGCGACCTGAAGCGCGCGGTCATGTGTCAATTGATCGAAGCGCTGGAAACGCTTTCGATTTCGGAGGAGACCGTTTGGAATTTCATGGCGTCCTGGGTGTCGGTGCTCTCCGACCCCGTGTTCTGGGAAAGCCCGCTGATCTCTGCGTTCATCAACGCTTATTTGCCCGTCGGCATTCAAGCGAAGTGGAACCACCATCCGGTGCCGAAAGATCTCCGCGTCGATCGCTTGTGTTTTCATATGAGGTACCTCCTGGAAATGTCGGACCATCCGCAATGGGCTGTCCTCCATCAAGGTGCCATTCATCAACTTGTCCTCAGAGCCCGCGAAACGCCACAGCTCGGCGCGTTGGGCAACGAGTTGCTCGAACATTATCTTCGACACCCCAGCATCGCGTCGGCTGCACGCGCCCTTGAAAACGTGCTGCCGGACACGTCTCGCGATACCTGCATCTTCCTGTCGGAAGATACGCACAGCGTCGTCGCGTGCACGCCCGGCCTACTGAAGGCGGTGATCGACAACGAGGACGATATCTCCTGGCATTCGTTTTATGTGCTCAGGCGAGCCGCCCCCGAATCGCCCTATGTCATCGAGTCCGCCGTATCGCCTGAGGCTGCGCTTCGCCCGATTCCGCTGCTGCACGCCGCGTATCTGGCGGCGTCGGGCGTCGAGCAGCGGCGCTTCGGCCACCTGTTGGACGCGTACTGGAGCGGCGACGAAGTGGATGCAAAGCCAGCAACGCCGATTGCCGCGAGCGCGACGACAGGCGAGCACGCCGACGACGCTTCTCGGCTGGCTGATCGCGAGTCGTATCGGCAGCATGCACTGGCGATGACGACGCGAGTCTCGTCCAACCATGCAGAACACAAGCTGACGACGATTCCTTGGCAGATGCGTCTGCAGCGTCTGTTTGCGCACGCCCTGTGCGATCCCGAGTCGCCTCACCCGCGACCGGCCGATGCCCGTGCCACCGTACGATTGCTACCGGAGGTGAAAGCGGCACTTTGGCGCGCGTGTTCGTCCGAAGTCGCTGGAATGGAAGAGACTGCGCAGAATTGGGCTGCGTTCGAGATGATCGAGGCGATCAAGCAGACGCAGTTGGCATCCAGTCTGCTGTTGGGTACGGAGACCGAGTCGCCCGTTGCCTTGCGCTACCTCGCATGTGCGCTGCTCAATGAAGTCTGCGTCGACGATCCGGACATGGTTCCGCAGGAGACGCTCGCGCAATGGCGGGCGCGCCTTGTCGGGGACAGCAAGGAACTGGCGACGTGCACCGCGACGCTGGCCGACGAAATGATGGCATTCGTTCTGGCCGCACCCCCGCATTCACCGCTGCGCGTGCTTTACGACACGCTTCTGCCGCATGCATGGCGCCGGTAAGTCACGACGGTGATGCCGGGTGGCGCGGGGTACCTGGGCCACGCGCCACCGGCGTCGCGGGTTGAACGCTTGCTTGCGTCAGGGCTTGATCGCGTAGGTCGCCAGAAACGACGGCAGAAAATGCTCGATGACGAATCGAGGCTTCGGCTGTTCGTCTTCGTAGAAGCCTTTGAGCACGAAACCTGCTTCCAGTTGCCCCCCGATCTGCTCGCTGAGGCTGTGCCCGAAGACCAGGGCTTCGCTGTTCGATCGCCTTTTGGCGAGTTCCGACGATGTCAGATCACGCACGTCCGAGTAGGGCACCTTGAAGCGCGGACGGATGATGCCTTGGGCGGCATACTCCGGACTGCGATCCGCCACGAAGACGACCGGATTGAAAAAGCTGCTGAGCAGTCTTCCACCTTGGCGCAACACCCGAAAGCACTCCGCCCATACCGGGCGAATGTCCGGCACGTACAGGTTGGAAATCGGATGAAGGATGCAATCGAATGCGGCATCCTTGAACGCCGAGAGATCACGCATGTCGCCCTGGACCGTCGTCAACGTGAGTCCGTCCCGGCGCGCGACCATGTCGTCTTGCGCCAACTGTGCGGCGGAGGCGTCCAGTACCGTGACTTGTGCACCTGCGGCGCTCAGTACCGGCGCCTGCTGACCGCCACCGGAAGCAAGGCACAAGATGCGTTGGCCTCGGACATCGGGCAGCCAGCCCTCGGGGAGCGCGGACGGTGTTAGATGGACGGACCAGTCACCGTTGCGCGCCGACGCAATGACTTCCGCGCTAACCGGACGCGACCACTCACACTGCGCCGCCGCCTGGCGATCCCAAGCGGCGGCGTTATGTGCGAGCACGTCGGCAGAGTGAATCCGAGAATCGGGCATGGTGTCTTCCTGTCATGAACGTGGAAAGCCGCCTACAGAAACGCAAAACGCACGTCGACGCGAAACTGGCAGGTTGTGGTGGCTGGTGAGTCAAACGCCGGCTCGGACGCGATCGTCGGCACGGCGAGCCATGCGCTCGCACAGCAGGCAGCGAGTGGACGAGATGCGAACACACATCCGGCATGATGTGCTTATTTCGACGGATTATCGCCCGTTTCCCATTGGCTCAGGCCAGCATTCGCCGCCCTGGATCGTCAATCGCAAAAACGTAGGGGCGACGACGTTATCGCCGCTCGCGTAGCAGGACCGTGTCGTCACCGCCGGTACGGCCAGCCACGTCACGCCACGCCCCCCACCTGCCCAGACTTCGATACGGCCGGCACGACGACGGTCACGCTCAATCCGGACTGGGCGCGTTCATCGGTATAGGCGAGGCGTACGTCCGCCCCAACCTTCTCTGCAATGGCCTTCACGATGGACAGGCCGAGGCCCGAGCCCACTTCACTTGTCCCAAGTCCTCGGTAGAAGGCGTCGAAAACACGCTCGCGCTCATAGGGTGCGATTCCGGGACCCGTGTCCATCACGCGCAAAACGGTTTGGTGCTTTCCCGGCTCGAGCACCAAATCCACACGGCCACCCGCCGGGGTGTAGCGAATCGCGTTATCGACCAGATTCTTCATCAGTACGCTCAAATCCGCCTCGCTCATCGGCAGCGATGTATCGTCGCCCGCCTCGATGCCAATGTCGATTCCCTTGGCTTCGGCGAGCGGGTAAAGCGTCTCCAGGGTTTGACGCAGCACACGCAAGACCGAGTCGGTGCTCGCTGCGGCGTCGCTCGTTGTCGCCTGAACGCTGGACAGCGTCAACAGATGATCGAGCATGTGCCGCCCCCGCTCGATGCCGAGACGCAACTCGGCAAGCCGCTCACGCGCGGTGGCCGACATATCGGCCTCGGCAAGCCGCTCAGCTTGTAGGGACAGCGCCGTCAATGGCGTGCGCAACTCATGGGCAGCATCGGCAACGAACCGGTGCTGCGCGTCGACGGAAGTGGCCACGCGCGAGAGCAGGTTATTGATGGCGCTGAGGAACGGACGGATCTCGTTGGGAAGGTGTTTGGTCGACACCGGATGCAATTCGCCATATTGGCGACGGTCGATCTCTCCAGACAAACTCGCGACCGGACGAAATATCTTGCGCACCAGCCACCCGACCACGAGCAGCAACACGGGGGCAAACGCCACCAGCGGCATGACGGTGCGCAATGCACTGGTGCGGGCGATCTCGTCGCGAACGTCGGTCTCCTGTGCCACCGCGATGCGCTCGCCGGATTTCAGCGTCTTGACGAGTATCCTATACGGCTCGCCGCCCACGACCACGGTCGATAGGCCATCGAGCATGGTCACCGGCAACGGGAGTGGCAGCTTGTCGCCACCGTCGCCCGCGCCGGGCGTCGTGACAATCCCCAGCCGCTGAACGACTACGCGTGCTTCCTCGTCACGCGTTTGGGACGCCTGAATATTGCGAAACTCGCTGGTCGGCAGATTGTTGTTGTCGACGAGTGCGGCGACCTGGCGCAACACATCGTCCTGCAGCTCGTGCGCTTCGTCGAACGCTGCGGCGAACGAAATTACCCCGGCGATCACGGCAAAGACGAGGATCGCCACCGAGAGCCACAGACTCAGGCGCAGGCGAATGGAGTCGTTCAATCGCCTTTTAATACCATCCATCCTGCCCCCCTCACATTCTTGATGACGCTCGCGCCCAGCTTCTTGCGCAGCGAGTGAATGAGAAATTCGATGGCATTGCTCTCCACTTCTTCGCCCCACCCGTAAATCCGATCCTCCAGGTCGCTCCTGGACAGAATGGCACCGGGCCGCGCCAGCAACGCTTCGAGCAACGCGAACTCGCGATTCGATAACTTGATCGACGCGGCCTCGGTGGTACAAGCCTCCCGCGTTCCCGGATCGAGCGTGACGATGCCGTTCGACATGACGGGGAGCGCCTGTCCCGCCTGACGCCGCATGACAGCGCGAATGCGAGCGAGCAACTCGGCCATCTCGAACGGTTTGAGAATGTAGTCGTCGGCGCCGGAATCCAGGCCCTTCAGCCGATCCGGCAGCGCATCGCGCGCGGTCACGATGATGACGGGAACGCGGTGTCCGCCGGCTCTCAGGCTTTGCAGAACTGCGTGGCCGTCTTTGCCCGGCAACCCCAGATCCAGCAAGACCAGGTCGTAATGCTGACAGTCGGCTGCGGCCTGGGCCGCTTGTCCGTCCTTGACCCAATCCACGGCGAACGTCGCATCCTTGAGCGAATCGCGAACGACACTGCCAATCATGGGATCGTCTTCGACAAGCAGGATACGCATGTCACTTCCTCTCGAACGACGCGTCAGTGTGCTTTCGCTGCGGCGCGCTGCCGGAACAAGAGCAGACTCGTCAGAATAAACGCCAGCAACGCAAACGAAGCCGAATACCGGCTGAGGGCAAGCCCGCCCGCGCTGACCGGCTTGTCCAGAAAGTCGCCGACCACGGCACCCAGCGGCCGCGTCAGAATAAAAGCCGCCCAAAACAAGAAGGTGCGCGAGGTCCGGGTCCACCAATAGGCCCCGACGAGGATCAGCAGAAGCGCGCCGAACACCACGGCTGCGCCCGTATAGCCAAGCCCCGCCGTATCTGCAGTCCAGTCACCCAATGCGGTACCCAGCGTTTGGGAAAACATGATCGTAACCCAATAGAAGGCTTCGGCCTTGGGGGAGTTGATCGTGTGCACCGACACGGAGCCCATCGTCCGGTACCAGATCCAGAGCGAGCCGAGCAGCAAGGCGAGCAAGATCGCGGTGCCGCCGGCATATCCGATGCCAAGCGATCTGTCGGCGAAGTCTGCGAGCGTGGTGCCGACCGTCGTCGTGGCGATGATCGTCGCCCAATACAGCAGCGGCGAAAATGCCTTGGCGCGAATCTGCGCCGAGACCGCAATGGCAAAGACGACGGCAAAAATCGCCGTACCAATGAGATAGCCGAGGTTCATCGACATGGAGACGGCGTCGCCGCCAGTCTCACCCAAAGTCGTGGCCGCGATTTTGATCACCCAGAAAAGAAGCGTGACCTCGGGGACCTTGCTGAGTGTTTTCCTTACGTTTTCGTTCATGCTCTGACCCATCCCAAATCAATCAATCGTGCGAACAACTTTCGATGGACGAACAGCGCGACACGGTACGCTGGCATCAGCACCCAGCGCATGCGTCGCGTTACGAGCCATGCGGAGATCCCGGCGACGACGGCCGAACCGGCCATGTCCATGGGGAAATGAACACCGAGAAAAATACGCGACCATGCCACGGGAATGCCAAGCAATGCCGTGGCAACGCCAGCCATGCGCGTTCGCTGGTCCAACATGAGCGCGCACGCAACCGACCCTATCAGCGAGAGATGATCGCTCGGAAACGAGCTGTCGGCGGCGTGCGCCAGATAGGTGTGACCGATACCTGCGACAAACGGACGCGGATGTTGCCACACCCAGCCGATCGCCTGATTGATTGCCAGCCCCACGGCACCGGCTACGGCGGCAGCAATCAGCGCTCGACGCTGCCCCTCGTCCGAGCGCAGCCACGCCACCCCGATCGCAACCGGCAGCGCCAGAATCAGATACTGAGCAAAGAAGGTCGCGATTGCGAGTACCGGCGGCGAAGGCACAGCCGAAGCATTGAGCATGAGAAACAGCGCGTCATTCAAGCGCTCCATGCCGCGTCTCCGTGATGGGTTTGTCCGTTGTCGTGTCGAGTGCGTTGTGTGTCCATCAAACGGCCTTGTCGTTCGTCCAAGAGAGCGCGACGAAGGTACGCGAGGTGCAGCAGTCCATGAAGGCTCTCCAGATCAGCGCGGATATTCACGCAAGGCGAAGCCTATGCCCACTCACTTAGCCAGGCATTAGTGACGCGGGCCAATCAACCGGGTGCAGCAAAGCGGTCGTTGCCGCCGCACCGCCTCGAACGTGAGCGCACAAAAGCTCACGCCCGCAGTCGCCGGAGACGGCGTGCGGGCGCGTGAGTTTGTCAGGAAGATTTGCGCAGTGCGACTGCCCTCGACGGGGCGTCACACCTGGCGTGCCGATTACCGGGTCGTGCTGGGTTCAGGTTGATTCTGCACGGGAAGCATCTTGTGCAAGGTGCCGTCACGCAGGACCCAGTGATGGTAGAGGGCTGCGCAGATATGCAGCGCAATCGCGCCGAGCAGCACATAGGCGAGGAAAGAGTGCACGTCGCCCATCGAGTGGCCGAACGACGACCCGTTGGCCGATAGCGCGGGCAAGGGCACCACGCCGAGCAGCTTCAGCCCATAGCCGCGCGCCGAGGCATTGATCCAGCCCAACACAGGGACGATTACCAGCAGGGCATACAAGCCCTTGTGCGCAATGCCGGCGAACGTGTGCAGAATCGACTTCACGCCTCGCACCGGCGTGCTGCGGCAACGCGCCCACACCAATCGGATGGCCGTGAGCCCCAGAATCGTGACGCCGAGCGAAAGATGCCACGCGACAAGACCGATGGCAGGCGTCTGCCGGGTGATATCGGGCATCGTCAAGGCGACAACGAATTGCGCAGCCAACAGGGCTGCGGTAAGCCAGTGCAGATAACGGGATGCCGCATCATAACGTGTAACAGTTTGTTTCATCGAAGCCTCTTCGCCACTGATTGGAAACGTAGTCCAGCCGACACAGCCGCCAAGTGCCGTGCCCCTTGGTGAACATTCTGGGGCGCGACACTTAGCGAAAACTTAGCAAGCCCGCCTTCCGCGAAAAAAAGCGTCCTTGCCGAATGGCCAATGTTGCAATAACGATCACGGATGAGCATATTGACGCTCGATGGATTGCTCGCTCGCAACCTGGATGTTATGCGTCCACGCCGCATGTGTGCGCGCCGCGAGGTGAACCACCGGATACTCGTTTCCGGGCCGAGTGAGCAAGCCGCGCTGTTCGGCCCGGCTCAGGCTATTCTCGACGGAAAGCCGCGTGGCGTGCATTTGCGGGCGGTGGCTCATCGCGGCTTCAGGATAGACGGTGTCGCCTTGTTGCAGCCTGCCGCGCTTCTCCGCACTCACGAGTTGTCCATAGACCTGTGCGCGCGTGAGCGAATAGGATGGGGCGCCGCCGGACATCGCGGACGGACTTGTGAGCGCTTGCGCGTTGGCCTGTACTGCACCGAACAATCCCACCACGGCAACTAGCGCAGCAACATATGAGGTCTTCATGATCGAACTCCTAAGGGTGACGAGTGTGAAGGGCCAATGGCACTGCCATTGCACAACCTTCACCTTCATCCTAGGCGCCCAACCTTAGCGAACCCTTAGCGCGATCGCGCTTGCAATCTCGGTGTTTCGGCATGCGCGGACGCGTTCTGTAGGACAACCGAGCGCACGATGCCGCTAACGCGCGATCAGTGAGGACGCCGGAACATCATGCTCTGAAGTGACGCGCGCACGGAAATTGTCGCTTCGGCAATTCGTGACGGCTCATCGGGCGTCACGCTAGAACAGCGCGACGACGACCCGGGCCGCTATCGCGAACGCCACCAATGCGAGTGTCGGGACAAATGCCGACGCCGCGAGTGCCATGACCATATGCCGGGGGTGCATCCGCCACGGCGCACCACTCTCCTTGCGTCGCCGAATCGCGTCAGGATCGTAGCCGGCGGCGCGCAGCAACTCGTCCGAACGCGCCGGCCAGGCGCACGCGTCGCTCGGCAGTGAGACTTGCCGTCGCTCGTCAGAGGCCTTCATTTGAGCAGTTGCCACCGCCATCCCGACTCCGTACACCGGCAAGAGAACGCGAAGCAATCGCAACAACGGCCCATCGCGCCTGCGACGGGCCAGCCCCGTATCGAACCCGCCATCGATACTTAGTGGGAATCCTACGCCCTATTGGCGAGAGTGTGGGCGAGGCTCTCCGATAGCTGAACGAACATCGGATCCACGCCGTACGCCAATGCCCGTTCGACACGTTCAGGTTCGACACCCGCGCGGAACTTCGCCAGGCACGCACCGAGTCAAACGACATTTTGCCGCGTATGATTTCAGTCATATCCGGAGTCGTCTCGTGACGGCAGACTTCGAATGCTCTTTCGATTGGAGTCATCCATGAAACGCTCTTCTGTTGCCCTGATCGGGGCCGCCACCGCCGTCGTGCTCGGCGCTGCCCTTCTCTCTTCGCCCGCCCTTGCCGACGTGACAGCACGCCAGGCGGTCGTGGCGCAACGCGGCGCCGAGGTCATGCCGTTCTCCCTGAGCGCCGCCACCCACATCTTCACGAAGACGGTCGATGGCGGCGTCCAGCAGGTCGTCACGAAGCATCACGATCCGAAGCAGGTCGCGCTGATCCGCGAGCATATGGCGATGATCGCCCAGCAATTCGCGGCGGGGGACTTCGGCGCACCGCAAAAGATCCACGGCAACGAAATGCCGGGCCTGTCGGCATTGCGAGGCGCGGCGCCGGGCAAACTGAAGATCGACTATCGCGACGTGCCCAATGGAGGTGAAATCGTCTATCGCGCAGACGAGCCTCGCCTTGTCGCCGCCCTGCATGACTGGTTCGACGCCCAGGTATCCGATCATGGCCACGACGCGATGACGGGGCACGATCCCGCCAGCATGCATCCTCGTCCGGCGAAGGCTTCGTCAGCCGAATAGCGCGCCCGACGCAGCCGTGGTGGCCGTGGCCACCGTAGCCACCTGACGGCGCGCACCACACCCCCCTCAGCGAAACAGCCAGCTCGCTACGGCCTTCGTATAGCGCGGCATGACCACGTAGACCATCAGCAACACGATGACGGCGGTGCCGCCCATGCGGGCGACGATCGACTCGCCCGCGAACGGCCACAGCGCAAACACCGGCCCCAGCACCCAAGGCACCAATACCGACAGCGGGAAAATGGCGGACCACGTCACCAGCCATTGCTTCCAGGGCGTGGCTGGGTTGTGCGCGGGCGGTGCAAACCAGAACTCCAGGCCCGTGCGAATCTGATAGCGGTCTCCCTTCGGCAAAAACGGCTGCATGCGCTGCAGAAAGTCCGAGCGCTCGGCCGATTCCATCCATCGCGTAAGGTTCGCGAAGCCGTCGAACCGAATGATCACGACGTACGTGTGTTGCTTGCCAAGCGGCCGGATCACGTCGGTCGACAAATAACCCTCGAAGCGTTCACACACCTTGCGAATATCCGTCAGCCATTGTTCATAGCGGGCGGTCGCTTCCGGCAGGATCTCGTGGGAAATGATGCTCGTGACGATTTCGTCGGGCTCGCGGGTCATGATGGGCAGCGCGCAGCGCGGGACGTGAGGAACGCATCTATCAGACCACAAACGCCAGCGACCGCCAATAGCACCAAGGTATGCGAAGGCAGACGCCGGAAGGGCGCCATACGGACGCGCCACGCTGCAATTCGCTCAACGGGGCGTTGCATTCGAGCCCCCCCCTGGGTCGGTGAATGACGCGTACCGTCGGCCGGCGATTCGATCCCGCCAAGCACGGACGCACCGCGATACGCGCAGTCTGCGCCAATCGATTCGCCCGTTTCGGCACGAATTCAAGCCGCAAGCGGGCGCCGTTCCAGCCAGCGATTTCAGCCTTCTCGTCCGCGCTCGGATGCCTCGCTCCTGCTTGGGGGCGAGGGGGTAATACCAAGGGCCGATAGATTCGTCCGCTCAGAGCGATTAGGCTTGAGCGTGATCGGCCGCCGCGTTCCCGCGCCTTGCGCTGCAGAGAAGCTTGGACGCCCCCCTGTCACACAGCCCCCTCACGATTATCCGATCATGACGAAGACGCAACGTCGCAAGCCCGCCATCCCGCCCGCTCAGGAGCTCACACGATGAACACGATCACCACGAAAGACGGCACGCAAATCTTCTACAAGGACTGGGGCACCGGCAAGCCCGTGGTCTTCTCGCACGGCTGGCCGCTCAATGCCGACGCCTGGGACGCACAGATGCTGTTTCTGGTGCAGCACGGCTTGCGCGTAATCGCGCACGATCGTCGCGGTCATGGGCGCTCCAGCCAGTCGGCGCAAGGCAACGACATGGATACCTACGCCGACGATCTGGCGGCGTTGCTCGACACCCTCGACATTCAGGGCGCCACGCTGGTCGGTCACTCAACCGGCGGTGGTGAAGTCGCTCATTACATCGGCCGTCACGGCACCAGGCGTGTCGCCCGCGCCGTGCTGATCGGCGCCGTGCCACCGATCATGGCCAAGACGCCCGCCTACCCGAACGGGCTGCCGCTGGAAGTGTTCGACAACATCCGCAAGGGCGTCGCCGACAACCGCTCGCAGTTCTATAAGGACCTGGCCGTGCCGTTCTTCGGCTTCAACCGTCCGAGCGCGAAGGTCTCGCAAGGCACCATCGACGCCTTCTGGGCACAAGGCATGACCGGCAGCGTCCTCGGCCAGTACCTGTGCATCAAGGAATTCTCGGAAGTCGACTACACCGAAGACCTCAAGAAGATGACGATCCCGACACTGATCCTGCACGGCGACGACGACCAGATCGTGCCGATCGCCAATGCCGCCGAGCTGTCGGTAAAGATTGCCCCGAACGCCACGCTCAAGGTCTACAAGGGCGGCGCGCACGGCATGTGTGTGATCGACGCCGATCAGGTCAACGCCGACCTGCTCGCCTTCATCAATAGCTGAGGCTCGCCATGACCACCCCCGCGCCCGATCTCATACTGGTCAACGGCAAGTTCATCACGCTCGACCGCGCCCATCCGCAAGCCCACGCCGTGGCCGTCACAGACGGCAAGTTCACCGCCGTCGGCACGCGCGACGACGTCATGCGCCTGGCCGGCGCCGGCACTCAGGTCATCGACCTGCAGGGCCGATGCGTCATTCCCGGACTGATCGACAGTCACATGCACATCATCCGCGGCGGCCTGAACTACAACATGGAGTTGCGCTGGGACGGTGTGCGTTCGCTCGCCGACGCCATGCGCTTGCTCAAGGATCAAGTCGATCGCACGCCAGCACCGCAATGGGTCCGCGTGGTGGGTGGCTTTACCGAACACCAGTTCGTCGAGAAGCGTCTGCCGAGCATCGACGAGCTCAATGCTGTCGCCCCGGACACCCCGGTCTTCATCCTGCACCTGTATGACCGCGCGATCCTCAACGGCGCAGCGCTGCGCGCCGTCGGCTATACAAAGGACACGCCCAATCCGCCGGGCGGCGAGATCGTGCGCGATGCCTCGGGCAACCCGACCGGGCTGCTGCTCGCCAGGCCGAACGCGACCATTCTCTACGCCACCCTCGCCAAGGGTCCGAAGTTGCCGCCGGAGTATCAAAAGAACTCCACGCGCCACTTCATGCGCGAAGTGAACCGTCTGGGCATCACCGGCGTGATCGACGCAGGCGGCGGGTATCAAAACTACCCCGAGGATTACCAGATCATCGAGACGCTGCACCGCGACGGCGAACTGACCGTGCGCCTCGCATACAACCTGTTCACGCAGAAGCCGAAGGAAGAGCTCGCCGACTTCAGCCACTGGGTCAAGCAAGTGCGTCCGGGGCAGGGCGACGATCTCTATCGTCACAACGGCGCAGGCGAAATGCTCGTATATACGGCAGCCGACTTCGAAGACTTCCGCGTCGAGCGGCCCGAGATGGCGCCGTCGATGGAAGGGGATCTCGAACCGGTCGTGCGACTGCTTGCGGAGAATCGCTGGCCGTGGCGTCTGCATGCGACCTACGACGAAACCATCTCGCGCGCGCTCGACGTGTATGAGAAAGTCGCGAAGGACGTGCCGTTCGATGGCCTGCACTGGTTCTTCGACCACGCGGAGACGATCAGCGAGCGCAACATCGATCGAATCGCCGCGTTGGGTGGCGGCATTGCCGTGCAACACCGCATGGCCTATCAGGGCGAATACTTCGTCGAGCGCTACGGTGCACGCGCGGCCGAAGCCACGCCGCCGATCCGCCGCATGATCGAGAGCGGCGTGAAGGTCGGTGCAGGCACTGACGCTACCCGCGTTGCCTCGTACAACCCTTGGGTTTCGCTCTATTGGCTGGTCACCGGCAAGACCGTGGGCGGGCTGCGCATGTCGGCGCCGGGCAATCTCATCGACCGTGAAGATGCACTGCGCCTGTGGACCGAAGCCAACACATGGTTCTCGTCCGAAGTCGGCAAGAAGGGGCAGATCATGGTCGGCCAGCTTGCCGATCTCGCCGTGCTCTCGGCAGACTACTACAGCGTGCCGGAAGACGACATTCAGGACATCACGTCGGTCCTCACGCTGCTCGGCGGCAAGGTCGTACACGGCGATGGCGACTACGAACGATACGCACCGTCGCTGCCGCCCGCCATGCCGGACTGGTCGCCGGCACGTCACGGCGTGGGCTACAAGCCGCGCCAGAACGTGCTCAACGTCAATGTGAGTTGCGCCTGCGCAAGTGCTTGCGGCGTGCACGGCCATTCGCATGCGAAGGCGTGGTCCTCAAGCGTTCCGGCCACCGACGAGAGCGGGTTCTGGGGGGCATTGGGCTGCTCCTGCTGGGCCTTCTGAGCACCCTTCGTTCATCCGTTTGGAGTCCGTTATGTCGCCTGGCATCCCCGCTTCTACCGACGCCGCGCCGCGTGCCGGCACCGACGCGTCGCGTCTTCCGCGCTGGCTGTACTGGATCGCCTTGCTGCTGCTATGCAGCGCGTATCTGCAAGGCGGTATCGACAAGGCATGGGACTTTCCCGGTGCGATCGCCGAGATGCAGCACTTCGGCCTCGCACCGGCCGTGCCGATGGCCGTGGCGGTGATCGTGCTGGAATTGGGTGCCTCGGCCCTGATTCTCGCAGGACGCCTGCGTTGGCTCGGCGCGCTCGCGCTCGCGGCGTTTACGCTGGCCGCCTCGTTCATGGCCAACCGCTTCTGGGCGGTACCGGCCGGCGAGCGCGTGATGCTGGCCAACGCCTTCTTCGAACACCTCGGCCTGGTCGGCGGCTTCACGGCCGTCGCATGGGTCGACTTGCGCGCCCACGCCGCGCGTGTCACGCGGAACCCGTCATGAAGCTCTATCTCGTCTCGCTTGCCGTCGGCATTCTCGTCGGCATTATCTACGGCGGCCTCGGCGTGCGCTCACCGGCGCCGCCGGCCGTCGCACTCATCGGCCTGCTCGGCATGTTGCTCGGCGAGCAAGTCGTGCCCCCGGTCAAACGTCTGCTTGCGGGCGAGCCGGTCAATCTGGTGTGGTTCCACCGGGAATGCGTGCCCAAGATTACGGGTCTGCCCGTGTCGACCGATTCCTCCCGTGAGGACACCGCCAAGCCGAATGGACCGCAGGCCTGATCAGCAATGCACCGCCATCCGGCGGCGTAGCCGAGCCGCGGCAGACGAAACGTGAATTCGCTGCCGCCCTCGGGGCACGCCCGTGCGTCGAGCGCGCGCTGTCGCCGCACGCCGGCCGAAATGTCGAACCCCGCCGCTACTGCAAACGTTGGACCAGTTCCGGCACGATCTCAAAAAGATCGCCCGCGAGGCCGTAATCCGCGACGCCGAAGATCGGGGCTTCCGGGTCCTTGTTGATCGCCACGATCACCTTCGAATCCTTCATGCCCGCCAGATGCTGGATCGCGCCCGAGATGCCCACGGCAAAGTACAACTGCGGCGCCACGATCTTGCCCGTCTGGCCCACCTGGTAGTCATTCGGCACGTAACCCGCATCAACCGCCGCGCGCGAGGCGCCCAGCGCAGCGCCCAGCCTGTCGGCCAACGGCTCCAGCAAGCGCTTGTAGTTCTCTGCGCTACCCAGCCCGCGACCGCCCGACACGATGGTGCCCGCGCTTGTCAGTTCAGGGCGGTCGAGCTTCGTCACATCACGGCTCACGAATTTCGATACCCCCGCGTCGGGCGCCGCATCGATGCGCTCGATGGGCGCACTGCCGCCCGCTGATGCGTCCGCTTCGAAGCTCGTCGCTCTGACCGTGATGACCTTGATCGAATCGCGCGATTGCACCGTTGCGATGGCATTGCCTGCGTAGATCGGGCGCTCGAACGTGTCTGCGCTGCACACTGCGGTGACGTCACTTATTTGCGCCACGTCGAGCTTTGCAGCAATGCGCGGCGCGATATTCTTGCCCGACGCGGTGGCGGGCACCAGTATGTGCGAGTAATGCCTCGCGACGCTCAACACCGTCGCCTCGACGTTCTCGGCCAGGCCCGTTTCAAGCTGCGGCGCATCGGCCAGCAGCACCTTGCTCACCCCTGCGATCTGCGCCGCCGCCTCCGCAGCGCCATGCGCGTGATAGCCCGCAATCAGCACGTGCACGCCCTGCTCCGCGAACGCCTCGATCGCCTTCGCCGCTGCCACTGCGCCCAGTGTCGCGGCCTTGACGGTCGCATTGTCGTGTTCTGCGATTACCAGAATCGTCATGTCTTTCCTCTCTTGCCCGTTTGTCAGAGTACGTTCGCCTCAGCCTTCAGCTTCGCCAGCAGCGACGCCACGTCCGGCACCCTCACACCGGCGCCGCGCTTCGCGGGTTCCGCGACCTTGAGCGTTGTCAGCCGTGGTGTGACGTCAACACCGAGATCGTCGGGCTTGATCGTCTCGATCGGCTTCTTCTTCGCTTTCATGATGCTCGGCAGCGTTGCATAGCGCGGCTCGTTCAAGCGCAGGTCGGTGGTGATCACAGCGGGAAGCTTGACCGACAGTGTCTGCGCACCGCCATCCACTTCGCGCGTTACAACGGCGCTGCCGTCAGCGATGACGACCTTCGAGGCAAACGTCGCCTGTGGCAGATTTCCAAGCGCTGCGAGCATCTGGCCGGTCTGGTTCGAGTCGTCATCGATGGCCTGCTTGCCCAGGATGATGAGTTGCGGCTGCTCCCGGTCTACGATGGCCTTCAACAGCTTTGCCACGGCCAGCGGCTGCAAAGTCTCGTTCGACTCGATCAGGATGCCGCGGTCCGCGCCGATCGCCAGCGCCGTGCGCAGCGTCTCCTGCGCCTGGGCCACACCCGCAGAGACCGCGATCACCTCGGTGGCCACGCCTGCCTCCTTGAGCCGAACCGCTTCCTCGACAGCGATCTCGTCGAAGGGATTCATCGACATTTTTACGTTCGCGGTGTCGACACCCGTACCGTCCGACTTCACCCGGACATTCACGGTGTGATCTACCACGCGCTTCACAGTCACGATAATCTTCATTTCCTGTTCCTCATATCACTAGGCAATTCAGTCGTTTACTCAGTTGCGATGGCCGTCTGCGGCGCCCGCGATCTGCGCTTCGTATACGTAGCGAAGCACGCCGCCCGAGCGCAGATACCGAAGCTCGGCAGACGTATCGACGCGCAGCGTCGCCGTCGATTGCGCCACTGTCGTTTCCCCACGGGTCACGACAACGCGCACGGGCTGCCGGCAGGTCAACGAATCGCTGTCGAAATGAATGTCGACCGACTCGTCTCCGTGCCATTCCATCTCGTCGAAATCCGTCGATTCCGGCAACTCGATCGGCATGACGCCCATCAGAACGAGATTGCTGCGATGGATACGTTCAAAGCTACGGGCCAGGACTGCGGACACGCCAAGCAACGACGTTCCGCGCGCCGCCCAGTCTCTCGCGCTACCTGCGCCATACGATTTGCCCGCGACGATGACGCTGGGTACGCCGTCGTGCGCGTTCTCCCGAGCGACTTCGAATACTGTGCGTACCTGCCCATCGCGCGCCGAGCGCGCTAGCGGCCCGACAAGCGGGTGCACCAACGCATTGACCAGGCGCGGGCTCGCGAAGGTTCCGCGCACCATGACGTGGTGATTGCACCTGCGCGCGCCGTAGGTGTTGAAGTCTTCTGGCGCAACGCCTTGCTGCCGCAAATAGCGTCCAGCATCTCCCTCGGCCGCGATGCGCCCGACGGGGCTGATATGGTCCGTCGTGATGGCGTCGCCGAGTACGGCCAGCACGCGCGCCCCGGTAATGGGCGCTGCGCCGATCGCCTGCTTTGTTCTATCGAAGAACGGCGGCTCGACGAAGTACGTGGAGTCGTCCTGCCATCGATAGACCGCGCCGTCATCTGACGCGATTGCGTTCCACGTCTGTCGGGCTGCGCCGCTTGCGTCGGTGATCGACGCGTAATCGCGTTGATCGAGAACGTGCAGAAGCAATGCCTCCACCGTGGCGTCGTCCGGCCACAGGTCGCGCAAATAGACCGGATGCCCGTCACGATCCGTGGCCACGGGTTGCGCGTCGAGATCCGTCAGAACGGTTCCAGCGAGAGCGTAGGCAACCACGAGGGCGGGGCTTGCGAGATAGTTCGCCTTGACCAGCGGATGAATTCGCGCCTCGAAGTTCCGGTTTCCGGAAAGCACGGCCGCCACGGTCACATTCCTCGCAACGATGTCGTTTTCCACGCCCGGTTGCAACGCCCCGGTATTTCCGACGCAAGCGGAGCACCCGTAAGCAGCCACATAGAATCCCAAGGCCTCGAGCGGTGAAAGCAGGCCAGCGCGCTCCAGATACTTCGTGACCGCAAGCGACCCCGGCGCAAGCACGGTCTTCACGTGTTGCGGCACGGTCACGCCACGCGCCACGGCGGCCTTTGCCACGAGCCCTGCCGTCAACATCGCGGCGGGGTTGGCGGTGTTGGTGCACGAGGTGATCGCCGCGAGCACGACCGCGCCGTCGGCGAGCGACGCCATGTCGCCTCGCGGCGAATCAACCCGCAAGGGGTCGACCGGAAGACTTGCCGCAACGTCCGGCAACGACAGCGTCTGATGCGGACGGCGAGGGCCGGAAACCAACCGACCCACGCGCGATAGATCGATTTCGAGCGTCGCGGAATAATCCAGATCGGCGGCTTCCGGGATACCCAGCAAACGCTGCCGAAGGCAGTAAGCGCCCAGGCGATCGACCCGTTGCTTCGGGCGGCCTGTGTCGAGAAAGTACGCCAGCGTGCTTTCGTCGGTCGCGAAGTAGCCGACCGTCGCACCATACTCTGGCGCCATGTTCGCGATCGTGGCCCGATCGGGAACGCTCAATTTGCGCGCCCCCTGTCCGACAAATTCAAGAAACTTGCCAACCACACCGTATTCGCGCAGCACGCCCGTCAGGTAAAGCGCCAGATCGGTGGCATTCGTCCCCGTCTGCCGCGATCCGGAGAGCGCGACAGCGATAACGTCCGGTGTCGGCACGTAAAGCGGCAGTCCGAGCACGGCCAATTCGGCCTCCAGCCCCCCCACTCCCCAGCCGAGAATGCCGAGTCCGTTCACCATCGTGGTGTGCGAGTCGGTTCCGACCAGGGTATCGGGGAAGGCGAATCCGTCGCGCTGCACGAGCCCTGTTGAGAGGTACTCCAGATTGACTTGATGCACGATGCCGTGCCCGGGGGGAACAACGCGCAGGCCATGGAACGCTTGCTCCGCCCATTTCACGAACCGATAGCGCTCGTCGTTGTTCTTAAACTCGCGCGCTAGGTTTTGGGTCTGCGACAGGGGTGTTCCCGAGAAATCCGCGACGACCGAATGATCGATGACGAGGTCTACCGGAATGCGCGGCTGAACACACTCGGGCGCAATGCCATCGCGCCACGCGGCTGCGCGCATTGCCGCAAGGTCGCTGAGCAGTGGAATGCCCGAAGCATCCTGCAGCAACACGCGCGAGAACCAGGCCGGAATTTCGTCGCGCACCCCGCTGTGCCACGCGAGCAGATTGCTGAGATGCGCACCCGTTGTGTGTTCGCCGTCGAAGCGCCGCACCACGCCTTCGAGCAGGATCCGGATCGACATCGGAAGGCGTGCAACGGCCGGGAACGCCCGCTCGATCTCGCGCAGCGACACGATGCGACTTCGCCCGCCGTCGGCCCAGTCGATCGGCTGGACGAACGCGTTGGCGTCCATCATCGCTTCAATGCTGGTCATCTGCACACCGATTGATCGAAGCGGGAAGGTCACGTCGCGCCGGTCCCGTATAGGTATAGGGAACGCTGGGCGGCATCGGACCCTTGATGCGCTCTTGCGCCTGCGACTGTTCGTACGCGTGCGCGAGGATGCCAACCGAGCGCGAAAGAATGAACAGCCCGCGCCCCAGCGCCGCCGAAAAACCCAGCTCGCTATAAATCACCGCCGTCGCACCGTCGATATTGATGGGGATCGGCTTGTTTGCGCGCCGGGCAAGCGTGGCCTCGATCGCCCTTGCCGCAGCAAGGTACTGTCCAGTCACCAGGCCTTCGCACCGCGCTTGCTCGACAAGCCCGAGCAAGCGCGTGGCGCGCGGGTCCACGGGGTGAAAGCGATGACCAAATCCGGGAATCATCTTCGACACATTGCGCTGGTGATCGCCCACCACGGCATCGCTCGCGTGTGCGATGTCGCACGGCTCGGCGCTCGCGCATTCAAGCACACTGCGGAACAGATCCATGCATTGCTGCCCCGCCCCGCCATGGACGTCGCCCAGCACATTGATCGCGGATGCCATCGCGTTATTGATGCCGACGCCACACGTCATGCTCATGCGCGCAATCGCAATCGACGGTGCCTGAGGTCCGTGGTCGACTGCCGCGACAAGCGCGGCCTCGAGCAGCGCCGCCAGCGGCTTCGACGGGACTTCGCCGCGCAGCATCAGCCAGACCATTTGCGCGTAGCTCAAATTACCGATGAGGGCTTCGATCGGGTAGCCGCGAATACCGATTGCACCGGGCTGAATGTCGATGATCGACGTCTTCCACCATTGTTCGGGCGGCGTCGATGGCTTTCCGGTTGTCTGTTTCATACCGCTCCCTGATTCTTGAGCTGTTCAATTTCGAGACTCGTGTACCCGAGCTCGCCCAACACCTGAGCGGTGTGTTCGCCCAGCGCGGGAGGTGCACAAGCGACGTCCGGCTCTGCTTCGCGCATCTTGAATCCGGAAAGCACCACCGATACGTCTCGCTCATTCCTTACGGCGCGTCGAAACGATTTCACCAGCCGGCGTTGCTTCACCTGCGGCTCGGCAAGCGCGCTCGCCACATCGAGCACCCGCCCTGCGGGAATGCCTGCCCGGGTCAGCACCGGCTCCCATTCGACAGCGGCCTTTGCCTTCAAGGCGGCCTCGATGAGCGTTTTCAGTTCCGCCCGGTTCCGCTTGCGCGCCTCGCGCTGCGCAAAGCGCGCGTCGCTGGCGAGTTCGGGAATGCCGAGGAGCGCTACGAGCGCAACGAACTGCTCCTGCTTATTCGCAGCAATGTTGAGGAGGCCATCCGCCGTTTCGAAAGTGCCGGAAGGGGCGGCCGTGAAGTTTTCGTTCCCCATCGGTTGAGGCCGCTGTCCCGCAATCAAATAATTGGAGACGACCCACCCCATCGACGCCAGCATGCAATCGAGCATCGAAACGTCAATGGACGTCCCCACTCCCGTTGCCGCCCGGCGCACCAGCGCCGCGCTGATCGCAAACGCTGCGGTAACACCGCCCAACGTGTCGGCGACCGGGTAGCCGACGCGCATCGGCACGCTCCGTTCGTCGCCGGTCACACTCATTACGCCCGACATGCCCTGAACGATCTGATCGTAGGCGGGGGCATCCTTGAGCGGGCCCGTCTGACCAAAGCCGGAAATCGCGCAATAGACGAGGCGCGGATTGATGTCGCGCAGATCGTCGTAGCCGACACCAAGGCGATCCATGACGCCGGGCCGGAAGTTCTCGATGACAACATCGGCAGACGCAGCCAGTTTGTGGAAGATGGCTTTGCCGGCCTCACTCTTCAGATTGACGGTGACCGACCGCTTTCCAGCGTTCTGTGCGAGAAACGATGTGCCCATCAACTCGGCGTTCAGCGCCGGATCGGCACCAAGCTGCCTCGCCAGGTCGCCGGTGCCGGGGGTTTCGACCTTGATGACGTCGGCCCCCAATAGCGCCAGCTGATAGCCGCAGAACGGTCCGGCCAGGACGTTCGTCACATCGAGAATCCTGATTCCTTCCAATGCTTGAGTCATTTTTACCTCGATTTCAGAATTATTTTCTGAAACATTGACCAAAAATGGTCAAATTAGGTCTGTCCAATAGAACATCGTTCTATCGTAATTTTAAAAAATAGGCGGTCTTCTTGCAGTACCGCCTAGTGCCTTGGGTTATCTCGGCTGCGCAGCCTTTAGCAGACGTGTCTCGTCGCCTCCGCATTGTTTTGTCAGCTCTGCGGCGAACTTCAACAGCGTCGGTGCGTAAGAGTCCAGCGTCTCGGCTTCGAGCCGATAGCGCGGCCCTGAAATCGTAATCACGCCAACCAGTTGGTTGCGCACGCCGAGCACGGGGCATGCCAGTGCGGCTGTCTCGGGATCGCGCTCCCCCACCGAGGCGGCGTACATGCGATCGCGAATGCGCTCGTACTTATCGCCCGACAAGCCGCTGAACGCAAGGATCACATGGCCGCCCGCCCCAACGTTGAGCGGTAGCCGGTGACCGACATGCACCGAATCACGTATGGCACGATCGGCGTCCTGCCGATGCAGGCAGACACGCGAATCGCCGTCGCGAACGTAGAACGAAGCGCTCTCGTTGATCTCATCGACGAGTCGGCGCAGGACCTGAGGAACGAGATCGGACGTATTGAAATTTCGCTGATACATGAAGCCAAGCGACAGCGTCTTGGGCCCGAGCCGGTAAAGCCCGTCGGCAGTACGCTGAACGTAGCCGTACTTTTCCAGCGAATCGATCAAGCGGAGAATCGTGCTCTTATAGAAACCCGTGCGGCTTGCGATTTCGGCAAGCGTAAGCGCGCCATCGCGCTCGTTGAACGCCTCAAGAATATCGAGTGCGCGCTCAACCGCTGCTACACCGTCTGAACTCATAAGTCTCCCTCTCTGGATCGCCCGTATATTAAACGAATCCGTTCGGCCCTGACCGCTCCTCGCGCAGTGCTCACCCGACCTCCACGGCGAGATACCGATTCCGCACGTCGTCGGCGCCTGCGAACTGGTCGCGGGTACCGTGATAAACGATATGCCCCTCTTCCAGGATATAGTGGCGGTCCCCCAGCGCCATGCAGACATCCACGCTTTGCTCGACGAGCAGGATGGGAATGCCTTCGGCGCGGATCGTGCGACATATCGCCATGATTTCGTCGACGATGACCGGCGCCAGCCCTTCGCTCGGTTCATCGAGCATCAGAAGCTTGGGGCCATTCACCAGCGCACGTGCGATGGCGAGCATTTGCTGCTCGCCGCCCGAAAGCGCCGACCCGCCATTCTTTCTGCGCTCGCGCAAACGGGGAAACAGCGTGTACACCGCGTCGAGCGACCAGATCGAGTCGCGCCGCGCCGCTATGCGCAGGTTCTCCTCGACGGTGAGCATGGCGAAGATGCCCCGGTGTTCCGGAACCAACTTCAGACCGTGGCGCGAAACGACATCGGCGCGTCTCGGCTCGATCGACTTGCCGCCGAGACGAACCTCACCAGCGAACAACGGGAGCGCGCCCGCAATCGCACTTAACGTCGTTGTCTTTCCCGCACCGTTGCGGCCCAGCAGGCAAACAATCTCACCCGCAGCCACTTCGAGCGAAACGTTGTGCACGATACGCGCGCTTCCATACCCGGCGCACAAGCCTTCAACCCGCAACATGATGTCGCTCCCCCAAATAAACGCGCCGTACGCGCTCGTCACGTCTAATTTCGTCCGGCGTGCCCTCGGTGAGCACCTGCCCCTCGAAGAGGACGGTGATCCGATCCGAAAGCGACATGACCAGATGCATGTTGTGTTCCACGTACACCACCGTATGGTCGCGGCTCAAATCCTTGAGCAGCGCGCGCATCACCGGCAGATCGTCGACACCCATACCGGACGTCGGCTCGTCGAGAAGCAACAACTGCGGCCGCCCGGCCATGCTCATCGCCACCTCGATGATGCGCTGCCGCCCATGCGACAGTTCGCCAACGCGGCGGTCCGCCTCCGCTCGCAGCGCCAATCGCTCGATGAGGTATTCCGCCATCTCGGAAGCCTGCGCGTCGCGCTCGCGTCTCGAAATGAAATCGAGCGCACGTACCGAACGGACTCCCTGCGCAGCGAGTCGCAGATTCTCTCGCGTCGTCAGCCCGGGAAACAAGTTCGTAATCTGAAAGCAGCGCGCCATGCCCGCGTGCAGCCTGCGATGTACAGGCACGCGGGTCACGTCGCGACCGTCGAATATCACCCGCCCTGACGATGTCCCTATGCGGCCAGACAAAGCGTTGAAGAATGTGGTCTTGCCGGCACCATTCGGGCCGATCAGTGCGTGAATCGAATTGCGCTTCACACGCAGATCGACGTTCTTGTTGGCGATGAAGTTCCCAAATCGCACGCCGACGGATTGCGCTTCTAGAATGTAGTCCATTGCTTGTCCTTGCGATCGTAAGTTTGGCGGCGCAGGCGCGAAGCAAAGCGCCGCCAGAGCCCCGACAAGCCATCCGGCGCGAAGATGACGAGTAAGACCAGCAGTACGCCGAGCACCATCTGCCACCGCGGCCAGAGATCCGAAAGAAAGTCGCTCGCTACCACGAGCGCAGCAGCGCCGAGCACCGACCCGCTCAGCGAGCCCGACCCGCCGAGAATGGCTGCGATCAGAATGTTCTGACTGGTGCCAATGTCGATATTGGAGAGCGGCACCATGCCGAGCAACAGGGCATCGATCGCGCCCGCGAGACCGGTCAGCGCCCCTGACAGAACGAACGCGAGTGTCTTGTAGTGCCGCACGTTGTAGCCGAGCGGTCCGACACGATGCTCATTCTCGCGAATCGCGATCAAGACAGAGCCGAACGGCGAGCCAATCACACGAAGCAGTAAGCCGTAAGCGGCGATGAAAACGATTGCGATCAGAATGTAGAGCGCGAGGTTGTCGGCCACCGGCAGGCCCTTCACGAATGGCAATAGCGTTGCCAGTCGCGGCAGCCCCTCCATTCCGTTGTCGCCCCCCGTCAACGCGGGCAGCGAATACGCGACGAAGTAGAAAAGCTGGGCGAACGCAAGCGTCAGCATCACGAAATACAGCCCTTTGCGCCGGATGGCGACGGCGCCGATCAAGCCGGCGATAAGGCCGCACCCCGCGATTGCGATGACCAGCGCGGTGAGAACCCCACAATGACCCCGCAGGAGCGCCAGTCCAAACAGATATCCGCCCAAGCCGAAGAACGTGCCCTGACAAAAGGACAACAGTCCGCCATAGCCGAGAAGCAGGTTGCAGGCCATCGCCGCCACCGCATACACCAGCACGGAACCCGCCAGCGTTGGGGATGAGACGACGAACGGCAAGACGATCGCGAACGCGAGCGGAAACAGAACAGGCGATGCGCAATTGATGATCCGGCTCATCACGCTCTCCCCAAAATGCCGCGCGGCGCGGCGATTAACACCAAAGTCATGACGACGTACACCATTAGTTGGGCGCCCTCCGACCAGAGGGTGCTCATCACGCTTTGAACGACCCCCACCAGAATTCCGGCAACAATCGACCCGGTAAAACTCCCCATGCCGCCAATGATGACAACCACGAAGGCAATCCCCAGCGCTTCGCCGCTCATACCCGGGTCAGCGCCGCGTATTGGGGCAATCAGCACGCCCGCGATCGCGGCGATCATGCCGCCGAGCGCAAATGTGAGGCTGGTCAGTGTTCGGACATCGACGCCAAGCAGCTTCACCATTTCCGACGATTCACTGCCGGCGCGAACGAGGGCACCGAACGTCGTGCGCTCGAGCAGCAACCACAGCGCGATCGCGAGCACGGCAGCGACGGCCACGACGAATACGCGATAGAGCGGATACTGAAAGTTGCCGAGCGAGACCACACCGGCCAGCGAATCCGGCACGGACACGCCGCTGCCGAGGGGTCCCCACAGCATCACGACGGCTTCTTGCGCGATCAATACGATGCCGAGTGTTGCGACGATCTGATACTTGTGCGGCAATTTGTAGGTTCGTTCAAGAACCACTCGTTCAAGCGCAAACGCAAGCACTGCGACCACGAGCGGAGCGGCTACCGCCGCAGCCCAGAAGCTGCCACCCCACGAAACGATCTGGAACGTCAGGTAAGCGCCCAGCAGATAGAACATGCCATGCGCGAAATTGACGAATCCAAGCAGCCCGAGGGTGATGCTCAGTCCGACTGCAACGAGAAAGTAGATCATCCCCAGACCGATGCCGTTGATGATCTGAAACAGATAGATGCCCATGACTTGCACCTGAATCGGGTTTGCCGGCGGCGCCCATGGCGGTTGACCAATGGCGCCGTCGTCAGATTATGAAAATGCCTTCAGGCGAGCTTGCACTGCGACTTTCCCTGGTCGGGGAACGACTTCCCGAACGACACGACTTCAGCAAAATCGTCGGCATCGCGCATCTTCGATTTGGCCTTGCCTCGCATCAGAAAATAGTTCTTCGATACTTGATGATCGAATGCGCGCATTTCCTCATCGCCAGTGATGCCGGCCCATTTCATCGACTCAAGCGTCTGCGCCACGCGCTTCGGATCGGTCGTGTTCGCGCGACGCACCGCGTCGAGCATCATGCTCGTGATAGCGAAGTCCGCCGCGGTGAAATAGGTGGGATTCGCCCGGTTGACTTCACGATTGAGCGAGACGAAGGCCCGGTTGGCCGGCGCGTCGTGGCCGTGCCAGTACTGCACGCCGAAGAAGACGTCTTCACAGATATCGGGACCGAGCGTCGCAAACTGGTCGAGGCCAGCCGACCAGGCAACGACGATTTTCATTTTCTTCTTGAGGCCGAAGCTGGCCGCTTGCCTGAGGGTATCGATGCTTTGCTGACTGAAGTTCAGAATCAACAGAACGTCCGCATTGGAAGCCGCCGCGTTGGTTAGATATCCTGAAAACTCCTTGTCCTGCAACGAGTGATAACTGTTGCCCACGTGTTCGATACCCTTTTCCCGGAACACATCTTTGGCGTTGTTTAGCAATCCCTCGCCGAACACATATTGCGGGGTTATCGTGTACCAGCGCTTTGCCTTCGGAAACATGTCTGCCACGGGTGCGACGGTCTGGCGAATTGCGCCATAAGTCGGCACGGCCCAGCGGAACGTCGCGCGGTTGCACGCCGAACCGGTAATCTCGTCGGCGCCGACATAGGTGATATAGACACCGCCAGCGTGTTCGATTTCACGGCTGACGGCGAGCGCCTCGCTCGACAGCGCGCCCCCCAGAAACAGGCGCCCCTGCTTCTGGTTGATCGCTTCTTGAATCTTACGCACTGCCGTGCCGGTATTACCCTGCGTGTCGATGGTGTGATAGGCAACGCTGCGGCCCATCGACGGCGACAGGCTCTTGACCGCGAGGCGGCCCCCCATTTCGCCGAACTTGCCGTTTGCGGCAAATGGGCCGGAGAATGCGCTGAGCATAAAGAGATCCAAGCCGTCGGCGGCAAGCGCCCGTTGGATGTCGGCCACACCGAACCCGCCTGCCAATCCGGCAGCGGCGCTCAACCGAAGAAAATCGCGACGTTTCATGAGTTGTCTCCTCGCTTCATTCGTTTAATGCAGCTGTAGTTTCAGGCGCGCTCTAGCGCTGCCGTCTGCCCCGCACGGCGGCCAAACACGATGCCGCGCAGCACGGAAGTCGATCCCGTGTACACCTGGTGATAAATGCCGACCGTCTCGCCCGCAGCGAGCAGGCCCGGGATGGCACGCCCATCGGTATCGAGCACGCGCGCGTGCGTGTCCACCTTCAATCCACCGAACGTGAAGCAGTTCGCCGAAATGATGGGATAGGCAGAAAATGGCCCTGCTTCGATGGTGCGCGCGTGATTCGACTTGGCCGGCCAGACGCCCTTGGTGCTCAGGCCGTCCAGAGTCATGCCGCCATCGAACGCGTCCGGTGCGGGACAAGCTGCGTTGTAGGCGTCGATCGTCGAGATGAAGGCGTCAACGGGGAGCCCGAGCTTCCGGGCGAGTTCCGGCAGCGAATCGGCCTGAATGGCAGGCTGATCGCTACGAATGCTGGTTTGCCAGCGAGGAATGTCGTTGACCTTGTTGTCGAAGATCACATATGCCACGCCGCCCGGCTGCTCGCCGATCGCACGGGTGATGTTGTCGTAGTGGGCGTCTACCGTACCCGGTGCTTCATCGACGAACCGGCTGCCGTTACGATTGATCAGCACGCCGTACGGATAGATGAAGACAACGGCTTCGGCCATCGCTGAGCGCGGGTCGACCGGTTCGGCGTGGTACGAACCGAATTCCCCTGCGGGTGCGGCGCCGAGATCGAGCGCCATGCGGATGCACTCACCCTTGTTGTAATACCCGCCGCGCGCCACTGGACGAATGTTGCTCGCTTTCGGACCGAGGTACTGCGTCAGCATTTCCTGATTGCCTTGATATCCGCCGGAAGCAAGCACGACGTTTCGCGCGTGGAACGTCAACGGGCCGACCTCGGTGGACACCGCACGCACGCCGGTCACGCAGCCGTCGCCGTCCTGCAGCAATGCCTTGGCCGTGGTGTTGTAGTGGAACTCGACACCCAACGCCCGGGCTTGCTTGAGCAGCGCCTCGAGAATCGCGAGACCGCCTCCCACCGATGCGATGCGCGTCGTGTTCTGGGTGAGCAGGTAAATGGGCATGGGCTCGAATCGGCAGCCGAACTGCTTGAGCCAAGCGAGCGCGGGCGGGGCCTCGGCGGCGAAGAACGAGATCAATTCGGGGTCGGGGAACCCATGTGCCTTGACGATCGATGGCCAGTGCGAGTATTCGGATACCGCCTCCGAGAGAATCATCGGATCCGGATTCGACCCCGCGTTCTCAGCGAAGTGACTCTCGAAATCATCGCTGACCTCGCTGTCATTTTTCATACGCATGTACGCTTCGGTCCAGCGGCTGTTTCCGCCGAAGTCCTCGAAAGGTGCACGCTCCAGCACCGCAACTGCAGCACCGGCCTGCGCGGCGGACACCGCTGCCGACAACCCCGCGACGCCGTGGCCAACCACGAGAACGTCGACATTGCTTACCTTCGCCATCATCTCCTCCAGAACATTGAGACCTTCACGAACCGGCCGCAGCATCAGGCTGTTATCTGTCCTTGCAACCCGGCGGCTTTTGACAAATAATAGAACTGCGTTCTGTTTAACGCAACGAATTAGTCCCTAGGGTTTCACCCTACAGAATTTACAACCGAATTACGCAAGTCCGATTGGAGACATCACCATGGATCAGCAGCTCTGCGAAACCGATCTCCCGCGCTATGGCAACTTCATTGGCGGGCAGGAGGTTGCGCCATCGACGGGGGAGTATTTCCCGACGGAGAACCCCTACGACGGGAAAGTCTGGGCAGAGATTGCCCGTAGCGATGCGCGCGACGTCGACGCCGCCGTGACGGCTGCGCACGCGGCGCTGAACGGCGCGGCTTGGGCGTCGCTCACGGCGACCCAGAGAGGCGCGTTGCTGCGGCGTCTTGCGGATCTCATCATCGAAAATGCGCCGCGTCTGGCGGCGATCGAGATGCGTGACAACGGCAAGCTGGCGGCCGAAGTGACCGGTCAGGTGCGCTATCTCGGCGACTATTACCATTACTACGCAGGCCTCGCCGACAAGGTTCAGGGCGCTGTCATCCCAACCGACAAGAAGGGCGTATTTGCGTATACGAAGTACGAGGCGAAGGGGGTGGTTGGGATCATCACGCCGTGGAATTCGCCCCTTGCACTGACGAGTTGGAAGCTTGCCCCGGCGCTGGCGGCAGGATGTACTGCGGTCATCAAGCCATCTGAATTCACATCTGCGTCCATGATCGAGTTTGCGCGCCTGATCAAGCAGGCGGGCTTTCCTGACGGGGTCGTCAATGTCGTGACCGGTTTCGGGCCCGAGGTTGGCGAGCCGCTCGTCACGCATCCGCGGGTGGCACACATTGGTTTCACCGGCGGCGGGAGTGCTGGTCGCAAGATTTACGAACTTGCGGCGCGCGGCCTGAAGACGGTGACGCTCGAGCTTGGCGGCAAGTCGCCCAATGTTGTTTTCGACGATGCGGATCTCGATCAGGCGGTGAAGGGGGTGGTTTCCGGCGTATTCGCGGCGTCCGGCCAGACGTGCATGGCGGGGTCGCGGCTGCTCGTGCAGCGCAACATCCAGGAGGCCTTTGTGCAGCGGCTTATCGACTTTGTGCGGCAAGCGAAGATCGGCGATCCGTCGCAGATGGATACACAGATCGGTCCTATTGCCACGCGGCCCCAGTTCGAACGCATCATGGCATGCATCGAAAACGCCAAGCAGGAAGGCGCGACCTGTGTGCTGGGTGGGCGCGCACGGTCGGACTTGGGCGCCGGCCAGTTTGTGGAGCCGACCATCTTCACCGATGTGACCAACGCCATGCGCATCGCGCAGGAGGAGGTATTTGGGCCGGTGCTCGCCGTGATTCCGTTCGACGACGAAGAGGATGCCATCCGGATCGGCAACGACGTTGCCTATGGTCTTGCTGCGGGTGTGTGGACACGCAGCCTGCACCGCGCGATGGTCATGACCGACCGCTTGAAGGCCGGCACGGTTTGGGTCAACAACTACCGTGCAACGAGCTTTACGTCACCGTTTGGCGGCTACAAGCAGTCCGGCATCGGCCGCGAATCGGGTGTTGAAGCGATCAAGGAATATCTTGAGACGAAATGCGTCATGATCTCCACGAACCTCGACGTTCCCAATCCCTTCATTCGACGATAGCTTGAGCGTGCGTGACGGGCGAATTCGCCGGGAGAGGCTCACGTCATCGTGTCGCCGTCTCCTGGCGAACGCCGGTTGCTGTGACTGGTTGTGGCAACGGTCGGGCTTGCGAGAAAGCGGTGGCGTCGAAATAGGAACAAGCGGCGCTGCAAGAGCGAAAAGCACGCACCTTTCTGTGGCCTAACAGCCAGATCTCTCGTCAGACGGTCAGCGGGCCGTGAGTGGCTCGAACATTCGACCTGCCTGACACGGTTCGGCAGCTCGAAAGCGCCAATACCCCATTGTCACAAGAGCCTGTACCAGTCGCACACAGTCTGCGCGATTGCGCAAACACCGATCGATGCATGGTCAGCCGATCGCCGTCATATTTGTAGGCCCACCCGGTCGTCAACGTAGCGAACGCATACGCCCGGTAGTGTTCGCTCGATTTTTGAATAGCTCGCGAAGTTTGCCGATGGCGAGCAAAATGGATCGTCAGCCAAAACATCTCGGCTCGCCCGCCAAAGATCGGTGCCGGCGAAATGCGCTGAATTTCCGAGGTGGGTCGCGGCACCGCTTCCCAACAGTTCAAGCTCGAATTCGGTGGTTGGCACTATGGCTGGCCGTCGAGTGCGGAGTTTCCCGGCTACCTGCGCGCGCGCGAAAACGATAGAATTTTCTGCATTCCGGTCCACCCGCCACCGCCCTCACAGCAAGCAAAAAGGAACCCGATGGACAGCCCCCGCCCGCCAAATGCCAGCCCCGCTGCGCCGGAGCCGGTCGTCTATGTCGTCGACGACGACGAGGCAGTACGGGTTTCCATGCGCTGGCTGCTCGAATCGGTCGGCCACAAGGTGCAAGTGTTCGCCAACGGCCGTGAGTTCCTGGCGGGTGCCGATCCGCGCGGTCCCGGTTGCGTGCTACTCGATATCCGAATGCCATACATGGGCGGCTTCGAACTGCAAGACAAACTGCAGTCCGCAGGATTCCGCCTACCCATCATCTTCCTGACGGCTCACGGCGACATTCCAATGACCGTGCGCGCGATGAAAGGCGGGGCCTATGATTTCCTGGAGAAGCCTTTCAACGACCAGGAACTTATCGACAAGGTCGGCGACGCGCTGCAGGTCGGCCTGCGCGAACACGCCCAGGCGCAAGCCAGTACCCAGAGGCGCGACCTGCTGAAGCTCCTGTCGGTGCGCGAGCGCGAAGTCTTCGACCTGCTCATCGAGGGCAAAGCGTCCAAGGTCATCGCCGCAGAGCTGAACATCAGCTACAAGACCGTCGAGGTACACCGCGCCCACATCCGCGACAAACTCGGCGCCACCTCTGTGGCGGAGCTCGTGCGACTCGGAATGAGCGAAAGCGGAAAGCGCTCCGATTGAGGCCGGCCCTCAAAAGAAAAAAAGCGCCCCGGGGCGGGGCGCAAGGAGATACACAGGGGTGCGGCAATGCCGAACTAGCTACGCGCGGTCTTCATACGACTCAGTGCCCCCAGCCGCAATACCGGATACAGCACAAACGACACCACCAGCGACGTGAAGAATTCGATCGGCACCAGTCGATTGAGTACGTAGTGCGCAAGAACGAAACCCGTCACCACCGTTATCACGCCGGCCCAATTCACTTCCTCTGCGCCGCCGAGTGAAGCACCCGCACCACGCTTGACGACGAAGTAATCGGCAATGATGATCCCCGCGAAGCCCGTGGTCAGGATGCCAAGCACAGTGATGAACGAATTGAACCATTCGAGAATCGAACCAATCAGCATCAGACACGCGATCACGTTGGCCAGTACCACGAACACGAAACGACCCGGGCGCCACCCGAACACGGCATCCGCCAGGTTGGTCAGCGACAGCGACGCGCTGTAGGTGTTGAGTACCTGAGCCTTCGATTGGGCGAACACCATCAGCAGCGTTCCCAGCACCCCGCCGAACACAATGAATGCGGCCGCCACGCTGTCCGGACTTTGCAGCGCCAACGCGCGCGCCGCCGCTTCCGTCATGCCGCCGACCTTCACGTGATGCGCCACCAATTGATCCATGCCGGCATACATCACAATGCCCCCCACGGCGACCATCACCACGTCCATGAAGATGTTGCCGATGACCGCCGCGATCGCGATGTCGCGCGACGACTTCGCGTATCGTCCCAGGTCGGCATCGATGAGCGCGAGCGCTCCCGCCGATCCGATGAGCACGTTCACGCAGAAGCTGAACTTGCCCCAGTCGGTGGTCGCGCCCATCGCCTTGAGCGCCTCCGGTGGCATTTGCGCACCGAACTGCATCACCGACGACCAGCTCTGGCCCGAGGTCGTGATCACATCGACCATCATATAGAGCAGCACGGCAAGGAATGCCACCAGCGCCAGCGACGAGACGCGCGATACGAGCGAAAAGCCGAACGCCGTGAGCAAGATCCACGCGATCGTCAGCGTGCCGTAGACGGCGACCCGCATGCCCAGCGTGTCGGGCTGATTGAGGTAGAAAAGGAATCCCTTGTAGAGCAGCACGTTCTCGAGCGCGATGAAGCCGGTGATCATGAAGCCGAACACCAGCGCCAGCAAAGCCGAGCCGCGCTGCCCCAGCCCGTGCTCACGTGACAGTACCGTGCTCGCCAGTCCCGTGCGAAACGCGATATGCCCCGCCCCCCAGCCGAGCAGCGCGCCCACGATCGCCACGAACACACCGGCAAGCAGCCCAATTCGGATGCCGGCAACGAAGGTGACGAGCGCACCCACGAACAATTGGATCAGCGTCGTCACGATACCGGCGGTGCTCCACGACAACTGCAGCCAGTTCTGACGCTCCCCCTCGGGCACTGCCTCGAGCGCATGGTCGTCGGTACGCGTCGAGATTTGCAATTCACTATGCATGTTTGTCTCCAGGATGCAAGAGACCGACTTGCGCTAAGCGGCGGCGCAAACAGTCACGCCGACGCCGCGCCTACCGGTCAGAAGAAATGACGCAGGCCCAGACGAACAGCGCCCTGGTTCGAACCGTCGGCCGATCCGGGCAATCCCGAGATCCACGCCATCGCCGCTGCATTGCCGCTGGCGCGCTGGTAGACGAGGTTCGCGTAGACGTCCGTGCGCTTCGAGAATGCGTAGTCGAGCGTGAGGCCGAACTGGTGGGCCTTGTTGTCGCCAAGCTGCGCGTTCCCCTTCATGAACTGGTAATCGCCACGCAGCGTGGTTGCCGGACTGATCGAGTAGTTGACGCCGACCTGGTAGACGTCGACGTGCCCGCCCGTGAACGTGTTGCGCGTGTTGGTGTAGATCGCGTCAAACTGCCATTTATCGAGCTGGTAGCGTCCGCCCACCCCCCAGTTGCGGATGCCGTCGTTGCCGTTGTTGATCGTGGCGTCCTTCGCGTACGTATACGCCGCGTTCAGGCTCAGCGGCCCGTTCGCGTAGTTGATGCCTGCACTGGTCGTGCTGCTCTGGCCGAAGGAACCGGGTACGCCGCCAAGACCGTACATCACGCCGGCGTTCAGGCCACGATAGTCGGGCGTCATGTACTTCACCGCGTTGGCAACACGGAACGCGCCGCCCACTCGGTTGAAGTCAAGGCCGCCGAAGGGCGTGCCCAACCCCTGAAAGGGTCCCTGCTGAAGGTTATAGAGGCTGACGTAGGCAAGCGACGGGCCGAGGCGCTGAGCCGATAGCGAGTCGAACATGAACTCGTACTGATTGCCCAGCGTAACCGTACCCCACGGCCCGGCCAAGCCCACGTAGCTCTGTCGAGCGAACGTTCCGCCGCCGATGGATGCGCCATTGTCCAGCGCAAACTGACCCTCCAGCTTGAACACGGCCTTGAGTCCACCGCCCAGGTCCTCCGAGCCTTGCAGGCCGAACAGGTTCGGCGTTTGCATGCCAGTGGCCAACACGGTGTTGCGCCCGCCATGCTGGTTCGTCACGTAAGTCACGCCAGCATCGATCACGCCGTACAGGTTCACGTTGCCCTGCGCCGAGGCCAGCGTGGGCATGCTCAACGCAGCCATACAGATCCATCCGGTTCGCTTCACAGCCATCTCCTTGAATAGTCGTTTCCTTCCCCGATTGATGACGAGCGGCACCTGCATCTCACCGGCCCGACCATCATGAAAAGAGCTTATGAAGACGAAAATCGCGTTGACATTGGGTCGTTCATATAAGCGAATAGATGGGATTACCTATTCGGGCGACTGCCAAGCGCGTGACGAATAAAAAAAGCGCCGCTGATGTAGCGGCGCTTCAAGCACTTTCCCGGCACGCGGTTGCGTTATTGCGTTAAGACGCAGCAGGCCCCGTCGGCATCCAATTGGCGTCGTGTCGATGCATCAACTGCAGGTCGAGCAGCACGCGCGCGAAACGCCACTGCCCGTCTTCGAACACGACGTTGCTCTCATACCAACCCCCGATCCAGTGCGCTGCAGGAGGCGCATGGTCGGCGCGATCCTGACGCACTTGCGCCAGTTCCCACAGGTACCACCGGCACGTCCCTGTGCACAGATCCTCATTGATCTCCACGAGAGGCGAGACCATGTAGTGCAGGGTCCAAACGATCTGCTCCTCGCCTATGCGGGCGAGTTCCTTCACGATGGCATCCCTCCCCTCATAACGGCCGAAGCCTCGCGCTTCCCATAGGGCATCGCGGCTGAACAGCGGCGCCATGATGACAGGATCATTGCGGCGGTCCGCCCCCCGGGCGTAGTGCCCAACCAGTTGCGTCACGGCGACCACGGCTTCGAGCCGAGCGATGCGCCGCGAAAGCGTCGATGAAGATGCCACCGTACCTCCCAGCAGATGCGTCCGGTGACGCCGCTCCCCCCGAGCGATGGCACCGGACGCGGTACATGCGTCAGTTGACTAGATCGCCGTGCTCGGCCACAAAGCGCGACTCGTCGAAGCTGTGCGGCACTTTCGGATCTCCGCCGTAGAGTTCGATGTGCGGCGCGATTTCAGCGAGCGACAACGCGAGCGAGGACAGTCGTGCAGCCTCGTCCGGCAATTGGCCCAACGGATACCGATCGATGTGCGCGAGGATCGCCGAGAGATGCGGCAACATGTTGTCGTAGAAATAGCGCAGCTCGCCGCGCGACGAGTTGATGCGGCGATGCTGGCGCTCATTCTGTGTCGGCAACGCCCAGTCGGCGACGAGCGGCTCGAGCATCTCGAAGCCCTTGGGAAGTGTTTTTTCCATGACGTGCATCTCCTTCATTGTTCCATGTACTTTTCGAGCACCTTGTACCCGTGGCGCAGGAGAATCTCTTCGTCCTGCAGGAACATGTGCTGCTTGGCGCCAGACTCGAGCGCGGCGTGCGTGTCTTCCATCGTCGCCGTGTCTTCCAGCCACGCGTTGCGCTGGAGCACTTGCGCGAATTCGATGGCCCAGCGCTCACTGTTGGTCTTCGGCGGCTTTACGTAATATTTGCCTTCCCACATCGTCTTGTTATGCGCGACCGGCCAGAACTGGTGCGTGAACCAGATACCTTCCGAGATGTGGATCAGGATGTTCGGGAACACGACGCTGAGTTCAAACGAGAAGTCGTCGCGGCGGCCCGGGTTGACGCCGGGCGGCAACATCGACGAGCTGCGCTGCGACACAAGCGATGCCCCGGAGATTCCGTTGGCGATGCCGGCCACCGGCGTCGGCGTGGCGTTAAGCGTGAGACAGATGCCCGTCGTTCGATGCTCGCCAAACAGAGCGACGTCCGACAGCCCTGTCGAGAACACGTTAGGGAACGACCCCGCGTGGATTGTCGAGACGTGATATGCCTCCGAGAAGGCATCGAGCGCAATTTTCCAGTTGCAGTCCAGCATCGTGTTGTAGCTGAAGCACTGCGACATTTCGCTGTAAGGGTAGCCGCCCAGATGCTGGCCGATGCCGCCGAGGTAGTCCTGCAGCGTACGGTCCGGCTGCGCCGCGAGGTTGATGAAAATGAAACCTTCCCACACGTCCGTGTGCACCGACGTGAGCCCACCTGAAGACTTTTCGAAGCAAGGCGGGAAGCGCTCCTCTTCAGGCACCTGGATCAACTTGCCCTCGGCGTCGTACACCCAGCCGTGAAAGCGACACGTTACTACCGCGGCCTTGTTGCGGCCGTACGTTTCCTCGCCGTGTTCAACGATCACCTTGTTGCCGCGATGGGAGCACGTATTGTGAAAGCCCCGGACCTTGCCATCCTTGCCATGAATCAGAATCACCGACGTCTTGGCGAAGTGAATCTTCTTGACCTTGTAGTCGCCAACGTTCGGGATTTCCTCTATGCGGCCCACCTTGAGCCACGTATTCATGAACACGCGCGCCTTCTCGCGCTCGAAGAACGCCGGCGACACGCAGGGTTCGACGGGAATCGGTTCGGTGCCGAGCTCTGGGTACTTCGCCGCCCAGCGCAGTGTGTTCTCTGATGTTTCCATTACCGCTCCTTCTGATGAATGATCGACTCGTCGTCGTAGTAGGTTGGCGCAAACTGCCTCATTCGCTGGCCACGCCGTCCTCGTCGAGTCCGTATTGCGCGCGTGCGAGATGGGCGATACCGAGGCGTTCGAGAATCGGCATCGGGCATAGGAACGTGACGCGCACCACGCCGGGCAGGCGGCTGATCTCGATGGAACCGGCGATCGTCGCGCGATTGAGGATTTCGTTGTACGGCAGGCCCGTGACGCGTGCCGCGCGCTCAAGGCCGACCTTGGTCGCTTCGTTGAGCGTGGGCGCCGAGCCAATGAACGTGATCGGGGCGTTCGCCTCAATCGTCGTCTGACCGTAGCGGTCACCGAGTGCGCGCACGTGGGCACGCTGCGCGGCGGTCATGGGGCGGGCCATCGGCGGCAGGTCGTCAGGGCGCTGAAGCAGGATCGGCCCATCGATCGCCAGCCCCTTGATGACTTCGACCTGCAGCTCGACCTCGCCAGCGACATCCGTCGCATGCCCGGCGACCTCGCCGTTGCCCTGCTGCGCATGCATATCGCCCATGTACACGCCCGCACCGGGCACCTTCACCGGACAAATGACGATGGCCCCTTCGCGCACGCTGTTGGTGTCCATGTGGCCATCCGTCTTGTGGGCCTCCAGCGCTTCGCGCGACAGACCGAAGGCGTGCGGCGCATCGACAAGGAACGATCCGAAGTCGCCGGCGTTGTGCGAATCGGGAAGGTCTTGCGACGGCATCGTTCCGATGTTCCCAAGGAACGGCTGCATGTGGGCCGCCACGCCGCTCATGTCCGCGCGGGCGAGCGACAGGATCGAGTGCTGCTCCGAGAGCTCCGGCAGCCGCGCGAGCTGGCTAGGCATGCGGGCGATTCGCTGGGCCACTTCCGCGTCGACCGTGAGCGAGACGCGGTGCTCGCGATCGAGCACGATCACGTAACCGTGGCTGAAGCGAAACGCGTTGACCTCGGCGCCGCAGACGTCGCAGCGAATCGCCTCGTCCCCGGTGCCCTCGACATGGCTCGACGGGGCGGGCGTTCCGCATGCGGAGCAGAGCTTCGCCACGAACGGGTCGCCGACGTATCGACCCTCGACGAACTCCATGACGCCGGACGACGTCGCGAGCGACGTGACCTCGCAGCGCACGATCTTCAGCGCGACGGCATCGCCAACCTCCGCCCCTTCGACGGCGACCGGCTGTGTAACCTCGTGCCCGCCCTGGAAAATCGGCGTAATCATCGGGCCCCAGCAACCCGGGGGGGTGCCTGTGACGATGCGTCCGCCGTCGCGGACCGGGCCGAGCATGGCTTCGCGCGGACCGATCACGCCGCGGGTATAGGTATTGACGGATACCACGGCCTGGGGCGCTACCGGCTGTTCGTGACTCATGGGGGTGTCCTCTATCCTCGTCTGTGGCGCCCACCGGCGACTGAACTCCGGTGGCTGGCGCGCATTGATGTCGGATTCAAGCGTACGGAAATCGCCGTGATGCGGTTATCCGGTCGGATAGTTACCGGGTTAGGGGATAACACTTATCGCTGCGCGCGATACGAATGGACGAGAGGGCGGGTGCTATCCTGAATGCGACATTGCGAGGCCACGACCATGAAATTCGTCAACTACTTGAGCCGGACCAACTACCAGGAGGTCTTCCTCTACGCGAACGACATCATGGTGATCCACAACAAGGACACGGGCGAAATTCTCGACGCCAACCTCAATGCCTGCCAGATGTATGGCCGCACGGTTGAAGAATTGCGCGGAATGTCGATCGGCGAACTCACGCGCAACCATTTTCCCTACGACACCGAAGCGGGTCTTCGCCGCGTGTGGGAAGCGCGCGACTCGAAAGGCGGCGTGATCTTCGAATGGGTCATTCGCAATGCCCAAGGGCACGAGACGCCGGTCGAAGTCAGCCTCAAGCGCATTTCGCTCAATGGCGTGGAGCGCGTGATCGCGATGGCGCGCGATATTACCGAGCGCAGACAGGCTGAAGTTGCGCTCAGGGAAAAGGAACGCTATTACCGCAAGCTTATCGAGAGCTCGTCCGACGGCATCGCCATCTTGTCGGCGAGCGGCATCATCCGCTTCGTGGGCCCGTCCATCCGTACCCTGCTTGGCGTGTCCGCACGCCTGCTCACTGGTCGCTCGCTGTACTCGTTCATCGCGCCAGAGGAGGCGGAATCGATTCGACACGCGTTGAGTTCCCTAGCACCGGGCGCGAGCACCAATTTCAGCTACCGGTTGCAGCATCGCAATGGCGAGTGGCGCATTTATGAGGCCCGCTGTCGCAATTTGCTGAACGATCCATCGGTGCAGGGCATTCTCGCTAACTTTCGCGACATTACCGAGCGCGTAAAAGTCGAGGAGATGGCCCGCGCGCGCGAGTATCAACTGAGCCGCATCGCGCGCATCTCGACCACGGGCGAGATGGCGACTGCGCTCGCGCATGAGTTGAACCAGCCGTTTTTTGCGATCGTCAATTTCGTCGCCGGCTGCCGCAGGCGTATCCAGGCGGGGCAATATTCCAGCGATGACTTGCTGAAGATTCTAGAGCTGACCCAGCACGAAGCGGAACGCGCGGGGAAGATCATCAACAAGGTACGAGAATTCACGTGCAATCGGACCTATCAGCGTCAGGTCATCGACTTGCGTGATCTGGTGCACGATCTGGCCGACCTCATCGCAATCAAGGCACAACAGAACGACGTCACGGTGAAATACCACATGGACGACGCGCCATGCCTGGTCGAGTGCGACGAAGTACTGATCCAGCAGGTCGTGATCAACCTCGCGGTCAACGGCATCGACGCCATGGCAAGCGCGCCGCCGGACTCGCGCGAGCTTTGCATTCGCGTGAATCGACGTCCGAACCAGCGTATGGAAATCACGGTGGCCGACAGTGGCCCGGGTCTGCCTCGCATCAGCCCCGATCAGATTTTCGCGTCGTTCTTCTCGACCAAAAATGACGGCCTTGGCATCGGCCTCTCGCTGTGCCGGTCGATCGTCGACACGCACGGCGGGCATCTATGGATCACGAGTTCGGTATCGCCGATGCAGACCCGCGTTCATGTGATGCTGCCACGCACACGCCCCGACAGCGATGCCGTCTCGCCGTCCTACGGGGTGGCCAGCGATCTCGCGCTTCCTTCGCCAGAATAAGCAAAAGCACTTATTCGATAAGCAGTCGATCCAATTTTCCGCTCCACGGCGCGACGCTACCCTGATTCCACGATTCAAATGGTCGCACGCAAACGCAGACGCCTCGTGCATCACTGATGCCCGCATGGCCGCGTACTGCGCGTGCGCGGGCATCAGGAGACGCCATCATGACGGTAGCCGAGCAAGTCATTCATTTTCTCTGCAAGACCTCCGACGTACCGGAGGGAAGCGCAAAACGCGTCGAACTGGCCGGGCGAAAGCCGCTTGCTGTCTTCAATCTCGAAGGTCGCTTTCATGTAACGGACGACACATGCACGCATGGCGAGGCGTCGCTGTGCGACGGTGAAATCGACGGCGACGTGGTCGAATGCCCGTTCCATCAGGGCGCGTTCGACATCCGCACCGGCAAGCCGGCTGGGGCACCCTGCACGATTCCACTTAAGACGTATGAGGTTGTCGTCGAGCGCGACAACGTAGGCATTCGTGCCGACGACTGACAGGGGTGCAACGATGCATGGAATTACTGTCGAAGGGTCGTCGCATCGATTTTCGTGCGACAGCGACGATACGATGCTCGGCGGCGGCCTGCGGGCCGGGCTTGGTATGCCCTACGAATGCGCGGTGGGCGGGTGCGGAACGTGCAAGTTCGAACTGCTCGAAGGCGAGGTCGAGGAAGTGTGGAGCGCTGCGCCGGGATTGTCGGATCGTGATCGCGCCAAGGGACGCAAGCTTGCATGCCAGTGCAGGCCGACGAGCGACTGCCGTATCAAGATAAGGCTCGACGACGCATGTCGGCCGATCATCGTTCCCCGCAGGTTCGGTGCTGTTCTCGCGTCGAGCGAAGACGTGACGCACGACATCCGTGAGTTCCGCTTTCGGGCCGCGTCCCCGGCGGCATTCCTGCCGGGCCAGTTCGCGTTGCTACGCATCCCGGGCGTGCCCGGCGTTCGGGCGTACTCGATGGCGAACCTGCCCAATGACGAAGGGGACTGGCACTTCCAGGTGCGTCGCGTCGAAGGCGGTGCTGCGTCGTCGGCATTGTTCGACCGTCTTGACCGTGGCGCGCAGGTTCAGATCGACGGTCCCTATGGCACGGCGCATCTTCGCACCACCGTGGCACGCGACGTCGTGTGCGTGGCGGGCGGTTCGGGACTCGCGCCGATGCTTTCGATTGCGCGCGGCATGTCGCAATCCGGCATGCTCGAGACGCAGCGACTGCACTTCTTTTACGGAGCGCGAGAGGTACGTGACGTTTGCGGCGAAGCGCAACTGAGCGCGCTGCAAGGCTTCGGGGACCGTATCCGGTTCTATCCGGTCGTGTCGGCACCCGACCTCGGCAATGGCACGACATGGCGGGGGCAAACGGGTTTCGTCCACCAGCATGTGGAACAGGTGATCGGCGCGCAGATGCCGGAGTGCGAGTTTTACATGGCAGGGCCACCGCGAATGATCCAGGCGATGCAGGACATGCTGCACGCGCGTCACGCGGTGCCCACAGCACAGGTCCACTACGACCGCTTCTTCTGAGCCGCGACCCTGCGGCGAACGGAATCACTTCCATGGAAACGACAGACGCTGTTGGCCTGCTGGCGGGACTTCTCACCACCGTGTCGTTCATACCGCAGGTCGTCAAGATCTGGCGTTCGCGTTCCGCGCGCGATATCTCGTATGGCATGTATGCCTGCTTCATCGCGGGCGTCAGCCTGTGGATGTACTACGGCATTGCCATCGGTGCCCGCCCGATCGCCCTGAACAACGCGGTGGTGCTATTGCTGGCCATCGTGATCGTTGTGCTGAAGCTGCGCTTCGAACGTGCGCGCGGCGACAGCACGCTCGCACAGGACGCGCGCTCACCGGCACCGGCTCCGCTGCACAAGGAGTAGCACGGGCGGCTTATGCGAGCGCGACGCCCATGCGCCAGGACACGACGAGACGGCTTGGAGACAAGAGATGTTCGAAGTGGAGATCGACGGAATCGGCGAGCGCTATCTATGCGACGCGCAGCAAAGCCTGTTGCACGGCATGGAGCGGCTTGGCAAGCGCGGCATTCCGGTGGGATGCCGTAGCGGCGGCTGCGGCGTGTGCAAGGTGCGGGTCATCGCCGGTGCGTGCCGGCTTGGCAAGATGAGCCGCGCCTGCGTAAGCGAGCAAGAAGCACAGGACGGCGTGGTGCTGGCTTGCCGCGCCTATCCGGAAAGCCACGTGCGTGTGGCGCTGGCCGAAAAGATGCAACGTTGCCTGAACCGAGAAGCCGCGCGCGGACGTATCGAAGGCGGCGAAGCACAAAAACGAATTATTCAAGGAGACAAATGATGGCATTGACTGGCGTATTGCGCCCCGGACACGTGGCGCTTCGAGTACTCGACATGGACGCGGCGATCAAGCACTACACGGAGGTGATCGGCTTGATCGAGACTGGCCGCGACGACCAGGGACGCGTATTCCTCAAGGCGTGGGACGAGCACGATCACCACAGCGTGATCTTGCGCGAAACGGACCGCGCCGGTATGGACTTCATGGGCTTTCGCGTCGACTCGGATAGCACGCTCGAGCGTCTGGCCGCCGAGTTGGCGCAGTGTGGCCTGGCAGCCGATCTGACCTGGCTGCCTGCGGGCGACCTGCAGTACACCGGGCGCCGTTTGCGCTTTACGGTGCCGACCGGACATTCGATCGAGCTGTACGCGCACAAGGACAAGCTCGGCTGCGCCACCGGCGACGTCAATCCCGATCCGTGGCCGGACGGACTTCGCGGCATGGCGCCGGGGCGCTTCGATCACTGCCTGCTCTATGGCGACGACCTCGACGGCACCGTCAAGCTATTCCGCGAGGTGCTCGGCTTCACGCTGGCGGAGCAGATTGTGGCTGGCCCCGAGAACATGCTGATCGGCGCCTTCCTGACCTGCTCGAACAAGGCACACGACGTCGCGTTCATTCGTCATCCCGAGAAGAACAAGTTCCACCACGCCTCGTTCAGTCTGGACAACTGGGGCGAGGTACTGCGCGCGGCCGATATCATCTCCAAGCGCGAGGTATCGCTCGATATCGGCCCGACGCGCCACGGCATCACGCGCGGCGAGACGATCTACTTCTTCGACCCGTCGGGCAACCGCAACGAGGTATTCTCAGGCGGCTACATTCACTACCCGGACAAGCCCACCATCACCTGGACCGAGGCGGAAATCGGCAAGGCGATCTTTTATCATGACCGCAAGCTCAACGAAGCTTTCCTGTCGGTGCTGACGTGAGGCCGTAGACTCACGATGAAAGCAGGATAAAAAAGGAACACCCCGATCGACATCATGCTGATCGGGGTGCTTTTTTTGGCGCCGGTTTGCGTCGTTTGCGTCGTTTGCGTCGTTACGCAGGAGATCAAGCGGGCGAGGGCAGCAGCTCGGCAATGGGCGAGAGCGTCTGTTCCGGCCCCATGGCGGCATAACCACCGTCGACGGCCAAATTCGCCCCGGTGACAAACGACGCCTTGTCCGACACCAGGAACAGCACGGCGTTGGCGACCTCCTCTGGCTCACCCATACGGCCTAGCATGTGAAACTTCGATGCGATCGCGTTGGTTTTGACCTTGTCGCCGCCGGAGATGGCATCGAGTACACCCGACCACGTCCAGCCCGGCGAGACGGCATTCACGCGAATGCCGTCCTTCGCCAGATCGAGTGCCTGGCTGCGCGTGAGTTGCAGGATCGCGGCCTTGCTGGCCGGGTACAGCCATCGGCCGGCTTGGGCTGCGTGTGCGCTGGTGGAACCGAAATTCACCACCGCGCCGCCACCTGCCTTGACAAGGAACGGATGTGCCGCTTGCAGCAACATGCATCCGCCCACCACATTGACGTCAAGCGCCGCATGCCATTGCGCACGAGTGGAGGCCAGCGCGTTGTCGACATAGGCGCAGGCGACGTTGACGAGAATATCGATGCGCCCGTAGTGCGCGTGGGCAGTCTTCACGCAATGTTGAATCGCCTCGTCGCTCGCGAGGTCTGTCTCGACGAATAACGCTTGCGGCCCGATTTCGGCGGCCAGTGCGCTGGCGCGCGGCACGTCGATATCGGCGATGACGACATTGGCATGCGCCGCGCACAGCGCTCGCACCACGGCAGCGCCGATCAGCGTGGCGCCGCCGGTCACGATGGCGGTCTTGCCTTCGATGCCCCAGATCGTTGCGGGATTCGAGCTCATGTTTCCTGCTCCTGAACGGCAGTGTGGAACGGTTGCAGCGCGCCTTTGCAGAACACCAGAGGTGCGGCGTCATGCCAGCGAAAGCGTTGAACGCGGCCGACGAGAATGAGATGATCGCCGCCCGGATGGACAGCTTCGATGTCGCATTCGAAATGCGCGGCTGCGCCGGCGATGAGCGGCACGTCGTGCCGACCGGCGGTGATGTCCACAGTGGCGAACTTGTCCGCAGCAGGTTGTGCGAAACGCGTGCAAATAGCGTGCTGGTCGCCAGCGAGGATGTTCACCGCGAAGTGCCGACAGTCGGCAAATGCCTGCGCGTTCGGCGAGCTGCGGGCCAGGCTCCACAGAATCAATGGCGGATCCATCGACACCGACGAGAACGAGTTGGCCGTGATACCGATGCGCCGGCCATCAGGATCGCGCGTCGTCATGACGGTCACGCCCGTGGCAAAGCAGCCGAGCGCACGCCGGAGATCGACGCGGGCATCGGGGAGTTCATGGGCATGTCGCCAGTCCGACGACAGGCTGGAAGCGTCAGACAGCATCGCTCCCCCCTCGCTCCTGGACGAAGCGCTGCGCGGCGGGCAGGTCGGCGATCCACGGCCAGAAATTGCGGGGCGTTTCGAAGCACGCGACGAAGTCGTCGGCGACGGTGCGATGATTCGCGGCTGCCCCCAGAACGTGCATGACGGCCTCGCCGGGCGGCTCGAGCAGGGCATTGGTGAATGCGGTGGTGTAGCTTGCGGAGGCATCCCAGAAGGCGTCAAACGTCTGCTGCATCCACTCGGCGCTGTGCGGCGAGGCACCGTTGGCCACAATGGCATCGATCAAATGCTCGGCCATGCGCGACGCGTTGTTGGCGCCTTGCCCGGCGATGGGATCGTTCAGGCACACGGAGTCGCCCACGCCCATGACGACGCGACCGGAGGGCAGGTGCCCGACGGGGTGCCGGACGGTTGGCGTGAAGGCGCCCTTGAGCCACGCGTTCGGATCGGTGAGTTGCGCATCGTCGAGCAGGCTGGCGTCCTCCGGCGCGAAGTCGCGCATCACTTCCTTGGCGATCTTGAGCATTTCGTTGCCGTCGGTGGCCGCCTGGAACCGGTCCATCGGGCTTCCGGGGCGAGCCTCGAAGAGGAAGCTACGGCATTCGCCTGCGGAGTGGGTGAAGAAGGGCAACGAGAAGAACTCGCCGACGCCGAAGATGAAGTTGAAGCGCAATGGCCGGAAGTCGGCCTTCGACCAGGGCCGGTCACCGACGAGTTGCGGTCCCTTAAGCAAGAGTGCCGCAAGGTTGCGCGGCGGTGTTTCGTGGACGCTACGCGAGGCGTCACGGGCGAAGAGCGCGTTGATTGGGCCCTTACCGGAAGCGACGAGCGTGAGGTCGCTTGCGGCCGCGATACCGTCGAGTTCTTCCAGGGAGACCGATTGCACGACGAGCCGTCCGCCGCGCCGCTCGAACTCCTGAGTCCAACGGGCGAATTTTGTACGCTGGTCGATGGCTTGGCCCGACTTGTCCAACAGTCGGCCCTTCACCGTGAGCACCGATTTGCCCGATGGCTCACGGAAATCGACCAGCATGCCTTCGCCCAGAGGGGCGACGTCTTCCCAGAAATTCAAGCCAAGGCGCCGCTCCATATCGAGCGTCTGGTTGAACAGGAATGCCGTGCTGGGAATCTTTCCACCCAGCAATTGGTCGGGCGTGCGGTCGGTATACAACGTGACATCGCATCCGCGATCGAGCAAGCCGAAGGCCAAATGAAAGCCGCCTTGGCCCCCTCCGATGATTGCAACCTTCTTCATGTCAGCCATCCTCTCCTTGAGATTGTCCAACGTAGGGTAGGAGCATGGGCGTTGGCGGTAAATGGGATCGGATACCTACGGGGGTAAATGAAAATACCTACGATTCAATGTGCGGTCTGCGGAGCCGGCAGCAGCCCAACTTACCCCCGACGCATGCGTCGCCAAATCGCTGGGTAATGCCCCCGTTTTCCACAGTCGGCAGAAGTAGAAACTAAGCGGCCATGGCCAGCCGCTGCTTCGGGGTAAAGCCGCCCAATGCCATATTTGGGCGCTCGTGATTGTAAGTCCACATCCAGTCGGTCGCTGCCTGCCGAACCTGCTCCAGGTCTTCCCACAGATATTGCGAGAGCCATTCGTAGCGCGCGGTCCGATTGAACCGTTCGATGTACGCGTTCTGTTGCGGCTTGCCCGGCTCAATGTATTCCAGCCGTATACCTAGCTTCTGCGTCCAAGTCACGATGGCTGTGCTCAGGTATTCTGGGCCGTTGTCACAACGAATTACCTTCGGCTTGCCACGCCATTCCATGTGCTGCTTCAGCGTGCGAATCACCCGCTCGGACGGCAGCGAGAAATCCACCTCAATGCCCAGCGCCTCGCGGTTGAAATCATCAATCACGTTCAGCATCCGGATGCTGCGCCCTTCAGCGAGCTGGTCATGCATGAAGTCCATTGACCACACTTCGTTGATGGCGTGCGGCACCGACAGTGGCTGCGGCGTTTCGCGCACCAAGCGTTTCTTCGGCTTGATGCGCAGGTTCAGCTCCAGCTCCCGATAAATCCGGTAGATGCGCTTGTGGTTCCACCCGAATCCCTTCACGTTACGCAAGTAGTAATAGCACAGCAGAAAGCCCCAGTTGCGATGACAGCCCGTGATACGCATCAGCCAGTCTGCAATCTCTTCGTTCTCCGTGTTCAACTTCGCCTCGTATCGGTAGCACGACTCGCTGATGCCGAACACTGTGCACGCCACACGAATTGATACGCGGCGCTGTTGCACAACCTGCTTTGCCATCTCGCGCCGGCGAGATGGCTTCAGAACTTTTTTTGCAGCGCCTCCGAGGCAATCTCAGCCTTGAGCTTCTCCTCGATGTACATCTTGCGCAGCCGGGCATTCTCCGCCTCGAGCTCCTTCATGCGCGACATCATCGACGCGTCCATGCCGCCATACTTCGAGCGCCATTTGTAGAACGTTGCCGAACTGATGCCCAGTTCCCGGCATAGCTCCGGCACCGCAAGCCCAGCCTCCGCGCGCTTGAGCGCCTCCAATATCTGGCTATCTGTGAATCTCGACTTCTTCATCTGCAGAACTCCCTCTTAACGAGAAAATTCTACTTCTCCCAGCGGTGGATTTCAGGGGGTATTACCCTGCCAGCGCCACCTTTGCTTTGAACGACGCTGAGTGCGTACGTCGGGTTCTCTTCGTCATTTCCTCGGTTCCTTTGCCTGCATTATCGCTGGCTCAGGCCCCGGCCATTCCACTTACCCGGCTGTCCGAATTTGCGCGGCCACCTCTGCAAAGGTGCGGCATCAATTGGTGCGACGTTGATTTCCCTCAGCATGTCCATGCACGGACTGCATCATTGAACTGCCACCTCAAGGCGATTGCCCGTAACTTCAAGCTTCACGGGATCGGTCTTCTCCCACGCGGCCTTCGGAATCACCAGTTGCCACTCCGCCCCCGCCTGGGTGCGAAAGAAAGCCACCACGCCAACGAACTTCGCTTCATCGGCCATCGGTCTTGATACCGTCAGCTTTGCGCCCGGTGCCAGCGTCACTTCAGAGACGCCCGCCAGGCTGGATTTCAGCAGTTCGTGATCCTGATCGAGTAGCTGGGCATAACTGGCTTTCTCAAACGCACCAGAATCCTTCAACTGATAGAACCGCAGCACCAGCGGCAACGACCTGCCGTCGTGATTCTGATTCAATGCGTCATGGCTCTCGATTACGAAGTTCATTTCCTTGACCTTCGCGATGAATATGGCTCGCCCTATGCTCGCCGTGGCGTCCTTGGTTGTCTGCCATACGCCGCATGACGTGAGCGCCAACATGCCCAATACCCCCACCGCACCTGCAACGAAGCGCAAACGCTTGCGCGCCCCAAAGTTAGCCACCTGCCTCATAACCACCCGCTCATCATCTTGGTTTCCGGATATCGCCGCACTGGCCCACCCACCCCTTCGTAAAACACGAGCCGTATCGCGTAGTGGACGTCGGCGTAGCGACCAACGAATTGATGCAGCACGTCAGCAAACAGCGCCGTATCGCCCGCACCGGCAAATCCCGCCGGGTTGATGCCCACATGCAAGTTCACGGTATCGCACACGCGTCCGCCCCGCACTTGCGTCTCCCTGTCCAGCCAGACATGTTCAATCGCGTCGATCCGTTGGCGATTGTCTTCACTGCCGGTCCAATCGTAGAGTCCCAGCACAGCGCGAAAGGTCTCCGCCGTCATGAGATGCAATTCTGTCGTTCCACCCCCGCAAAAGTGAGCGATGACCCGCCACGGGTAGTGCCCGTCGCGCGGCGCGTGTAACGGCATCGTCGGCGTGCTGATATTGCGCACCTCAGTCACCCCGGGGATAGCAGACACGGGCTCGGTCAGCATCGATGCCCGCAACGCCATACGCGGCAATCGCTCGTTGTTCGCTAGGGTTCTGACGGCCACATGCTTGTCGGGCACCAAACCCTGCGTCTTCCACTGAGTGCCATCCAGCGAGATCCACATCTCGCGCTTGCCCGTCACGCCATGGCGCATGGACGTGTGAAAATACCGCTCGGGAGATTCGTACTGCATCATGCCGCCGCGATGTCGGAATTCCTTGAATGCCAGATACTCGTGACGAGTGCCGAGCTGGGGATCGAGCGCTGCGACGGACAGCACGTCGTATGGCTCTATATTGGCACCGTGTTCGTGAGCGGGCACCACCCGATATTCCCGGCTGTGTCCATCCGGTTGGATGGCCTGCGCATCTACCTCGAACAGGTTGATGACGGGCGTACAAAAGAGGCGAACATTGCTGGCATCAAACGTCATCTGGCTCGGCATTGCACCATCGAGCTCGATCTCTAGCGCAAAACGTGTCTCACCAACCGGCACACTCGCAGAATCGAACCCACACAAGTCGATGAAATGAAATTTCTCCGGGAACGTGAAATATTCGAGCATCGTTTGCTCGCGATCGAGCTGCTCGTCTCGCGCCCGGTGCTCGGTCGGCCAGAGTCTCGTCTCAGGCCCCATTCCCACGGATTCGATCGTCAGGCCTTGTTGCATTCGCAGCTCGCCACCGAGGACACGCGGCATGCGCACACCAATCGCCGTCACTTGACGGGTGAGTGTCGAATAGAGGGCTGAGGCCGTCATCCGGTCACCGTCTAGATACAAACGAATGCGGGAAAGGTCGTCCATGACGCGCGGCTCGCCATGCGTGAGTGCAAAAGCAAGATGAATCACAGTGCGCCCGTCGGGACGTAAGCGCACACCAGCATCAGTCACGGCAAGCGGCAGCAATTGCACCGGTTGGGTCGTGCGATAGACGCAGACGGTGCCATCCGGCCCAATCGGGGTAGAGCACACCTCCATCCCAGCGGGAACCTTACTCAGCGTACGGGCCTCCCCCTGCTGCGGAGTCATTTCAAGGATTGCCAGCGACGGAATCGTGCGCGACGCGTACGGCCAGAGGTGGTCGACGAGCGGGTCGGTAATCTCGGGAAATGTGTCGTCGAGCTTCATGCGCAGGCGCGCTGTCAAGAACGCAAAGCCCTCATACAGGGCTTCAACGCTATCATCGAGCGCCCCTGGCGTGCCATACCCGAGTTTCTGCGCCTTCTCCGGGTGGGCGCTGGCGAACTCCTTGCCCGCCTCGCGCAAGTAGCGCATCTCACCTTCGAAATACTGCAGAAACGGATCGTCCGTCCCGGTGTCTGCCGGGCGATCTGCAGACAGCTCGTTATCGGGTTGGGTCATGGTTGACGCTCATCGGACGGTTGTGACGCGGTGTGCGAGGCCGCAGACTTGCCCACAACAAAGATCCGCTCAGGCATACGGAAACCTCTGAGCTTGAGCAAATCGATCGGACCCGCGCCTAATTGGGAGCGCAGCACGTAAGACAACGGAACGCCATTGGCCGAATTCCACGTCAACTGATAACGGGTACTATCAAGCGCCTTGACCTGCGCCTGATCGAGCATTCTCAGGAAGGCCCAGTCGCCGCTCGCATCGAACGCCTGGCGCAACCCGGTATCCACCGTCTGCCACGTCAATCGCGCGTGACCGCTCAAGCCATCCCCCGGCCACGACATTGGCGTCCAGCTTTGCTGCTGGTTGAAGTAGGCCAACTGCTGTTTATCTACCGAGAGTTCGGAGTGCGTCACGCCGGGTGTCGGCAACGCCATCATCTCGAATCGTTCACCCGCATCTCCCTGCACATAGAGTTGCGCGCCTACCTTGGAGAGCTGACAAAGACTCTCCAGGAACTTAGGATCGAACTGAAGCGCCTGTGGGGCCAGCTCGTTGGGCGTCCACACATCGCCTTCCTGTTTGAGGACACCCGCGAGTTGGGTCGCGATGAACTTGGCAATCAGTCCCGTATCAGGCCGGACAAATCTGCCCAGCTCAGCCAGCGAAGCGTCCGCGCCCGTCTCGTAGAACGGGTAACGGCCATCCATCGCCGTGTTAAAGGGGGCTGCGATGCTCGCCCGCCATGCGCCATTCAGGCTGGCCGCGGCGGGTTGAAGGATCGTCTGCCACGCGGCCTCAAGGGGGTGCGTGAAGACCGCATCGCCAAATCCGGCCCAGGCCGTACCGAGACTTGCGGCGGTGAGGGCCGCATCATCGCGGGCTTGCGAGAGTTCCGAGAGTTTGCCTTGGAAAACCGCCTGGGCGAGCGAGCGGGCCATGGTCTGCGCATCTGCGCTACTGGCGATCTGTTGCAGCTTCAAGCGCATCGTTGTGACGGCGGTCAGATAACGCGGCAGGCTGACGCCGATCAGGGAGACGGCACTTGGCGAATGTCCTTTGCTCTTGTCGGTCCCGGCGGTCGCACTGGCATCTTCCATCAGTGAAAGTAGCGGGCCGAACGACTTGTCGAGTGGATTGACGGTGAGGGCCGTTGCCTGATCGTCGCGGCTGACAAGGCTCTGGGCTTTGCGCACCAGCGTGTCGGCCAGCGCCTGTGACGCTCGCCCGGCCTGCGCTTGGTAGCCGATCGATTTCATCAATGCGATGAGCGGCGAGGTTTGCGCGTCGGCCAACCGGGTCAGTTGCTCAATCGCCCCGCTCAGGTTCGCAGCGGGTTGCCATTGGAGACTATTGAGCATGCGCTGCCATGCGGCGGTGTATTCCGCGAAGTACCTTGCCGTCAGGCGTTGCTTCAAGTGATCTGCGGCAATCTTCTCGTCAATGGCGGCAGCGGCCTTCTCTCGCCCCTGCGCCAATCGCGAAGTCGCCTCCGATCCACCGCCGGTCAGCACCCAGTCGTCGCTCACGCGCCGATCATTTGCGGCGTGCTCAATCGCCGCCGCGATCATCCCCTCCCACGCAGCGCGGGTGTAGACGCCCGGCACCGTCTCGGACGTGGTGAACAAGCCTCTCGCATCCGCCCCCTTGAGCAGGGTCTGCAACGACGCCTCAGCGTATTTGCCTTTGACCTCTTCGAGAATCGCGTCGTAGACCGCGTCGTCCGCCGACGCGAGCCCCATTTGCGTGACCAGCATATTTCTGGCTGGCGCGACCCAACGGTTATCGACCTGAACGGCCCATTCGGGGTGGTGTGCGAGGTGATCCGCATAAAAGGCCGCCAGCCGATGCCCCGTGTCCTCGTATTCACCCGTGAGCATGGCCACAGGACTTGGCCATAGCGCCATGATCTGGCGTTGTAGGAACTGGGCGTCAGCCCGAGTCGGCTCACCAAGCATCAGGTAGGTCTTGAGGGTGTTGTAGGTGTTCGTGCGTGCTTCTTTCGTTTGGAGACTATCGGCGCGTGCCTCGCCAGCGAGGTCAAGCTGCTCCCCGATGGCTTTCACCAGCGGTACCTGAAGATTGCGCGTTGCCACTGTCTGGTACGGATGCCATAGCCGGGCCAGAATCGCGTCGTTGCGTGAAAGGCCCGCTCGCAGGTACCAAGGCGCGCCATGCTGCTGCCGGTATTCGAGTGTGTCGATCATCTGTTGTAACGCTAACTGGGTACGCCAGGCGTCGACCGTGTGTGGACGAGCATCAAGCGCAGACTGCACCACGTCGCGTGCCGAGTCGATGAGCCGACGGTTTCCGACAAAGGAGACGGTCATCCATACGCACCAGGCGACAGTACCCGCCGTGACAAGTGTGGCAAGTGCGTTGGGCCAGTGAAAGCCGACACGACGACCGGCGCAGCGATTGTCCGCAACGGCGCGCCAGACGGGAGCATACGATCGGGGTTGCTTGAGACGGAAATCGGGGAGGATCGGGGAGGTCGCAGTGGCGTTGCCCAGAGGCTCTTCAACCGGGATGGGGACGGCAGTGGCTTCCGGAGTGGCGAAGACCGGGGCAAACAAGACGCCCGCGAGTGGGGAGCGCTGCCATGGCGTGGCAGCCAGCGCTTCCCAGTGCTTGATAATGCGCTCGCGTTGCACACCGACATAGGACGAGACCTGTGCGAGATATCTCTGCCCCAACTTGCCACACAGATACGTGCCGACGTCAGCGGTACGAAGTTGGACGGTCTCAAGCGGCTCGCTTAACGGCATATTTCTTTTGTCGCGACGGCGAGTCGTCGGGACAAACGCGCCGATCGCGGAGAAGGCCTCTGGCTGTTCTCCGTCGGCCGGGACCGCATGCACGAAGGTCACCGGCGCGGCCCAGCCCAGATCAGCGCAGAGGGTTGCCAACGAGCGAGGCATGGGATCATTCGCAGGGGGTGGCTCGCCAAGAGACACCAGGTAAATCAAACGATCGATCGGACGCCTGCGGCGCAGGTGCCGAATCTGGCGACGCCACTGTGCCGTCTCGATACCATCGGGTGACGCATGCAGAAGAACCGTGTCGTTGAGCATCATCACACCGCTACGCTTCAGGCCCGGTGCGGCGTCTTCGATGAGCGTATCCTCGCCGCAGAGCAGCAGCCACGAGCATCGATACCGCCAACGCCAGCCGTGCGTGAGGCGCAGTTCGTCCACAAGGGATTGAAGTCTGATGTCGCGTGCTGGTACAGCGCTAGTTGCGTTCGCACTCCCTGCTGCATGGGATTGCGCCCGAAAAGTGGCCCCCGCCAATGCGTAAGCGCCCAGCCTTGATGCGAGCGCATGCAACACAACGATGACAAACATCACCCCCACGATCCAAAGGCTTGCCGTCGTTTTTTCTGTTCGAGATGGAAACCCCAACGCCGAACCATTGATCCAGACAATCGCCAATAGGAATACTCCCACAGCGGTAACCAGTATGGGAAATCCCCACCCTGAGATCGGGCGGGATTTTGGGGAAGATTCGGTGATGCCGTCCGGACTGATCGTCGGTTCCGCTTTCATGATTGGGGCAGCGGCGCATACACAACGAGGGCTTGAGCGGTACGCGCGCGATTGAGAATAAGTTGAGGGGAGCCAGCAGCGAATTCAGCTGCGGCCACAATGGCCAGCCAACCGGCTGCCGGCCCCGTGTCGCCGATTGTGCTGTCTAGATGGAAACGTGAAGCATGGGCAGTCAGGTGCTCCAGGCCAGAACGTCGGCACGCATCGCTGATCATCGTTTGTGGAGCGTCCGCAAAGCCCGTTACCCATGTGTGGCAAACAGCAGTTGGCGTGGTCTTGCCCCAAAGCATGCTGAGCGCGATGTCCTGACCCAGCTCTCTGTTCGGGCGCGCCGCGGGGCGGTGAATCCTAGCCCGTGCTTTTACGCTCTTCGGCAAGCGTAGCGACTCAGGTGCCAGTAGCATCGCCACACCGCATTCGGCGCTCTCGGCCGGGGGCGTATCGTGTAATGAGACGGCTACCACCAGCAGCAGACGTGGCTCCTTCGAGTCCAGCCAAGTGTCAATCTGCATCAGGCCGTCCTCTGCTGAGACCGTTTGGCACGTAAGCGCGGACAGATGAAACCCATCTAATGCGACTCGCATCTGTTCCAATGCGCAATCGCCACGAACATTCTCGGCAACCACCAACTGAAGCACCGGCGGAGCCCCCTCTTTGATAAACGCCTCAATCTCGTCAATCATTGGAGCCAGCAATTGTGCATACAGCTTTCCTTCGCGCGTGAATGATGGGCGCGTCATGATTGCAGCCAGCCTCGCGTCCGCCGAATCACCGTTGATGTCGTCAGGAAAACGAAGATGGCGCACGATTGTGGTCCCATCGCGCAGCGGCTGTGCCTTTACCAGGCTGGCGGCTTGCACAATCGTGTTGGCAAGTTCTCCATCGCTCATGGGCGCAGGAAACCAATAGGCATATCCAAGCATTGTCACGGACCGTTGCCCATCGCGAACCAACTCCAAGCGACGGCGTTCACGATGATCGTTGTAGTACAAGGCGTGCAGATGCTGGTTTTCGTAAATCAAACGGTTCCATGCAACAAGTGAAATGATGACGACCGTGGGAAGGCCCGCCATAAGAAGCCAAAACCAGGCGCCTTGGGCGAGCGTTCCTTGGGGCCACAACAGCAATATCGCGCCGTCCACAAGCAATACGCATAAGAGGCAAACCACGAGCCACGTGCGTAGCCCTAGACCTCGTGACGGGTATTGCTTGGGTGGCTTAAGTTGCGCTATATCAATCGGCATGTATGGAAAATCCGAAACGAATCGACCGTGGATTCAATGAGTGGCTCATCAGTTTCGAAATCACGCCCCGGAACACGACGTGGTCTGCGACGGGACCAATACGGGATGCCGGCGGCACTTGCATAGGCAAACGTCATCTGCCAAGGCAGGGCGCTTGCCGCCGGCGCCTAACTCGTGCAATCGATATCCGGTGCATCCGATGCGGCCGTATGATTTACATTCCGGGCACCAGACCGGGTCATCCTCATAGGCCGCTATGCGCCCATTCAGGGTGTCTTTTCGATTTGGTGTTTCAACGCGACCACCCACATCGGTTTGATCACCATTGCAAATGTACGGACGCAGTCTCATAAACTCCTCGGATGCGGTACCGGATACGTGAGCATGACCTCAGAATTGCCGCTTCTTGAGCGTGTAGGCATGAAGTGCGTACTGGGTATTGGTCAGTGCATCAAACCATCCACCCTGACTGGT